>NZ_JBYSYV010000001.1:90136-364554 GCF_058783805.1 Peribacillus sp. FW305-BF15 | reverse complement strand
ATTGAGCGTGTATTCGCAGATGCAAAAGAAAAGCATGGTATGCGTTGGACTACTTTAAGGGGACTTAAAAAATTGTCAGTGCAGGCGACGCTAACTTTCACTGCCATTCATTTAAAGAAGATGGCCAATTGGACATGGCGAGGTCCAAAAATGGCCTAACATGTGGGCTTGTAGAGCCGCAATCTCTTAACTTTAGGCGAAAATTCAAAGGGGATTTCAAAAGGGGTTCAGAATATTTTAATTCCGAACCCCTTTTGTCTACAAAATGATAGCTGCAGATTCCTGCAGCTATTTTGTATTGCCTTTTTCTTTTGCTTCAGCCTCGGCAAGCTTTTTCAGCAAGACTGGTGTAGGCATATGCATGATTTGCTCTAAAGGCAGATTTAGTGACTTGGATAACTTTAATGCAGTTTCCGGTGATATTTGCAATGGTTTCATGGCACTTTCTCCTATCGATATGTAATAACTAGTTCCAGTGTAGCCCCTGTTTAACAATTATTCAATCCTTACTTGACTCTTTCTCCACTAAACGAATTCCAAACGATTTATTCGTTTGGAAGTTAATGTAGAAATGACTCAGGCCCTTTTACCTTGACAAAAGAATCGTGTGGAGTCCAGAATGAAATATAAATAGACTGAAAGAATCACTTTTTTTGAGGGTAACCTGAATTAATTTCAATTAAACAGGTATAAAGAATCATATTTTATTGTCGGGTATAATGGATTAACTTTGTCGGGATTTACAAAATCCGGGGAGTGGGATATGGGTTTTCATAAAAGTGAAGCACTGGTTTCAAATGAAACAGATGGCATATTGGATGTAAGCAGTGAACAGGTGAAACTTCAGGTTAATATCATCGATTTAACGGAATACGATTTAAAGCTGTTCAATATTTTAGAGAGGCAATGCGTACCCCAGGTCGAGGGAGTTTTTGATGCCTTTTATTGAACTTAGCCATCGAGGCGGGCAGCTGAACATGGTAATGGATTTGCGGTTGTTTCGAGAGGTCAGGAAACTTGCTGGACAGACTAAAAAGTCGATAGCTGGAATAGATGAAATCGTGCAATCATCAAATGAATACATGAAAGATGTTGTTGATTCTGCCCTAAGTGTCAAAGAAGTGGTTCAAGCAGGTGAGAAGGAATCTGGATTAACGGAAAATTCCTTCAATGAAATAATCGGAATCATCAAAGGGAATATAATGGATTGCAGAAATGGAAATGACAATCCAGGGAAAAGTGTCAATCATCAAGGAAATCGGAGCGCTGCTGAAAAGGTTTCGAGGCATGCCTTACAAATGAATTGTAGAATGGAAAATAGGCCCTTGCATACGGGCCTATCTTCACATGGTAATGCACATGTTCTTATAACCATTTTACTTTAGGTTCAGTTTTATCGATAATCCGTTTGATGTTTGCGCGATGCCGGTAAAAAATGAAGATCGTTATTAAACTGATTACAATAATGAGCGGTAAATCTTTAATATGAAAAACTAAACTGTAGATGAGAGCAAGTAGACAAGCAATCATGGATGAAAGCGAGACATATTTGGATATGTATAAGGATATAAAGAAAATGATGACGGCAAAGACAAAAAACCATGGTTCATAAGCAAGAATGACACCAGCAGAAGTTGCCACGGCTTTTCCGCCCCGAAAGTTTGCAAAAATGGGAAACATATGACCGACTACCGCAATAACTCCGGCTAGCAATAAATGCATTTCCACGCCTAGCATATACGGCAGATAAGTTGCTAGGGTACCCTTAAGTATATCCATGATAGTAACGGTTAGTCCTGCCTTGACACCAAGTGTCCTGAAGGTATTTGTCCCACCTAGATTTTTACTGCCATGCTCCCGGATGTCGATTTTGTAAAATGTTTTACCGATTATTAAACCGGACGGAATCGAACCGATCAGGTAGGCAGCCAGTATAGTGATAAATGTAAGCATTCTATTACCCTTTCTTTAAGAAAAATCTTCTTTTTTTATCACGTTTAAGGAAGATTGTTCCCTTTTTCAAAAATAAACGTGTAGAAATAGCTAAAAACAGCCCTGAAATACCTGTTAAGCTTCTCTTATTGTAACATTTTCGTGACAAAATGGTACGGCTGTCCAAAAAAAATCCACTAAAAAAATGAATTTTCCTTGATGGACCTACATCTTTTGATATACGTTAAGTTCATGAACGGTAAAAGGTTTAGACTTCCTTATTTTCGTAAATATATAATGAACGATGCCTCCTTGTATAAATTGTTACAATACGTGGTAGTCTGTATGAACATAAGAAAGTTAAGTGAGTCATGCCTTTTCTAAACTTATTCTTTCTTGTATAATGATTTTTCTTAATAATGGTAATAAAAAGCTTTTCTCTGTAAAATACCTTTGTTAGGAATACTCTTTAATCAAATATTACATTTTATTATAAAAGGGGATTGAAAAGAATGATAGAAAATCCAAGCAGGGAAGAAATGGGAAAGATGTTGAAAAAATCGAAGCGCATCGCTGTCGTCGGTTTATCTGATAACCCTGAGCGCACTTCTTATATGGTATCGAAGGCCATGCAGGATAGCGGATACGAAATCATCCCGGTAAACCCTGCTGTAGCTGAAGTGCTGGGTGTAAAGGCAGTAAAAGCCCTGAAAGATATTGAAGGGCACGTCGATATCGTCAATGTTTTCCGCCGTTCAGAGTTCCTTCCGGAGATAGCCAAGGAATTTGCAGAAATCGATGCAGATATCTTTTGGGCGCAGCTAGGAGTGGAAAATGAAGAAGCCTATAATTTCTTGAAAGAAAAAGGACATACTGTCATCATGAATCGATGTATAAAAGTCGAACACGCCCTTACTAAGTAAAATGAAGAGCGGAACTTCCGCTCTTTTTTTAAGGTATCGCTTTATTTCTGGAGAAAAACTGAAAGGCAGCCATAGCGGGCATTGAGCGGTCGGGCAAAATTAAGCCATTAAAGCTTAATTTGATTTAAATATGAAAGTATATTTGCCAAATGAAAATTTACCGCTACAATTAGAATGGTAGCTATGATACGTTTTGTTCCAAACAAATGTGCTAACGCTAATAAAAAGGACAAAAAAATAGAACACTTGTTCTTTGTTCATGAAAGTATTATACTTGTTATAATGATAATAACGTATTAATGGATTTGTTAAGCTAGTGAGTCATTTCATTGCAGTATGATTTGGCCCGGAAATTGTGTTTAGTAAGGAAAGGGGAATTTCTGTGGCAAAGAAAGTAAAAACAATCGAGTACAATGATGATGCAATTCAGGTACTGGAAGGACTCGAAGCGGTCAGAAAACGTCCCGGTATGTATATCGGCAGTACTGATGCACGCGGACTTCATCATTTAGTGTACGAGATTGTAGATAACTCCGTAGATGAGGCTTTAGCTGGATATGGAGACCAAATTAGTGTGAAAATACATAAAGATAACAGTGTAAGTGTATCCGATAAAGGGCGTGGAATGCCTATTGGCATGCATAAATTAGGTAAACCGACGCCTGAGGTCATTTTAACGATTCTTCATGCTGGAGGTAAATTTGGACAAGGCGGATATAAAACGAGCGGAGGCCTTCATGGAGTCGGTGCTTCGGTCGTTAACGCGTTGTCTGAATGGCTTGTCGTGACAATCAAGAGGGACGGGTTCATATACGAACAACGTTTTTTCAATGGAGGAAAGCCAGAAACCACACTGGAGAAAATCGGCAAAACAAATCAAGCTGGGACCAAAATCCACTTCAAGCCTGATCCTAAAATATTTTCGGTGACGACTTTTAATTATGAGATCCTGTGTGAGCGCCTTCGCGAATCAGCTTTTCTTTTAAAAGGCATGAAGATAGAATTGACGGATGAGCGTAACGACCATAATGAAATTTTTCACTATGAAAATGGCATTGAAGCGTTTGTTGATTATTTAAATGAAGAGAAAGAGACACTCCATAGTGTAGTCAGCTTAGAAGGGGAACAAAATGGGATCGAAGTCGAACTTGCCTTTCAATTCAACGATGGTTATTCAGAAAATATTCTAAGCTTCGTGAATAACGTTCGTACAAAAGATGGAGGCACCCATGAGATTGGTGCAAAAACGGCCATGACACGGGCATTCAATGATTATGCCAGAAAAATGGGGCTATTAAAGGAAAAAGATAAAAACCTCGAAGGTACCGATATACGTGAAGGCTTGTCTTCAATCATTTCAGTGCGCATCCCTGAAGAACTTCTTCAATTCGAAGGACAAACCAAAAGCAAACTTGGAACCAGCGAAGCCCGTTCTGCAGTCGATTCCATCGTATCAGAGCACCTAGCCTACTTTTTTGAAGAAGACCCGACCACAAGTACCCTATTGGTTAAAAAAGCGATTAAAGCGTTCCAGGCAAGGGAAGCGGCACGCAAAGCCCGTGAAGACGCAAGAAGCGGGAAGAAACGGAAAAAATCCGATGCCATCCTTTCCGGGAAATTAACACCGGCCCAATCGAAAAATCCCGAACGAAATGAATTGTATCTTGTAGAAGGTGACTCTGCTGGGGGATCCGCTAAACAAGGGCGGGATCGCCGTTTCCAAGCAGTTCTACCTTTGCGGGGTAAAGTTATCAATACGGAAAAGGCAAAACTGGCGGATATTTTTAAGAACGAGGAAATAAATACGATCATCCATGCCATCGGCGGAGGTGTCGGGGCGGAGTTCAATACGCCGGACACTAACTATGATAAAGTGATCATCATGACTGATGCAGATACGGATGGGGCCCATATCCAAGTGCTGCTGCTGACTTTCTTTTACCGATATATGAAGCCGTTAATAGAGTCAGGAAAGGTTTACATTGCCTTGCCCCCTTTATATAAAGTGAGCAAAGGGACAGGGAAGAAAGAAGTCATTGAATATGCTTGGAGCGATGAGGAGCTCCAGGGAGCGATAGACAAGGTGGGGAAAGGCTATATGATTCAGCGCTATAAAGGGCTGGGTGAGATGAATGCCGATCAATTATGGGATACCACCATGAACCCGGAAACAAGGACATTGATACGTGTGAAGATCGATGATGGAGCACGTGCAGAAAGACGTGTGACAACTTTGATGGGAGATAAGGTTGAACCGCGTCGTAAGTGGATTGAAGCCAATGTCGCTTTTGGTCTCGAAGAGGAATCGAATATTTTAGATAATGAAAATATGTCGATTGAAGAGGAGGTCATTAACGATGGTATTTGAAGAAACGTTTCGGGATTTGCCGCTTGAAGAGGTAATTGGTGACCGCTTCGGCCGTTATAGTAAATATATTATCCAAGATCGGGCACTTCCTGATGCAAGGGACGGCTTAAAACCGGTGCAGCGCAGGATATTGTATGCGATGCATGTCGAAGGAAATACTCAGGAAAAAGGATTCAGGAAATCCGCAAAAACGGTCGGTAATGTAATCGGTAACTATCACCCTCACGGAGATTCATCCGTTTATGAGGCAATGGTTCGGATGAGCCAAGACTGGAAGCTGCGGAAGGTCATGGTCCAAATGCACGGAAACAATGGTAGCATTGATGGTGATCCGCCTGCTGCGATGCGGTATACGGAAGCGAGGCTTTCATCGATTGCCTCCGAGATGCTGCGGGATATTGAAAAAAGGACGGTCGATTTTGTACCGAACTTTGATGATACTTCAGAAGAGCCCATTGTATTGCCTGCAATGTTCCCTAACCTGCTTGTAAACGGCTCTACAGGAATTTCAGCCGGCTATGCCACTGAAATCCCGCCACATCAACTAGGTGAAGTCATTGATGCTGCCATTATGCGAATCGATAAGCCGGAAGCGACAGTCGCTGATTTAATGACTGTCATTAAAGGGCCGGATTTTCCTACTGGCGGTATCATTCAAGGAATTGAGGGCATTCGTAAGGCCTATGAAACAGGTAAAGGGAAAATAATCATTCGCGGGTTGGCGGAAGTGGAAACGATTCGGGGCGGCAAACAGCAAATCGTCATCACTGAAATCCCATATGAAGTCAATAAAGCAAACCTTGTTAAGAAAATGGATGAATTCCGTCTAGACCGGAAAGTGGAAGGTATCGCCGAAGTAAGGGATGAGACCGACCGTACAGGACTGCGCATTGTCATCGAACTGAAAAAAGAAGCAGATGCAAATGGAGTCCTGCATTATTTATATAAAAATTCCGATCTCCAAATTGCCTACAATTTCAATATGGTTGCAATTTATAAAAAGCGGCCAACATTGATGAGCCTGCCTAAAATGCTCGATGCTTATATCGAACACCGTAAAGAGGTAATCGTGAACCGTTCACGTTATGAGCTGCAAAAGGCACATGACAGGGCACATATCGTCGATGGATTAGTGAAAGCTTTATCCATATTAGATGAAGTCATCGCTGTCATCCGGGCATCTAAAGACAAACGGAACGCTAAAGATAACCTCATAGCTAAATTTGCTTTTACAGAAGCGCAAGCTGAAGCCATTGTCTCCTTGCAGTTATATAGGCTGACAAATACGGATATTACAGCACTTGAAGCAGAGGCAGCGGAATTGAAGGACAAAATTGAGGAATTGACAAAGATTCTTGGCAGTGAAAAGGTTCTTCTTCAAGTTATTAAAAAAGAACTTCGATTCATTAAAAAGGGCTTTGACGACGGACGTCGTTCCAAAATCGAAAAAGAAATTGAAGAAATCAAAATAAATCTTGAAGTCTTGATTGCGAGTGAAGACGTAATGGTTACCGTGACGAAAGAAGGCTATGTCAAACGGACATCGTTACGATCTTATGCAGCGTCAGGAGGGCTTGATTTTGGCATGAAGGATTCCGATCGCCTGCTCCAGAGGCTGGAGATGAATACAACAGATGTCCTGTTGCTGTTCACGTCCAAAGGGAACTACCTCTATTGTCCAGTTCATCAGCTTCCTGATATTCGCTGGAAGGAAACCGGTCAGCATATCGCTAACATCATACCAATCGACAGGGAAGAGCAAATCATAAAAGCGATTCCAATCAAAGATTTTACCATGCCGGAATTCTTAGTTTTCATCACGAAAAATGGTATGGTGAAAAAGACAGAATTAGCTTCCTATAAAGCTCAGCGTCATTCAAAACCGCTGGTGGGTGTCAATTTAAAAGGTGACGATGAACTGGTCGATGTCCATCATACGAATGGACAGGCTGACCTTTTCCTAGTCACTCATAATGGCTATGGTTTATGGTTTGATGAAGAAGAAGTAAGTGTTGTCGGTGTCCGGGCAGCAGGAGTCAAAGGGATTAATTTGAAAGAAGATGACTATGTCATTGGCGGAAAGGTTTTGGCCAAGGATAGTAAAGAATCGATCTTTATCGTTACACAGCGCGGGGCCATAAAGAAAATGAAATTAACCGAGTTTGAAAAAACGAGCCGGGCAAAACGCGGTGTCGTGGTCTTGAGGGAATTGAAATCGAATCCTCATAGGGTCATTGGTTTCGATATCATTAACAAAACCGACAGTCTATTCATTCTTTCCGAAAAGGGAACCATTGAAACGATACATGCCGCTTCATTAAAAAATCATGATCGATATACGAATGGATCATTTGTTTTTGATGAAACGGTTAGTGGAAAAGCGAAAGAATTATGGAAAATATCATTGGAAGATGACACCGCCATGGAGCAGTGAATCATTTTTTTGAACGGGATGCTGACCTTGATCAGCATCCCGTTTTATTTTCCTGAAAATGATCAGTATATCCACAGGCCAGCACTACAGTTGGGTCTTTATACGAAAGCAATGTCTTAATTCAAAAATGACTTATTGAGTCAAATTTAAATCCTAGTATTATGAACCTAAAATTATTAAGAACGCAGCAAATAATTCAATTTTGAATTTTAGCATTAACTGAATCAACGTATCAAAACGATTTATTTTTGGCACACTCCTTGCATGTTGTTAGTATGACTTCTTTATTTTTGAATGAAGAAAGGGGAGGACAAATGGATAGACCTTGGATAAAGCATATCCCGTCCGGAAATCCAATAGAGATTGAAATTCCTGAAATTTCATTGACAGAACTATTTTTTCAATCAGTCGAACAGTATTCGGATAATACAGCGGTAACGTTCATGGAGAAAAGGTATACATATTCAGAGTTGGGGAAGTTAGTGAAAAAATGTGCCCGCTTGATTGCTGATGAAGGGATTGGAAAGGGAGATCGTGTGGCTATCATGCTTCCTAATTGTCCCCAATATCCAATTGGTTTTTTTGGAACTCTTTTGAATGGTGCCATTGTTGTCCAAATCAATCCAATGTATAAGGCGAACGAATTAATGCATGTCCTGAAAGATTCAGGTGCAAGGCACATCATTGTACTCGACGATTTATTGCCCATAGTTGAAGCTGTCATAGCTGAAACCGATGTTGAAAAGGTGTTGAGCGTGTCGCTGGAAAAGGGCAAATGTGAAATGACAAAAAAACTGCTATCTGTTACAGAGGCGGATTTCACTGTGGAGATTGAACCTGCTAGAGATGTCGCCGTCCTCCAATATACTGGAGGAACGACAGGGCGTTCTAAAGGCGCGATGCTAACCCATCGTAATATCGTAGCCAATACGCTGCAAAGTGCTGCCACTTCAAGAATCAATACTCAAAAGGGGAAGGAAAGGGTACTGGGCGTTTCCCCATTATTTCATGTTTACGGCATGAC
This sequence comes from Peribacillus sp. FW305-BF15, assembly GCF_058783805.1. Classification (NCBI taxonomy): domain Bacteria; kingdom Bacillati; phylum Bacillota; class Bacilli; order Caryophanales; family Bacillaceae; genus Peribacillus; species Peribacillus sp. FW305-BF15. Next base: position 355,873 of record NZ_JBYSYV010000001.1, on the reverse strand, counting down.
TTCAGGGATGAACCTGACGTTTTATAATGGCGGGGAATTAATTCTTGTATCCCGATTTCAGGTAACGGAGATCGTCGATATTATCACTAATCTTAAACCGACTATTTTTCCAGGGGTACCGACGATGTATATTGCTTTATTACAATATTATCAGTCCCATCCATTTGATTTGCATACATTGACATCTTGCGTTTCGGGTTCGTCACCATTGCCATTGCATGTATTGTCAAGGTTTAACGAACTTAGTGGAACAAAGATTGCTGAGGGCTATGGACTGTCCGAGGCGTCACCAGTCACGCACCGGAATCCAGTCAGCGGCCTGCAAAAACCAGGAAGTATCGGGATTCCGATACACAATACGGATGCCGCCATAATTGACAGCATTACAGGAGAGCCAGCCCTCTTGGTTGATACACCAGGTGAATTGGTCATAAAGGGTCCACAGGTAATGAAAGGTTATTGGGGCATGCCTGAAGAGACGAAGAAGACGATTCAAAACGGATGGCTGCATACCGGTGATATGGCCAAGATGGATGAAGATGGCTTCTTTTACATTGTGGGACGGAAGAAAGAGATGATCATCGCAGGTGGATTCAATATTTATCCAATTGAAATTGAAGATATACTATACAGCCACCCTAAGGTTCTGGAAGCTGCCGTCTTTGGCGTTCCCGATCAATATCGCGGTGAAACGGTACATGCAGCGGTAGTTCTAAAACCAAGTGAAAGAATAACTGAAAACGAATTGAAGGATTATTGCCGAAAGCAGCTCGCTGCCTTCAAGGTCCCAAAAGCAATCACATTTGAAAGTGAACTTCCGAAGACGGCGGTCGGTAAAATTTTAAAACGCAAGCTTCAAGAAAAACATATCGCTCATTCGAACTAAATATGTAAGCGTTAACAACCAATTCGCAGATAAAGGGGAATGCAAATGGACTTTCGCTTGGATGAAGACATCCTGCTACTTAAAGAAAATATACGCCAGTTTATCGAGGAACAAATCGATCCATTTTCCATGCAGATAGAGGATGAAGATCATATCCCGGAATCCATCATAAATTTATCGAAGGAAATCGGGCTATTCGGACTTAGTATCCCGGAAAGGTATGGCGGACTCGGAATCGGGATGGTGGGAAAATGTGCTTTATATGAGGAAATCGGTAAAACACATAATGGATATACCACTCTGATTGGGGCTCACACCGGTATAGGGACGGTAGGGATAGTTGAAATGGGCAATGAAATGCAAAAGGAAAAATATCTACCAGATATGGCAAGCGGTAATAGAATTGGCGCTTTTGCTTTAACTGAGCCTGCAGCGGGGTCCCATGCTACGAATCTCAAAATGACGGCGGTCAAAAATGGCGATAAATATATTTTAAATGGTACCAAGCATTATATAACGAATGCAGATGTAGCAGATATTTTTACAGTTATGGCCGTTACGGACAAAGATAAAGGGGCGAAAGGGATCACCTCATTCATAGTAGAAAAGGATTTTCCGGGTTTTAGAGTTGGTAGCCTGGAAAGGAAGATGGGTCTTCGAGGCTCACATTCGGCCGAATTATTTTTTGAAGATTGCGAGGTTCCTGCTGAAAATGTACTGGGGGACGTCGGCCAAGGGTATGTAAATGCCTTGAAAATCCTTGCAAATGGCCGGGCAGGCCTTGCTGCCCGTAATTTGGGGTCCTGTCAATATCTGCTCGATCTTTCTACCAAATATGCCACAGAACGTGAACAATTCAATGTCCCGATCATTGATCATCAAGCCGTGTCCCATATGATTGCCGAGATGGCAATGGAAATAGAAGCACTTCGCTCATTCACATACAGGGTCGCATGGATGGTCGATCAGAAAGAAAAAATCATTAAAGAAGCGGCCATGCTTAAGTTGTATGGTTCGGAAGTATATAATCGTATCGCTGATAAGGCCGTACAGATTCATGGCGGGATGGGATACATGAAGGATTATCCAGTTGAACGTTTCTATCGGGATGCCCGAATCACCAGAATATATGAAGGTACGTCCGAAATCCAAAAAAATATCATTACCGGACAATTGAAGAGAAAATATCAAAACTAGTCTAATTGGAAAGCGGAGGGGTTAATATGGATTTACGACTATCAGATGAACAAAAAATGGTACAAAAAACAATACGCAAATTCGTGGAAAATGAATTGATTCCATTGGAAAATGAAGTGCTTCGCAATGAAATGGCAGGGAAACCTAGTTTACCAGAGGGGACATTGAAAGATTTACAGGAAAAAGCAAAAAAAGCCGGATTTTGGGGCATCAATACCCCGGAGGAATATGGCGGGGCAGACCTAGGTCAGCTCATGATGGCAATTGTCTTGATGGAAGTGTCAAAAACGTTTGTACCATTCAGTTTTGGAGGTTCGGCTGATAACATCCTTTATTATGCAAATGAAGAACAGAAACAGAAATATCTGATCCCTACTATTAATGGTGAGAAAAAGTCCTGTTTTGCCATGACGGAGCCGGGGGCTGGGTCCGATACGCGAAATATTAAAATGACGGCAGTAAAAGAAGGAAATGAATGGGTGCTTAACGGAGAAAAAACATTCATCACTGGAGGAAATGATGCCGATTTCGTCATGGTCATTGCCGTAACTGACAAAGAACGTCATCAAGCAACCGGGACGGAAGGGGTAACCTGTTTCATTGTAGACCGTGATATGGGCTGGAGATCAGAATATATCAATACGATGGGAGAATGGGGACCGGCCGGTTTAGTTTTTGATAATGTCAGGGTACCCGAAGAAAACATCTTGGGGGAAGTGCATGGCGGTTATAAACTAGGCTTAGAATGGATTGGGTTTGCAAGATGGATCGTGGGCGCACGTGCTGTCGGTTCTGCGGAAAGATTGCTGCAAATGGCTATAGAATACGCTAAAGAACGAGTAACTTTCGGTAAACCGATCGCTGAGCGCCAGGCCATTCAATGGCAGATAGCTGATTCCGCTGTAGAGATTGAAGCCGCAAGATGGCTTGTATTGAATGCGGCTTTTACACTTGATAATGGAGAAGACAACCGCCATTTAGCTTCAATGGCTAAACTCTATGGAGCCAATATGGGGAATCGGGTCGTTGATCGTGTATTGCAGATTCACGGTGGCATGGGCTATACGAAGGAGCTTCCCATCGAACGCTGGTACCGCGAAGCCAGGCTTTGGAGGATTTATGATGGTACGGATGAAATACAGCGTATGATCATTTCCCGAAATTTGATTAAGGGACATGTTAAAGTAGGGCAATTTTTATAATAGATTAGGAGGAGACGATTATGACAGGGAGATTTTCAGGGAAAACAGCTTTAGTTACAGGTGGAAGCAGGGGGATTGGCCGGGCGATCGTCGAACTGTTTGCCAGTGAAGGCGCAAACGTAGCGATTATTGATATCAACGAAGAGGTTTTGACAGCAACAGGAAATGAACTAAGGGATAAGGGGTATACCATTTTTACCAAAGTGGCCAACGTGGTCAATCCAGAAGAGGTGGAAGCATCGATAAAAGAAATAGCCGACACATTCGGATCCCTTGATATTCTCGTGAATAATGCTGGGGTCATCCGGGATAATTTACTTTTTAAAATGACCGATTCTGATTGGCAGACGGTAATGGATGTGCATTTAAAAGGTACTTTCAATGCAGTACGTGCCGCCCAGAAGCATATGGTTGCAAATAAGTACGGAAGAATCATCAATATATCATCCACTTCGGCCCTTGGGAACCGCGGGCAGGCTAATTATTCAGCCGCAAAAGCTGGGCTTCAGGGGTTAACAAAAACACTGGCGATTGAACTTGGCAAATATGGGATAACGGCTAATTCGGTTGCACCAGGCTTTATCGAAACCGAAATGACGAAAGAAACAGCTAGGCGGGTGGGAGTGAGTTTTGAACAATTCATCCAGGATAGGGCAAACAGTATTCCAGTTGCCAGAAGCGGTTTGCCAAGTGATATTGCTCATGCTGTTGCATTCTTTGCCGATGAGGCATCCTCATTCATTAGCGGGCAGGTTTTATATGTTGCGGGCGGTCCGAAAAATTAAGGGAAAAGGCGGGATGTTATGTTCAACGAAAGTATTGGAAAACGATCCAACCCCGTTAAAAATATAGTTGAACGGGGAGCCGTTAAAAAATTCGCATTATCGATTGGTGATCCCCACCCGATTTTCATTGATGAAGAAACAGGCAGGCAATCAAGGTACGGTACGAATATCGCTCCACCAACTTTCCCAAGGGTCTTTGATTTTGGGACGATTGAAAGCTTAAATCTCCCGAATAAAGGCTTGATTCACGGTGAGCAGGTTTATCGCTATAACAGGCCGCTTAAGGTAGGGGAAGAAATCACCTGTTATACGGAAGTGAAAGACTATTATGAGAAAAAAGGGAAACAAGGGGAAATGGGATTTCTAGCCTTTAAAAATTATGGGACGGATGTAAATGGGGAAATTGTCTTCACTGCTGAACAGCTTGTCATTTTAAATGAAACGATCAGAAGGATGGTGATGAGTAAGTGACGACATTAACCGAACTTCATATTGGTGACTCGTTACATTCCATCGAGCTTGCACCTGTAACACGACTAGACCTCATTAAATATGCCGGCGCATCAGGTGATTTCAATCCCATTCATACCATTGATGAGGAAGCAAAAAATGCTGGTCTTCCAGGTATCATCGCACATGGAATGTGGACGATGGGAAACCTCGCAAAGCTATTCAGTAATCTTTATGAAATTGGATTTATCGAAGAATACAAAATTCGTTTCAAAGGGATGGTTTTCTTGAATGATGTCATAACTCTTCAAGCGGATCTAAAAGGAAAAAATGGGAATAGATATTTTTTCAACGTAGCGGCCACTAACCAGTCAGGTAAGGAAGCGATCAGTGGAGAGGTTATTTTTAAGACTTACTGAGGTAAAGTAGTGATGAAAATTATTTCATCACTACTTTTTTTAGGAGCGAAATTCGACAATTTTAAAGGAGTTTCGAAAATTATCCAGAATTGTACTTAAAAAGAATTCTTTTTGCGGCGGTGAGGTGAATAGTAATGAATCAAGTGAAACAGGATTCTCAGCTTAATTTGCTCAAAGAGTGGACCTTTCCTGCACTAGTCGTGGATTCTGCAAATCGGATTAAGGATTGGGGAAACTATTTTAATCAATTGTTAAGCCAGGATGGTAATCATATATTAACCGAACAATTCGATGAGTGGCAATTTCTCGATAATAAAAGGCTTGCAGCTGCAAGGCTGCATGATAAACGGTATTTATTTTTATTAATGAAACAAATGGATGCTGACAATATTCTTTATATAGGCAGGGAAACGGAATTTTTGGATGATTTACTGATTGATGCTCATGAGACGGATAAATTGAATCGCGCACTCGATGCAATAATCGAAAATTCCTATGATGGAATATACATCACCGATCAAGATGGAATCACGCTTTATACCAATTCGGCAATTGAACGGATCACAGGCATACCAAAAGAGTACTATATCGGCAAATCTGTGGACCAATTGATTAAACGCGGCATACTGAATGCGTCGGTGACTCATAAGGTAGTGAAGCTGAGACGAACGGTATCAGTCGTACAGGATAATTTTGCGGGAAAGGAAACATTGATAACAGGGAGTCCCGTTTTTAATGCAGAAGGGGAAATAGAGCAAGTCGTTACGAATATAAGGGATTTATCTGATTTAAATGAACTGATGCATGAGTTGACGAAAGCTAATGAACTGAATCATCAATATAAGCAGGAAATTGAGAAACTGCGGAAGATAACGAGCAAAGATGGAGTCGTATTCGTCAGTGATAAAATGAAAATGATTTATGAGATAGCAGAAAGAATATCGGATATTGATGCGACAGTACTCATACTGGGAGAAACGGGTGTTGGAAAGGATGTCCTTGCCCGCAATATCTATAATCGGAGCATCCGGTCTAAAAAAGGAGACTTCATCAAAATAAATTGCGGGGCAATTCCAGCTGATTTATTGGAATCCGAGCTCTTTGGATATGAAGGAGGGGCATTTACCGGAGCCAATCAAAAAGGAAAACCAGGGATGTTTGAGCTTGCAGAGAGTGGTATCCTATTCCTGGATGAAGTCGGTGAGCTTCCCCTGCAACTTCAGGTGAAGCTGCTCCGGGCCCTTCAGGAAAGGGAGATTCAAAGAATCGGAGGTACAAAACCAAAGAAAATCGATGTTCGCATAATAGCAGCCACGAACCGAAATCTTTCGGAAATGGTCAAATCGGGTGATTTTCGTGAAGACCTCTTTTATAGGTTGAATGTCATTCCGATTACGATTCCTCCTCTAAGGGAAAGAAGAGAGGATATCTTGGCATTGACTGACTTGTTTTTAACAAAAGCAAACGAACAATATAAATTCTCAAAAGAAATAGATTCGCGGTTGAAGGAATATTTTTATCAACATGATTGGCCAGGAAATGTCCGTGAATTGATTAATATTGTGGAAAGGCTCGTCGTGCTGACGGATAATCGAATATTATCGATTAACGACCTTCCGGAAGAATATCAGCCGGAAAATCGGAATCAACCGAACCTCAATGCTACCTTAACTTTAAAAGAAGCGGTGGAAAGAGCCGAAAAGGAAATTTTGACGAAAGCGGCTCAAACCTACCAAACTACATATGAAATAGCAGAAGCCCTGGAATCCAGTCAGGCAACAATCGTGAGGAAACTTAAAAAATATCGATTAAAGGTCAGTGGAAAAGAATAGATGAGTTTGAACTGTACCTCCCAATGTTAGAAAATGGGAGGTACAGTTTTTTTGACTGATTATACGAGTGGCGAAAATTCAATAAAAAAATATAAATTGAATGTGAACCAAAGACGAAAAGATAAAATAGAATGGAGCAGCGGTGTCCAACCTAGATTCACCAGGTGTAAACACCTTTGGCTAGAGGACGGTCTTACTGAGAAACCAGTCTGCTCGATCAACAAATTTATTAAAGTTCCGATGAATAGGAGGAAAAGCCGATTTATACAGGTGAGGAAGAATATGTAAAGTTAAAGAATTAATTTATCAACACTGATTTTCGCCCGAACCTTCAGAATGTCAGAGACAAACAGAGGAATTTATCAATAAGATATCTGATTAAATCCTATTCAATATATTGATTTAAATGGGTTTATTAAAGCTTTAAAACTTGGTAAGCCATTGAAAATCATGTATATTGTTTTTATACACATACAAGGGTAGTGGATCATTTTAATTGGAAAATATATATAAAGAGCCAGCTTCACAGTTCAGCCTAATTATTTTTCAAGTAAATCACTAGAAGGGAGATATAGAATTTGGACTCACTCCAGTTAATTGAATATGACATAGCCCTGCTTGTACGTCTAACAACATCCCCGAGTAGACAAATAGGCAACCTAGATCGATCCGAGTTTTTATTGCTAAGTGAATTGGATAAGCATGGGCCACTAGGCATTAATGAATTGTCAGACCAATTGAGACTGAATGTGTCTACCGCAAGTCGCCAGGTTGCCGCTATGGAGTCAAAGGAATTCATTCGCCGTTATCCAGATCCGAAAAACGGACGAATCAGCTTAATTGTCATGACGAAAGAAGGGCAAGAAATATTACATAATGCTCAGAAGTCTCGTCAAGAAAGATTATCCGATATTCTTAAAGACTGGTCAGAGGAAGATTTAAACGTTCTTCAGAGGAATTTAACACGTTTGAATCAGGATATTAAGAACTGGAAACAAAGATAATCCGAATTTTGATAAGCAGAACCAGTAAAGTTTATTACATATTTTAATGAACCTTTTCATGAAAAAGCCTAATTCAAATGTTCTTATTTGAATTAGGCTTTTTCATTTTTCCGTGTTATAGGATTGTTTGGGTAATATTTTTATTGCTATATTTTATATATGTTGTATAATACAAATTGTAAATAGCAAGTTTGGGTATGTTGCATGTTTAACTGCTCAATATGAATGGATGGTGAAGACCTTTTTCTTTTAAAAATATTAAGGAATGGAATTTGACATTCAAAATTAGCTTAGAAAGAAAGGGGGAATTATATGAATTCACAAAATAATGTATTGAGTGGCGAGATGAAGAAACCCCTCTTGCCGGAATATGTGCTCATGTCTCTATTAACGTTATTTTCATTTGGGCCTCAATACTTTACAAGTCTTTCCTACATCTTGAATCAAATCGTTATTCAAAATGGACTTAACTTAAGTACACACGTTATGTTACTTCCATCCATTTGCTCAAATATGGCTTTTTCGTTAGGTCTCCCATTTGGACGTATCCTTCCCATGAAATATGGAATAAGAAAAATTTATCTTACTTTCATTTTCATATTCCTTGGGGGAACGATCATCAATATTCTATGCTGGGGGATCATTCCGCTCACCATTGGCAGATCACTCCAAGGTTTAGGGGCAGGTGTATTGTTTCTGACAATCCTACCGCTTAGTTTAAGGTCTTACCCAAACAAGGTGCGGAATCTGTTTATATTGTTTGCGATAGGTGGTTTATTTGGTTGCAGCGCGGTAGGTGCATTTGTTGGATCCTTATCTTTAAGTATTTCAGAGTGGCGATGGATATTCTTGTTAAATATTCTCTCATCCCTCATTTGCCTTGTAATAGGGTTCAGGATATTACCCAAAACGAAGCCAGAGTTAAACTCAGGAACGACGAAACATAACATGAAAGGAATTTTCTTATTCACTTTATTAATATTGGACTTGATTTTCCCGCTGTATAACTTACAAGAACACGGCTTTACATCAAATCAGGTTTGGCCATTTTTTGTGATTGCTCTTCTATTGGCGTTATTGTTCATAGCGGTTGATTTTAATGCTGTTGATCCCTTTATTCCAATCCGATCATTGTGGTCAGCAAAAACAGTTTCAGGAACAATTATGGCTTTAACTGCTCATATTGCTCTTATCGTCTCGATTGCAGGAGCTAATGGGTTTTTGCTTAACATTCTTGATCCTCCATTCATATACCTTACGTATTTTTATTTGTGGTTTTTTGTTGGCTTTTTGGCGTCTGGCACCATCTGTACTTTGCTGTATGACAAATGGGGTGCAGGCAGGCTGGGAATGGTAGGATCCATCATCATCATAATGATCAGTATTCAATGGAGATCAATGGGAACCGAGGTTTCTTTAACGGCAATAAATGTTCAAATGGCTTGTATAGGCGTAGGCGTAAGCATGGTGCTATTATCAGGGGCATTGGGAACAGCACTAGCAGGTGACATTCACAAGGCAGTACTACGGTCATCATCCCTGCATTCAATGAGAAATTTATTTGGTTCAATTGCTGGACCAGTACTAGGATGGTTCGCTTATCGAATGCATGCGATTCACTATGAAGATGTTCGAGGGGAAATATCTCTATTGAATCCCGAAACTAACTCAGAGATGGCCGGATTGGTCCGCAATTATATCAATAATGGACATACACTGACAGAGGCAAAAAGCATGGCTTATTATTCAATGGTTGAGAATAGTCAAAAAGGTGCGCTTCTAGGTGCTTACCATGATTTATTTACCATTCTCCTGGTATTAGGCATAATCATGTTGTTAGCTTCCATCGGAAAGGCTGTAACGGGCAAAGGAAGGTCGCTAGTGCAGAAAGAGCAGCACATTTTACTTCCAGCACCATTGGAAAAAACGAATAAAAAGGGGAAATACGTATGAGTAAAGGTCGTTTAATAATTGCCAATATTTTAGGTATTCTTGTTGTAATTGCTTTGCTAGCAGGCGGTGCCTACTTTTATTATCAAAATGAGAACTTTGTTAAAACCGATGATGCGAAGGTATCTGCAGACATGGTTCAAATTGTAGCACCAGCTTCTGGTATGCTCAAAGATTGGAATATTAAAGAGGGTAAAGATGTTACAAAAGGAAAGGCAATAGGAACAATTGATGAAGAAGGTCAAGCCGTTTCCATAAAGTCTACCATGGAGGGAACGATTATTAAAAATGGAGCAGGAAATGACCAGCTAGTACAAGGTGGCCAAGTGCTAGCTCAAGCTGCAGACCTCAAGCATTTATACATTACAGCTAACATCAAGGAAACAGATTTAAAGGATATTGAAAAAGGCGATTCAGTGGATATAAACGTAGATGGCGATACCGACGTAACTTTCGAAGGAAAAGTTGAAGAAATCGGCTATGCTACTAAATCTGTATTTTCGTCTTTACCAGAGTCGAATACGGGCAATTTCACAAAGGTCACTCAAAAAGTTTCTGTTAAAATCTCAATTATGAATCCATCTGCCAAAGTACTTCCTGGTATGAATGCTAAAGTTAAAATCTCGTTGTAGATGAAAATTCGCATCAATGCAACCAAGAGGAGTGGGAAATTTTATGAAAATCTATGTAGTCTATGATAGTGAAGGTGAACATACAAAGGCACTGGCATATTCAATAGCGGAAGGGGCTCAAGAAGTGTATGGTGCAGAAGTGCATATAGATCATGTGGATCAGGCAGATGTATATAAGCTATCAGAAATGGATGCGATTGTGTGGGGATGTCCTGGACATTTCGGGACGATTAGCTCTGGATTAAAAGCTTGGATAGATAAATTAGGGTTCTTATGGGCAGAAGGTAAGCTGATAAACAAAATTGGTGCTGTATTTTGTACGACTGCTACCGTCCATGGAGGATTAGAAGCAACGATGCTTAACCTCATTACTCCAATGCTTCACCAAGGGATGATTATCGTCGGCTTACCTGGTAATGTTCCAGAAAATGCTTTATATGGATCATATTACGGGGTAGGGGTGTCCTGTCCTGTTGATAGTACAGATTTGCTTCCTAAGCAAGCCCAAGAGTTAGGAAGAGCTTTAGGAAAACGTGTAGCGGAAGTCACACAAACTCTAACACATGTACAGTAAGGGGTTGGTCAGATGGTGACCATTATTGCTTGCATAGGATTGGCTATGGCTGTTATTGGGGGATTGTTCAAGATTAATTTCTGGTCAACTTCAAAGGAAGAGATGGCACGTGAAACGGTTATAAACGAAACTGGTAAGGAAGCCATCCATTCACCTGACAAATCTGAATTGTTTCCAGAGGAGACTCTAACTGCTTCCGTTGGGCAGGTTAAGCACATGAACGATCAGGCCTACCGCCAAGCCCTTCAATGTTTCCAGGATACGACGCAGGAAGATTTAAACATCAAGGGATTGGCTATGAAGGATGAAGAATATAGAAAAGCGTTAAAAACCATGAATCGTAAGTGTGACAATGAAAAAAACGGAGAAGTGTAGAAAAAACCTAAGGATGAACTAACTCTAAAAAGTGAGGTAACATTAAATCGTGAGTTAAGTACAACTGCAAGGTAACGGTTCTTAGACATTATAAATGCGTGACCCATTCGATCGGTAAGAGATTTGAGGATTAACAATAATTTACTAGCTGATCTCCGTGGTAAAAGCAAATAAGGAGATCTTGACGAAAGCGGCTTAAACCTACCAAATTACCATGAAATTGGAGAAGCGCTTGATTCCTCAGGCAACAATCGTGAAGAAACTTAAAAAATATCGAGGTCGTGTAAATGATAGGTAAGTATGAGCAGCACCTCCAATTTTGGAAATTATCCAAAATTGGAGGTGCTGTCTTTTTGACTGAATTCCTAATTATATTTACACGTTTTTGGGGGATGACGGGCTTTATTACCTTAGAAAATTATTGGTTCTTAGGTAGTGTTCTTTTACATTATCCGCCTGCTAATATGTGAAATGATGGAAGTTATAAACGGGATTTTTTGGTTCCTTTCCATTTTAATTTTTTTTGATTCAGAAATGATTTTTTCAGTCAATAGTGAATGAAGGACATCCCGTATGGAACCGATACTTTTGAGATTTTACAATTCAATAATGAATTCACAGACTGGTTAATAGCCTTATTGAAGGTGATTTAATGTTTGGCACGGCACTTGCATTATTATCTGGAAATTAATCTGGATCTGGAAATTAATCTGGATCTGGAAATTAATCTGGATCTGGAAATTAATCTGGAAATTATTCTGCGGAATGATTCTCCTATGGAAGGTGCGAGGTGAAAGGGGTGAAAAAACCAGACGGCCACCATGTATAAACCAAAAAATGGAATCATTGGCTTTCCCTAAATACAGCTTGTCTGCACGATCGTTACGCACGAAAAAATGAAAGCGCTAACAAGGAATGCCTAAGCTATTTCTATAGGCGGAGAATAAAGTGAATTAAAGCTTATTGGCCATTCCTGAGATGTTGATGCTATGGGAGAGTATGTGAAAATGTTTTTTAATACAGATGTGTGCTTTTAAAATATGGACAGGATTGTGAGCCAGGAACAGCAAAGTGAAATTCATTAATTTTCAAGGAGGAAATAAATGGAAATTTTGATCCAGCAGCTTTTTAATGGTTTGACGATTGGCAGCGTATATAGTCTCGTTGCACTGGGATTGACGCTAGTATATGGAATTTTGCATATTCCGAACTTTGCACACGGTGCCCTATATATGTTGGGAGGATATATCACGTTGTCAATGATGACATTATATGGGGTCAATTACTGGATGGCCATGTTCGTATCCATTATCGTTGTTGGTTTGTTGGGAGTCCTTTTGGAACGTTTCGTGTTCCGCCTGTTAAGGGAGGCACCTCCGTTGCACGATAAGATTGCAGCCATCGGCATTCTCCTTTTTCTTGAAGCTTTTGCCCAATTTGTCTGGGGTGCCGACTTCCATACTATGACTTCTCCATATGGTCAAGTCGTCAATATCCTGGGACTGACGTTCACACTTCAGCGATTATTGATCATCGTGTCAGCTATCGCAGTGATGGTTTTACTTTACCTTTTCCTAAAGAAAACTTATGCCGGTTCGACGATAATTGCAATGTCCCAAAGCCGTGAAGGGGCGTCATTAGTCGGAATTAACATTAATAAAGTCGCGATGCTTACCTTCATGATATCGGGGGGATTAGCAGCCATTGCTTCATCCCTTGCATCACCGATTAATCTTGTTTTTCCCGGCATGGGGCATTTAGTCATCCTAAAAGCCTTCGTCATAATCATATTGGGTGGGATGGGCAGCATCCCGGGGGCGATCGTAGGTGGATATATCCTAGGTTTCAGTGAGAGCCTGGGTGCAACTTATATTTCAAATGATTATAAAGACATCATTGCATTTATACTTTTAGTCATCATATTAACGGTGAAACCAACAGGTCTTTTTGCAAAGGGGGAGAGGTAGTGTGAGGATATTAACGAAAAGAAATGGGATTATCGCTCTTATCGTCTTTGCTTTTTCATTCCCCTATATCGCGCAAAACGATTATTATCTCCATATGCTGACACTTTCGTTCATCTGGGCGATAGCTGTTTATGGAATCAATTTATTATCAGGCTATACTGGGTATCTCTCGCTTGCACATGCTGGATTTTTTGCGATTGGAGCGTATTCTCTTGGCCTGCTCACAGTAAAAGCGGGAATGAACTTTTGGCTGGCACTAATATGTGCATGTTTAATCACATGTGCCATTGGGTTTTTAATCGGTTTGATTGCGCTAAGGACAAAGGAACACTTTTTCGCGATTTATACCCTATGTGTGGGTTACATCATTTATCTGGTGATCGATAAATGGGAAGGACTTACAGAGGGGGTTAGGGGATTGATCGGGATCCCTGCTCCTGGGAATATAGGGCCGATCACATTCGATACTGCAGCATCCCAATATTATCTAGTTCTCATTTTCCTGCTTGCAGTGATTTTAATCGTGTATCGAATTATACGCTCGTTGACCGGCAGAACGTATATGGCCATCAGGAACAGCGAGGACCTTGCACAAACAATTGGTATATCCACAATGAAGAATAAGTTAACCGCATTTGTCCTATCCACATTCTTCGCAGGTTTGGCAGGTGCCTTGTATGCTTCATTCATCCGTTTCATTGGACCTGATATCGGATCAACCGCCATCATGTTCGATCTATTGATGTATTTATTGGTTGGTGGAATCGGCACACTTTCAGGTCCATTGGTAGGAACATTATTATTAGTAATCCTGTCGCAGAATCTGCAATTCCTTCAAGAATATCGAATGTTGATATTCGGACCATTACTTACGGTGATCATTATCTTTTATCCGCGCGGAATCGCAGGGGCCTTCTTTGATTGGCAAAGAAAGCGAAAAGATAATGCGCTGTCCGGGGTTAGGGGCGAATTGCACATAAAAGCTGAGGAGGGATGAATTTGCTAATCGAAACTAAGAATTTGACAAAGCGTTTCGGAGGATTGGCGGCCGTCAATAATGTGGATTTTTCAATTGAAAAAGGTAGAATCAATGCAATAATCGGGCCAAATGGTGCAGGGAAATCCACTTTTTTTAACTTGATCAGTGGCTTTCATCGACCGACTTCCGGGACGGTCCTTTTTAAAGGGATTGATATCACCAAACTTCCTGCCAATGAAATTGCGGGGCTCGGAATTTCAAGAACCTTTCAAACGACAAGCCTTTTCGATCAATCGACCGTGTTGGATAATGTCATTGTCGGTCATAGACTGCGAACAAAATCCAATTTGGTGGATGCCATTCTAAGAACAAAACGTTTAAAACGGGAGGAAGCGGCTTGCAGGGATAAGGCTATGGAGGTGCTTGATATTGTCGGATTAACGGAATCGGCTGACAGAATGGTCTCGAACATCTCACAGGAGGAAAAGAAACGGACAGCCATTGCCCTAGCCCTAGCGACAGAACCGGAAATCATCTTTCTTGATGAACCTGCTGCGGGAATCAACCCGGATGAAACGGAAGGCTTGACAGAACTGATTAAAAAATTGAATAGATCGGGACTGACCGTTTGTTTAATCGAGCACAAAATGCATATGATCATGAACTTGGCAGACCACATCATGGTCCTTAATTACGGAGAAAAAATTGCCGAGGGCACTCCTAAGGAAATCCGCGGAAATGAAGCGGTCATTAAAGCCTATTTGGGAGGGAGTGCCAGTGCTTAAGTTAACAGATGTCGCCGTGAATTATGGAAGTTTCACTGCGATAAACCATGTGAATATCGAAGTTGCTGAGGGAGAAATCGTTGTTTTGCTAGGAGCTAATGGGGCAGGAAAAAGCACGACTTTTCGTTCCATAAGCGGAATCAGTAAGCTTTCCAAGGGGGAAATCCATTTTCAAGGCATGCCGATAGGGGGCCGTGCCCCGGATAAGAATGTTCGGGAGGGGATCGTTCAGTGTGCCGAAGGACGTAAACTGTTTCCACAGATGACCGTTCAGGAAAATCTGCGGATGGGTGCCTATGTGCATCGAAAGAAAAAAGCGGAGATCAAGGATTCCTTGGAATACGTCTATCACTTATTCCCGATTTTAAAAGAAAAGCATCATGATGAAGCGGGGAGCCTGAGCGGCGGCCAACAGCAAATGCTCGCAATTGGAAGGGCTTTGATGTCAAAACCGAAATTGTTGATGCTTGATGAGCCATCGGTGGGACTCGCTCCACTCATTGTCGAACAAATGTTTCAAGTCATTGAAGAAATAAACCGCGAAGGAATCACGGTTCTGCTTGCTGAACAAAACGCGAATGCTGCCCTAAGCATTGCAGATAAAGGATATGTTTTTGAAAATGGGGAAATTGTCGTTCAAGGAACAGCAAGTGAGTTATTAGCCAATGATGAAGTAAGGAAAGCGTATATTGGGGCCTGAATAAATTGAATGGGGGATTTTTATGAAAAAACTGAAAGTATTATTTGTCTTTCTCCTGCTAACCATCACTGTTTTGACCGGGTGCAATAAAGGGGATAGCCCTGTGTCCAGCAGTGGCAGTAAAGGAAAAAATGACAATGTCGTAAACATCGGTTTTAGCGGTCCTTTAAGCGGGGCAGCAGCGTTATATGGGAAACGGACATTGAATGGTGTCGAAATGGCCGTCAATGAAATTAATGATGCTGGTGGTTTTGAAGTAGATGGTAAGAAATACACGTTGAACTTAGTATCGTTGGACGATAAATACTTACCTAATGAAACAGGGTCGAATGCTAAACGTTTAATTCAGGAATATGATACGCCGATCATATTCACGCCTCACAGCGGAGGCGTGCTGGCACTTCAGGTTTTTAATGAACAAGAGGAATTCATCATTGGTGCATATACGAGTGAACCGGCAGTGACCGAGAGCGGAAATTCATTAACTGTTCGAATCCCACCGAATTACGAGGGGTATATCGAGCCTTTTACAACATATGCGATGGAACATTTCGGCAAGAAAATTGCCGCTTTGCCAACATCTTCACAATACGGTAAGGACTGGACGGAAGCCGTGCTCCCACATTGGAAAAAGCAAGGCGGAAAAGTCGTTTATAATTCTTCGATTGATTTCGCCAAAGAAACCGATTTCTTTACGATTGTCACAAATGCCTTGAAAAAAGATCCTGATGTGCTATTCATCGGTGGAGCTTCGGAACCTACGGCAAAAGTGGCAAAGCAAGCTCGGGAGCTGGGATTTAAAGGCGGTTTCATCATCATGGATCAAGCAAAGCTGGATCAAATGAAGCCGATTGCAGGTTCATATGAAACATTGGAAGGCTCGATTGGCGTTCTGCCATTGATGGACTCAGATGAAGAAGCAGTGCCTGCATTCGTCGAGAAATATCAAAAGAATTATAAGGAAGATCCAAGCTCCGAAGTAGGATTGAATTATATCGCGATGTATGCGTTTGTGGAAGCGATGAAATCAGCAGGCAGCGTTGATGATGCCAAGGCCATCCGTAAACATATGCAAGACGGGCTTTCAAATATAGGGCCAGATCAAAAAATTTACGATATTCCCTCGATAGATAAAAATGGAGGATTTGCATCAACTATTGTCGTCGGTGCAGTAGAAAACGGGAAAGTAGTCCCAATCCGTTAACTGGGTAAAGGAGTACAGGTGTACCGGGTCTGTAGTAGTATACTAGTTTAGCATTTTGCAAAATTGCGTGTATCGTTCCTAATAAGGTGACGGTACACGTTTTTTTTGTTGAGTAAATCCACACTAAAAATAGTAGGCTCCTTTGGGTAAATTAAGCCACTCTGAAAGGGATAGATGCAAGTCCGCCAGCATCGAGTTTTGAAGAACGGAGATTGCTGGTTAACAAATTTTACAAAAATATCTTGTCTCCGAGTAATGAAAACGCTATCATTGAATATAATATGAAATATAATTTCACTATTTTCTATTAAAAAATGAAATTATATTTAAGTGATTGTTTATAGGAGGATTTAATAGTCTATGGAAGAACATTTGCGTTCATTAACGACTGAATTACGGAACGAAAAGACGATGAATATCGACAGTGTTACTACAATGGACATCATTTCTGCAATCAATAAAGAAGATTTTAAAGTGGCAGCAGCAGTTCAGGAGGTATTGCCAGAGATTGAAACGGCAGTTGAATGGGCTTGCGAATCGTTAAAAAAAGGAGGGAGACTCATATACATCGGAGCAGGAACGAGCGGAAGGCTCGGAGTGCTGGATGCTGTGGAATGTCCCCCGACTTTCAGCACCCTATCAGGCGGAGTGCTGGATGCTGTGGAATGTCCCCCGACTTTCAGCACTCCGCCTGATAGGGTGCTGGGAATAATCGCAGGAGGGGAAAAGGCATTTGTTCGGGCTGTTGAAGGTGCAGAGGATAAAGAAGAGTTTGGGGAAAGTGACCTGATTGACGTGGCGCTTACAGCAAATGATACGGTTATTGGCATTGCGGCAAGCGGGCGCACTCCTTATGTGAAGGGTGCTTTGCGTTATGCAAGAAAGGTCGGGGCTAAAGCGGTCGCTTTATCCTGCAATAATAACTCGAGCATCACGAAAGAAGCTGATATAGGGATTGAAGTGGTGGTCGGGCCGGAAGTGTTAACAGGATCCACGAGAATGAAAGCGGCAACCGCACATAAAATGGTACTCAATATGATTTCAACGGCAACAATGATCCGATTGGGCAAAGTCTATGAAAATCTGATGGTCGATGTAAATGTCAGTAATCAAAAACTGAAGGATCGTGCAGTAAACATCATAGAAACAGTAACGAATGCTGATTATGATCAAGCTTTGAATACGCTTGAAAAGGCAAATAATCAAGTTAAGCCAGCGATTGTCATGATAAAAACGGCAACAGATTATGAAAAAGCTATGGAGTTACTGGAAAAAGCGGATGGAGATGTCAGAAAAGCCATCTCGATCTATGAAGATTAGGAGGGAAGCAATGGCTACAGGAGGATTATCCATCATACAGACGATGTTGAGCAAGCTGCCGCAATCAGAACAAAAACTAGCGGAATATATTCTGCAGAATCCTCATGAAGTTGTGAACAGCACTGTACAGGAATTAAGTACGTCTGCCCAAACAAGCGGGGCTGCTGTTATTAGGTTGTGTAAATCGCTTGGAATAAAAGGATATCAAGACCTGAAAATAAGGATTGCCGGAGATTTGATGAAGACGGTTGAACAGGGCTACCGGGATATCGAGCCTTCCGAATCACTGTACCGGATTGTGGAGAAAACAACGAGTAATTCGATTCAGACCATCCGGGACACATCTGAAATAATCGATCATGATAATCTAAAACATGCCATGACGCTGATGCTGAATGCAAAAACCGTCCACTTTTGCGGTGTGGGTGCTTCGAATATAGTTGCTGCGGATGCTCAGCAAAAATTACTTCGCATCAATAAAGGAGCAACGGCTTTTACAGATATGCATTTAGTTGCAACCCTGATTGCAAATGCTGATGAGAATGACATCGTTTTTGCCATTTCATTCTCTGGGGAAACACCTGAAGTTGTCAATATATTGAAGCTGGCAAAGGAACGTGGAGTCAAGACAATCGGGCTGACCCATTATGGCCAAACAACGGTATCTTCTTTGTGTGATGCCACATTGTTTACATCCTATTCGAATGAAGCACCATTTCGAAGTGCAGCAACATCCTCACGATTGGCGCAATTATATATGATTGACATTTTGTTTTTGGGGATGGCTTCAGAGCAGTATGAAGAAACTGTCCAATATATTGATAACACCAGGTCTGCCATTAAATCGATGACAGATCGATATAAATGATTAATCCGAGATTTGAAAAAGGGGGCTTATGAATGGGTAAGGGGGATAAGTACGCCAGTTTAGCAGAAGAGTTATTGGGGAAATTAGGTGGGGCATCTAATGTTGCCGATGCTGCACATTGTATGACGAGACTGAGGGTATTGCCAATCGATCGTTCGAAAGTAAAAATGGAAGATATAAAAAATACGGAAGGCGTTTTTGGCGTCATTGAAGAGGAAACGATACAAATCGTTCTCGGGCCAGGCGTGGTGAACAAGGTTCATACAGAATTTGAAAAGCATCTGGGGGAAGCTTCTGGAGATTTGAACTTAAAAGAAGTGGCCTCGAAGAATAAATCAGAGATTGATAGGAAAAACGCAAAACCGTTTAGACTTTTTTTACGCAGGATTGCAAGTATTTTCATCCCTTTAATTCCCGCCTTAGTGGCATCAGGTTTGATTACCGGTATTACAAAGGCAATCGTTCAAGCGGGCTGGCTCGCAGCAGAATCACAATTAGCCATCATTTTAACCGTTATCGGATCCGGTCTGTTTGCCTACTTGGGGATTTTGGTAGGGACCAATGCTGCAAAAGAATACGGCGGATCACCTGCACTTGGTGCCCTTGCTGGTATCTTGGTCATAAATCCGGCCGTCGGCGACATTTCATTGTTCGGTGAAAATTTGCTCCCTGGCCGCGGTGGGTTGATCGGAGTACTCTTTGCAGCTATTTTCATAGCCTTGGTGGAAAAACAGGTCAGGAAATTCATTCCTCAATCACTGGATATCATTTTGACGCCAACCATCGCTTTACTCATTACCGGGATTGTCACTTACATTGTATTTATGCCGGTAGGAGGGTTTTTATCGGATGCCATTACGAATGGGTTATTGAATGTATTGGATTTCGGCGGTGTTGTAGCTGGATTCGTGCTTGGGGCGGCCTTCCTCCCTCTCGTCATTACTGGTTTACATCAAGGTTTAACGCCTGTCCATCTAGAATTGATAAATTCGATTGGTGATGATCCACTGCTTCCTATTTTGGCGATGGGTGGCGCGGGCCAAGTGGGAGCGGCATTTGCCATCTATATGAAAACGAAGAAAGCAAGTTTGAAGAGGGCTATCGGAGGAGGGCTTCCTTCAGGAATGCTAGGTATTGGTGAACCCCTTATATTTGGAGTGACCCTGCCATTGGGCCGGCCCTTCTTAACTGCATGTTTAGGTGCAGGAGTAGGCGGAGCATTCCAAGCTCAATTCGGGATCGCCACGTCTTCCATCGGAGTTTCCGGACTGCCGCTTACCTTTCTAGTTCATCCAAACCAAATCGCCCTGTTCCTTGCTGGGTTGTTCATTTCCTATATAGCAGGGTTTATTTTTACGTATCTGTTCGGATTTAAAGATGAAATGGCGGTTGAATTTAAGTGATCGGAATTTCTTTTTATCTACAGGACCCGCTTGCAGAAACACAAATTATACATGCTGCTAACCTGGGAGTGAAGAGAGCATTTACCTCGCTCCATATTCCTGAAGAAAAGGGGGACCTCGTGAAGAGGATGATCAGGCTTTTAAAGCTTGCAGAGGACTATGGAATGGAAATCCATGCAGATGTCTCATTAAATACGCTTGATCATTTGGGGATTAACAAATTTACGGATTTATGGCCATTAGGTATTAAAGGGATTCGCCTTGATGATGAGTTCGATAAAGAAACGATCATATCTTTATCTAAGGTGTTTTCACTCTCACTAAATGCAAGTACGTTGAATGAGGATGAACTTTTAGCCGTGCTTGGGGGCGGAGTGGAACCGGAAAGTCTCATAGCTTGGCACAACTTTTATCCAAGGCCTGAAACGGGCCTTGAAGAAGAGTTCTTTCATGAACAAAATAGAATGTTCAAGAAATACGGCATACCGATCTTTGCTTTCATCCCGGGTGCAGGAAGTAAACGCGGTCCTCTTCATGAGGGTCTTCCAACGCTTGAAAAACACAGGTTGATGAATCCTTACGCCGCCGGAATTGAGCTGATCCAGCATGTGGAAGGAGTTTACGTTGGAGATCAGGGAACGGAGGGTAATTTGCTTGAGAATCTAACTGCGTATGAAAATCTGAACATTCTAACTATTAGAATGGAATCCCGACTTTTGCAAAGCGGTCAGTATAAATTGAGGCCAGATGTTTCTCAAGATGTTTTCCGGCTGCAGAATACCCGTGTCACCGCAAATGTTGAGCCGAGTAATACAGCTGCACGAAGCCTTGGATCCATAACGATGGACAATGATGCTTATGGAAGGTATCGGGGAGAGGTTCAGATTTGCAAAAGAGACCTAGGGGCAGACCACCGAGTCAACGTTATAGGAAGAGTTATAGAAGAAGATATTCCCTTGCTGTCCCTTCTAAAGCCTGGTCAAACAATAAAACTTATAATTGAGTAAACAATTGGACTCAAAGAATCCAGGGATAAATGGATACATTTCATGAAGGCTTTTTAAAGAGGCGGCTGCTGAGATTCCCGATGCTGCCTTGATTTCTTTATAGGATATCTATAGTTCATTTCCATTCATTTTTACCCCTTCATGGCAGTGGTTTGGAATTGTTGCTAACAGAACTAAAAAGAATACAAGGGAGGAAGCCTGAATGATAAAAAGGATATGTGCCCCAGCTGGAATCGCATTATGTTTGGTTTTGTCCATTATGGGAGGGAATGCGACGGCAAAGGGATACGAGAATGAAAAAACGGTTTCAGATATACAGGAAATCGTAGAAAACATGACAATCGATGAAAAAGTCGGTCAAATGCTCATGCCGGATTTTCGTAATTGGCAAAAACAAGGAGAAACAAAGGCGACCGGATTTATTGAAATGAACTCGGAAGTTGCAAGCATCATCGAAAAATATCATCTGGGCGGTGTGATTCTGTTTGCTGAGAATGTAGTCGATACCGAACAAACGGTTCGGCTCACCGATGGTTTACAGATGGCAAGCCCGGACCTTCCGCTGTTCATAACGATTGATCAGGAAGGTGGAATCGTAACTCGCCTTCAAACTGGAACGAACCTTCCTGGTAATATGGCACTTGGTGCAGCCAGACAAGAGAGTTACGCATATCAATCCGGAGAAATTATTGGCAAGGAACTGTCGTCACTTGGCATAAATGTCAATTTCGGACCGTCTGTCGATGTCAATAATAATCCCGGAAATCCTGTTATTGGCGTTCGATCCTTCAGTTCCGATCCGGAACTTGTATCAAAGCTTGGCATTCAGATGATAAAAGGATTGCAAAATCAGAACATGATAGCGACGACCAAGCATTTCCCTGGCCATGGAGATACAGCAGTCGACAGTCATTATGGTCTTCCCCTTGTTTCTCATGATAAAGAGCGTTTGCGCTCCATCGAGCTGCTTCCTTTCCAAAGAGCCATCGATGCTGGAGTTGATATGATGATGACTGCACATGTTCAATTTCCTGCATTCGATGACACTACCTATATCAGTAAAAAAGACGGTCAAGAAATTATGGTTCCTGCAACGCTGTCACAAAAGGTCATCACGGGTCTATTACGTGAAGAAATGGGATTTGACGGTGTTGTGGTTACAGATGCTTTGAATATGAAAGCCATCGCGGACAACTTCGGACAGGAAGAAGCTGTGGTCCTTGCCCTGAAATCTGGTGTTGATATTGCTTTGATGCCGGCACAGGTTAATTCGCTTCAAATGGAAAAGAATCTAACCTCTGTATTCAATGCAGTGAAGGTAGCAGTGGCAAGCGGGGAAATTCCTCTAAATCAAGTCAATCAATCTGTAACGAGGATACTTGAACTAAAAGTGAAAAGAGGGATATTAAACCCGGAAGATACTCCGATAGATAAAAAAATCGAAACCGCGCTTCAAGTGGTCGGTAAGGAAGATCATTTGAAAAAAGAAAGGGAAATGGCGGAAGATGCCATCACTCTATTGAAAAATAAACACAAAACATTGCCTTTCAAACCTAAGAAAAATGATAAAGTTTTAATTCTTGCTCCTTTTGATGACCAAGTTGAATCCATGTCCAGGAGCATCAGCGAATTAGCTGATAAAAAGAAAATAAAGAAAGTCCAAATAACGGGTATGAGTTTTTCAGGAAAGTCATTTACAGATCAAGTGGCCAGACTCATTGATGAATCGGATTTTGTCATAACTGGTTCCTATATTGTCAAAAACGATCCGGCTGTCAATGATGGAGTGATAGATGACAGCATTCAAGATTCGTCGAAGTGGGCAACAGCCTTCCCTAGAGCGGTCATGAATCATGCCAAGAAAAAAGACAAAGAATTTGTTTTAATGAGTTTAAGAAACCCTTATGATGTTGCAAACTTTGAAGAAGCAAAGGCGATTCTTGCTGTTTACGGGTTTAAAGGGTATTCGAATGGGCGTTATAGACAGCCGAATATCCCGGCAGGCATCTCGACCATTTTTGGAGAATCAAGACCAAAAGGCACGTTGCCGGTCGATATACCTTCAGTAACTAAGCCCTCTGAAAGCCTTTATAAATATGGATATGGATTAGATATTAAATCTGGAAGACCCATTAAAAATTAAGGAGAGAAGCAATTTGAAAAGAATGATAATCCTATTTGCCATTTGCATGCTTTGTTTCGGCATCGTTTCCTCAAAAAGTGTAACTGCTGTTAAAGAGAAGAAAAAACAAAAGGTCAGTCCTGGTATTGAAGTTCTTTTAAAAGAAGAAAAGAACGTTTTAAGCGGAAAGAAAGTCGGCTTGATTACGAATCCAACTGGCATCGACTCTAAATTAACCAGCATCGTCGATCTCCTTCATGATGATCCGGATATTCATTTAACGGCTTTATTTGGTCCTGAACATGGAGTGCGTGGAGATGCGCAAGCTGGTGCAAGCGTTGAATATTATATTGATGAAAAAACAGGATTGCCCGTTTATAGTTTATATGGTAAAACGAAAAAACCGACACCTGAAATGTTAAAGGATGTTGAGGTCCTTGTTTTTGATATCCAGGATGTCGGAACACGCTATTACACTTATATCTACACGATGGCTTATGCAATGGAAGCATCCAAAGAAAATGATATCCCCTTTATCGTGCTGGATCGGCCGAACCCACAAGGCGGAGAGTCGGTAGATGGGCCGGTCCTTGAACCTGAATTCTCATCGTTTGTTGGGTTGTATCCAATCCCGCTTAAGCATGGGATGACGGTTGGGGAACTCGCGACTTTGTTCAATAAGGAATTTAAAATTGGAGCAGATCTCAAGGTCATCAAGATGAAAGGCTGGAAGCGAGATATGGATTATGACGATACTGGTCTCCCTTTTGTCTTGCCGTCACCGAATATGCCGGCAGTTTCCACTACTTTCGTATATCCGGCTACAGGCTTGATCGAGGGAACGAATGTCTCGGAAGGCAGAGGAACGACCAAACCATTCGAGTTGATAGGTGCTCCTTATATAAACGGTGATGAGCTTGCTGGGGAATTAAATGCATTAAGGTTACCCGGTGTAAAATTCAGGGCAGCGTCCTTTACACCTACATTTTCAAAACATGCAGGTAAACTTAGCCACGGAGTGGAAATTTATATAACGGATAGAGAAGAGTTCAAGGCTGTCCCTACTGGACTTCACATCATCAAGACCATTCAGGATCTATATCCCGATGATTTCGAATTCCTTGCAGCCAACAATTTCAATTTATTGATTGGCAATGGCTGGATAATGTCTAGAATTAAAGAAGGTTCAACAGTAAATGAAATCTTGAAAGAATATCAAGTAAAGCAGGATGCCTTTAAAAAGGTTCGCAAAAATTACTTGCTCTATAAATAAGTGAAAAAAGAAAAGTCCGGGTTGGACTTTTCTTTTTTTATGGGCTTTCGAAGGAGGAGTAAATCGCTAAGACTTTATTCCTGAATATAGTCAAATTTATAAATGAAATGAAGTTCTAAAATGGAAGGAACCGTTGTCTAATAGAATATGGGGTTTGCCCTAAATCAGTAATTGTCAGGAGGAAAGCGGAATGAAAAAATATCTTCAAAAAATAGGGCGTTCCTTGATGCTGCCAGTAGCCGTATTGCCGGCAGCCGCCATTTTAATGGGGATCGGTTACTGGATAGATCCAGCAGGATGGGGAGCGGGAAGTCCGTTAGCGGCTTTCTTAATCAAAGCAGGTTCTTCGATCATTGACAATATGGCTATCTTGTTTGCCGTTGGTGTGGCGTTGGGGATGTCGAAAGGAAAAGATGGAGCTGCCGCTTTGAGCGGGCTGGTAGCCTATCTAGTCGTAACGACATTGCTTTCCACGGACTCGGTGGCGATGCTGCAAGGAATCGATGTAAAAGATGTAAATCCAGCGTTTCTGAAAATAGAAAATGCATTTGTCGGAATCCTCTCGGGTCTTATAGCGGCAGCTATGTTTAATCGGTTCAGTAAGGTAGAACTGCCGGATGCATTCGCTTTCTTTAGCGGTAAACGCCTTGTTCCGATCCTTACTGCGGTTGCCATGTTACTGGTTTCCCTAATATTATTCTTCGTATGGCCACTCATCTACTCCTGGTTAGTTATATTTGGGGAAGGAATAAGTGAATTAGGTGCCGCTGGAGCAGGACTCTATGGGTTCTTCAATCGGCTTTTGATACCAACTGGTTTACATCATGCGTTAAACTCCGTATTCTGGTTCGATGTAATCGGTCTTAACGATATCGGTAAATTCTGGGCTGGAACGGGAATAAAAGGAACCACAGGCATGTATCAAGCCGGCTTCTTTCCCGTCATGATGTTCGGTTTACCGGCAGCGGCTCTTGCCATGTACCATTCGGCAAAATCACGGAAGAAAAAACAAGTGGCCTCATTAATGCTCGCAGCTGGCTTCGCTTCATTTTTCACAGGCGTTACTGAACCTTTGGAATTTGCTTTCATGTTTGTTGCACCAGCCCTATTCGTTGTGCATGCCTTATTAACAGGAATATCGTTGGCTATTGCTGCGACTTTCCAATGGACAGCAGGGTTCGGTTTTAGTGCAGGATTCATTGACTTTGTTTTAAGCTCAAGATTGCCAATGGCAAATGAACCTTATATGCTGCTTCTTCAAGGACTGGCTTTTGCAGTCATCTACTATTTCTTATTCCGATTCTTGATAACTAGGTTCAATTTAATGACTCCCGGCAGAGAAGATGATACAGAAGATGAGCTTGATGGCGGAGGAGCGATTGCGGTAGCAGACAGCGGTCAAGGCGGGAATAATGAGAGTAAATTCTTTGGAATGGCTTCCGCTATATATGAGGGATTAGGCGGAGACGCTAACGTAACATCTGTAGATAATTGTGTTACCCGATTAAGGGTGGAAGTGGAAAATATGGGAGCTGTCGATCAGAATAAAATCAAATCAGCAGGGGTTGCCGGAATCAATATTGTGGGTCCCCAAAGCATTCAAGTCATCGTAGGGACACAGGTGCAATTCATAGCTGATGAAATAGATAAGATCAGGCGGCAATAGATCTGGTAAAACTGCAGTTTGCCTTTTAATAAAAAAATCTACGATCAGAATAATAATTTCTGATCGTAGAGATTATTATGGTAAAGTACTGATTTTTAAAGCGCGAAAGATTTACTTAATAAACTTGCTCTTAAAATAGAATAAAACGAATCAATGTTCTATAATATATTAGGGTATTGAATGAAGGATTTGCCATGAAGCATAGAGAAATAGTAAAGGAGCTCGTCCGCCAATCATTGATACATCGGTGATGAAGGCTGTATACATACATAACAACCTAAAAACACGATTGTATAGGGTATTAAGATACAGAGCAAGCGATATCTTATGAATTTTTTCTGCCTTTTAATATAAGGGAGGTTCCGGTCATGTATAAACAAAAAACCAATGAGACGGACAGTAGTGTCATTGAGTTCATCGAAAACGTCGATAATCCGAAAAAACGTGAAGATGCCTACGAATTGTTGAATGTTTTTACCGAAACGACAGGTTATGAGGCAAAGATGTGGGGACCTAGCATAATTGGGTTCGGAACCTATCATTATAAATATGAATCCGGTCACGAAGGCGATGCCCCACTGGTAGGCTTTTCACCTCGAAAAGCAAAAATCAGTTTATACTTTGCTCCAGGGGACAAAAAAAGAGAAGAATTGTTACAGGTATTTGGAAAACACACTTCCGGAAAAGCGTGTGTGTACATCAATAAAGTGGCAGATATCAATATTAATGTATTGAAAGAATTGATTAATCAATCTGTCAAGTTTTTGAGAGATACATACCCGGACAATGAAATATAATAAAATGTTTGTTTAAGAGGAACAAGAAAGCGAGTGGGATTGAAAATGAGAAAAATTAAAGTGGGCATAGTTGGGTACGGATTGTCAGGAGCTACTTTCCACGCGCCATTACTTAGTGTTTTAGAGCAGTTTCAAATAGTGAAAGTTGTGAGCTCCAATAAGGAAAAAGTCCAAAAAGATTTGAAAGATGTGGAAGTGGTAGGCAGCTTAGAGGAAATTCTTGAAGACCCGTCCATTGATTTGGCTGTTATTACGACACCGAGTGGTTTGCATTATGAAATGGCCAAGCAAAGCTTGTTAGCCGGGAAGCATGTCATTCTCGAAAAGCCGATGGTTGTGGAAGCTTGGGAGGCGGAGGAGCTCATCAAGATTGCCGAGGAAAAGAATCTTGTTTTAAGTGTCTATCATAACCGGAGATGGGATAATGACTTTTTGACTGTGAAAAAACTTATGGATGATGGAGTGCTTGGGGAAATCAATACATACCAAGTCCATTATGATCGATACCGGCCTGTGGTCAGGGATAGATGGAGGGAAAAACCGGGCCCGGGATCAGGCATGCTTTATGATCTAGGATCACATCTCATCGATCAAGCACTTCATTTGTTTGGATTGCCGCAATTCGTTTCGGCAGATGTATTTTCCCAAAAAGAAAATGCAGAAACGGATGATTATTTCCATGTGATATTAGGATATGAAAAGCTGAGGGTTATCTTGCATTCAGGCTCAATCGTTCCGTATAATGGACCGCGGTATCAGGTGCATGGAAGTAAAGGATCATTTATCAAATACGGTCTTGATTGCCAAGAGGCTGACTTAAGTGAGGGGAAAAAACCAGTCGATGACTCTTGGGGTGCAGATGATCCCGAATTTTATGGTAAGCTGGTTACGGTAGAAGGAGAAAATGAGATACATGAAACCATTGAAACACTGCATGGTTCTTATTTAACGTATTACCAGGCAGTTGCCGATAGTATATTGAGCGGGAAAAAAGCTCCAGTCACTGCCCAAGAGGGGTTAACGGTCATTAAAATCATTGATGCGGCTTTTGAAAGCAGTAAAGGAAAGAAAGCCATTTATATTAAATGAAATTAATTTCCCTTTATAACAATATGAAATGAGAAAACTGAATGATAAGCGGCCTTATTCCAAAAATAAGGTCGCTTTTTATTTTGGTGAGATAAAAGCTTCAACTTAAGGAAAGAATGGAGCAAATACTTGTAAATTGTAGAGGATGCGCATGAGTTGTAAGCTGTTTACTCGTGAATTCGAGTGTTACGCAAAAATATGAGAAGTTACCGTATGAAATTGGAGCTAGTTCTCAAGAGATTGAAGTGTTACTCGATATTAAACTGTTTTAGAGGATTTCAATTAAAAGAAGAATGGATAAAAAAATCATAATGAAAACCCCCGGATAGCGGATGCTACTCGGGGGATTCGTTAAGGAATAAATTTTGAAATGCCATTTAAGCTCTAAGATAAGGCCTTTGCATGAAGAGATCGCTTTTGCCAAGCCATAGTAATCATTAAAGTAATGAATAAGAGGATAAGACCCAACATGAACGGATAGGTAATGTGGACATCATACATCATTCCCGCAAGTGTTGGTCCAAGCACATTTCCGATGCTCATATACGCATTATTCATACCCATTGCAAAACCTTGCTCATTCCCTGCCATCTTGGAAATCAGTGTGTTAAGAACTGGACGTAAGATGGAAGTGGAAAGGAAGATGATAAGTGAAATCAAAAAGAAAATCAGGTAATTTGATGCAAAAAGTGATAGGAGGAAACCGATGGCTGCAACACTGATAAAGATATTCAGCACATTCACTTCCCCGAAACGCTGTACGATCCGATCGACGACAAACAATTGAACTATTACACTGACGATACCGGTGGCTGTAACCATGACGGCGATGTCCTTAGGAGTCGAATTGAATTGATTATCAAGATAAAGACCAATTACAGATTCATACGCCATTAAGCCAAAGCTCATTACAAGCGTAATGATGAGTGGGATGAAATAAGGCTTTTTCACGGATAAAGTGATCTTCCGAAGCATCGTTTCAGTTTTTGCATCCATGGATTGAGTAACCTGTGCCGTTTCGCTTTCTTTTAAAACAAAAATCGAAAATACGACTGCTGATAGGGATACAAGCGCAGAAATCAAAAAGGGAAACTTCAAGCCAAAGTCAGCTAAAAAACCTCCAATTCCTGGACCGACTACAATTCCCAGGGACATGGCGGCAGATACTAAACTATTGCCTTTAGCGCGTTGATCAAATGTGGTGATATCGGCAACATAAGCAAAAATTGCGGGTATAAGCAAAGCTGCTCCGATTCCGCCAATGATCCGTGAAGCATATAATAACCAAATGGAATTGACTGCATAAAAAATGAACATGGATAATGTCAAACCGACCAATCCATAAATAATCATTTTTCTGCGCCCGAATTGGTCAGTCCATTTTCCGGCAATTGGCGAAAAGATAAGTTGTGCACCTGCGAAAATGGCAATCATTAGGCCAGCGGCGGTTCCGCCTTGATTAATGGAGGCCAGGTATGCTGGTAAAATGGGGATGATGATCCCGAAACTTCCTATTGCTATAAACATATTGATCATGAGGATAATGATCTTTTTGCGTTGTTCTGCTGACATGGACAGCCTCTCTCTCTCTTTAAAAATCAATAACCAATTTAATTCGCATGGTTAATTTTTTGATACGTTAATTATGTTATAGTTTTAGATAGATAGTGTCAATAAGAAAGGATTGTCAAACATGCATTCAAGTGAATTGTATAATTTACATCTAGAGATCAGGGAATTAAGCAGCCTATCACAGGAATTGGTGGAACCGTTACTGGTTAAATATGATTTAACTACTGTGCAGTATCGCGCATTGCAATTAATAGTCTTGAATGAATCCATAGCGGTTAAAGATGTTTCGAATCATTTGAAGATTAAACCTGCAGCAGGAACTGCACTAATTGATCGGCTTGAACGGAAGAAGTTGATTGAGAGGGTACACAGTGAGGATGATCGGCGGGTCGTTTTTATCCAATCCACCGAAAGTGGAAGGAGTACCTATCATTCCATCAATAAGTGTTTTACCAAAACCTTTCGTGATTTTTATAGCGTCCTGAATGAAGAGGAAACGGAACGACTCAAACAAATCGTTGGGAAACTTACCGAACATCTGTCGGCATGCATAGATAATAAAATATAATTTTCCTGACGTGTATAGTTTCCATTATAATAGAAAGAAGAAGCACTATATTCTTAAAGCAGTGAATTTCACTGTTTTTAGGAGATTAATTATCAGAATAATTAAAAAAATTCGGATGTTTCATTTCCTTGAGTAAAGCGGATAGGTCATTCAAAAATCTTTAAATGGAAATCCATTAAAGAAGATATGACGGCTGGAAAATGAATATGTATTAAAAGGATACGAAGTTTTTTCTCAGGATCCATCATGACGAACCAAGCAGGGTGCTGTATATAGTGAATCTGGAAAGAAGGAGATGGTAAAAATGTTTTTCCCTTTAACCCCAATTGATTGGAAGCGCAGGGCCGTAAAATATTATCCTCATAAAGTAGCAGTCATCGATGAAGAGAAAAAGTTTACATATAAGGAATTCGGGCAGCGAACAGATCAACTTTCCAAAGCTTTGTATTCTTCGGGAATTGAAAAAGGTGACCATATTGCAGTTATGTTGCCAAATACGCATTATATGTTGGAATGTTTTTATGGCATTTGTCAAATGGGAGCGGTAATGGTCCCTTTGAATTACAGGCTTGCTGCAGAGGATTTGGAATATATCATCAAGCATAGCGATTCAAAAATGTTGATAGTCGATGAAGAATTCACCGCTCCAGTCGAAAAGATCATTACTAAACTTTCCTTGGAAAAGATCATCATCGTGCCTTTTGAAGGATATGAAACAACTTTACCTGGAATAGATTATGAGAATTTCATTTTGCATGCAAATGATGATGGACTGCCAGAGGTTAAAATCGAAGAAAATCAACTTTTGACTATAAATTACACGAGTGGAACGACTTCAAAACCAAAAGGGGTCATGTTAACTCATCGCGGGAATTACATGAACGCCGCTAATTTCATTTTTCACCTAGGGGTGAAGCATGACGATGTATACTTACATACATTGCCAATGTTTCACGCTAATGGCTGGGGAGGGGTATGGTCGGTAACGGCTACTGGCGGGACTCATGTTTGTTTAAGGAAAGTCGATCCCCCTCTTATCCTCAAATTATTCGCCCGTCATAATATTACATTGTTATGTGGAGCGCCTACTGTCGTAAATATGCTGGTAAATGACCCTAAAGCAAAAGAAACAAATATCAAAGTGCATCCAAGGATGGCAACGGCAGGTGCTCCTCCAGCAGCAGCGCTTATACAAAAGGCACAAGATATCCTTGGTTTGAATATGATCCACGTATATGGATTAACAGAAACTTCCCCATTCATCCTATATAACGAGTGGAAGGATGAGTTTGAAGCTAAATCGGCGGACGAACAAGCAATAATAAAGGCAAGACAAGGGATTGAATTGGTTTTCAATGGGGAAACGATGGTAGTCAATAAAGAAGGGAAAGAAGTCGCTTGGGATGGAAAGGAACTGGGGGAAATCATTACTCGCGGCAATGTTGTAATGGAAGGATATTATAAGGATCCGGAAAAGACGGCCGAAGCAATTAGGGATGGCTGGTTTCATACCGGGGATCTGGCAGTTACCTATCCTGATGGATATATTGAGATACAAGACAGGGCTAAGGATTTAATCATTTCCGGCGGGGAAAATATTTCTTCAACAGAGGTAGAAGGGGTATTGTATAAACATCCAGATGTTTTGGAGGCTGCGGTCATTGCCATTCCAGACGATAAATGGGGAGAAACGCCTAAGGCAATCATTGTGCTGCAGCCAAATGCAAAAGTGACGGAAAATGAGATCATTACCTTTTGCCGCTCAAAAATGGCTCACTTTAAAGCACCGACAAAAGTTGAATTCGTAGAGTCTTTACCGAAAACGGCAACAGGTAAGCTACAAAAATACCGATTGAGGGAAATCCATTGGAAAGGATCGAAAAAGGTAAATTAACGGCTTTCATAGGAACGGGATATATATTAAGTGAATGTCATGAAAAGGAAAAACGAATGAAGTACGGAAATTAACAAGACCAAGAATGCTTTTAAATAAGCATTCTTGGTTTTTATATTATGGAAAGCAACATTCCACTGTAATATTAGGAGCAGGAAGGATTAATTAACGAGGGCTTCTAAATGAAAGATTTGACTTAGTGTAATATATATACGTTATTTTAGATAAACTTGGTTTTTTACCACTAGCATAGACAGATACATGATAAGCGTGTTTTCCGGAATAATATGCTGCTATTAAACTATTAGGACTGCCAGCAAGTGCTGATGCCAGTGCAGTAACTACTCCTGCTGGTGCGGTTGAGCCACCTGCAAACACAAGAGTACTTACGATGCTTAACCATGTTGTTCCCTTTTGATGAGCCTTTACCATCTTTCCTAATTGGGTATTTGTTAGTTTAGCCTGATGAGCAATAGGTTTGCTCATTTCAATGATGCTTGCTGTTGGTTGTGTTTGTATAACATCATCACTAATTAATTTGACTTCCACAATGGGGTTGACTGTTGATGAAGGTATTGTTTCATTTTTCTCTTCGGCCAATGTATTGGGGACATGTGAAAATACTAATAAACTGATTATTAGTATTGAAAATAAGGACTTTTTCTTCATTTTTAATACACTACCTTATATTTTTTTGAAAATTTGGTATAATTTCATACTATATAACTATATGCAGGGGGTCAAAATAAATATGGAAACTAAGGAAAAAAGTTTTAAAACAGTAATAATTGTACTTATTTCTATATGTCTAGGTTTTATAATCAGGATGTCCTCAGTAATAATAGCCGATCGAAATTTATTTTCTATGTACAATATAGACCTATTCATTTTATTTATAGCGATAATTGGATTAATTATATGGTTGAATAAAAAGAAAAAAAGGATCTAATTCTTCTGTTTGAAGACAAAAGGGGTTCTATAGCGAGTGTCTTGGAGGAACCGTTCAAACCCTTTAAACCCATTAGTCTTTATTCTGATTTAGAGTAAGTTTTTTAATAAAAGCATTATTTCCGGGATAATTAGAGTAGAAACTTTCATCAATGGATTTTGTGAATTCGTAAAAAAAAGGCGGGAAGAAAAACAGATTGTTTTTCTTCCCGCCTTTTTTTCATGGGTAGCATGAAAAATTTAAAAAAACCTAATGAGATTATATTATATGAAGAAACTAAGAAGCACAAAGAAAAAATAGCCTTGATCTTATAAAAATTCTGTAA
The DNA here is from genome assembly GCF_058783805.1 of Peribacillus sp. FW305-BF15. Lineage (NCBI taxonomy): Bacteria > Bacillati > Bacillota > Bacilli > Caryophanales > Bacillaceae > Peribacillus > Peribacillus sp. FW305-BF15. The sequence continues at coordinate 322,079 of NZ_JBYSYV010000001.1, read as the reverse complement.
ATTTAAATTAAACATTATAACGTAATATTGATTAGTTCGACAAAATATGATAATCTATTTTTGTAAAGAGAAATTAATGAATTCTTATACAATTCAGTGTAACCGTATACAAAGTACTTTCAATCGATAGGATGTACCGAAAAGGATGAGGGAAATGACAGATACGTTAGTTCTGAAGAATGTAAAAATGGTAGAGGGAAAAGCAGCGGATATCATCCTGGAAAATGGGATGATTAAGGAAATTGCACGACCCGGAACTGCAACAGGAGATAAGATAATAGATTATGATCAAAAGGTTTTTGTTTCGAGCGGTTGGATTGATATGCATGTACATGCTTTCCCGGAATTCGATCCTTATGGTGATGAGGTTGATGAGATTGGATATAAAACTGGTGTAACAACGGTCATAGATGCGGGAAGCACGGGGGCAGATAGGATAACCGATCTGGTTAGAAGTTGTGAAAATTCCAAAACGAATGTTTTCGCCTTTCTGAATATTTCGCGTATTGGATTGAAAAGGGTTGATGAGTTATCGGATATTTCATGGCTGGACGAAGGGGAATTAATGAAGGCAATTTCCAAGTACGGGGATTTTGTTGTTGGACTTAAAGCGAGAATAAGTAAAAGTGTAGTTGGTCCAAATGGTGTCGAGCCATTAAAAATCGCTAGGAAGTTCTCGGCTGAAACGGGTTTACCATTAATGGTTCATATCGGTTCAGGGCCGCCTGATATTAAGGAAGTCCTTCAATTACTTGAGAAAAAGGACATTATTACTCATTTTCTAAATGGTAAAGCGAATAATCTATTTGATGAAAGAGAAGAGCCGCTGCCTGAGTTGATTAAGGCGATTGAACGTGGTGTACATTTGGATGTAGGTCATGGAACGGCAAGCTTTTCTTTTAAAACTGCAGAAATGGCTAAAAAGCGGGGAATAGGCTTCAATACGATCAGTACGGATATATATCGGAAAAATAGAGAGAATGGGCCAGTTTTTAATATGGCAAATGTGCTTACAAAATTTTTGTACCTCGGTTATCCATTAAAAGAAGTAATAGATGCGGTTACGGTCAATGCAGCAGCCTGGTTGAATAAACCAGAGCTTGGAAGGGTTTCAGCTGGGGATATTGCGAACCTGACTTTATTCTCGATCGAGAATGAGCCGACCCTTTTATTGGATTCAGAAGGCGAAAAAAGGATGGCAGAAAAAAGAGTTGTTGTAAAAGGAGTGGTTATAAATGGAGAATTCATTGAATGCTAAATACGGTTTGAAAAGAGTCATCAATGCAAGCGGAAGAATGAGCATATTGGGAGTCTCTGCCCCAACTGACACAGTGATGGACGCGATGAAAAAAGGTGGGCAAAATTATGTTGAAATTTCTGATTTAGTCGATAAGTCAGGCCAGCATATAGCGAATTTGCTTCATTCTGAAGCAGCGGTGGTCGTAAACTCAGCATCAAGCGGAATTGCGCTTTCAGTAGCGGCAATCGTTACTGAAGGAAACAGAAGGAAAAGCGAAAGGATTCATCAAGATCGTATTCAAAAGAATGAAATCATCATGCTGAAAGGCCATAACGTTCAGTATGGTGCACCGGTTGAAACCATGATTTATCTTGGCGGCGGAAAATTGGTTGAAGTTGGATATGCAAATGAAGGGAAAGCAGAACATATTGCGGAGGCCATAAATGAAAATACTTCCGCTATTTTATATGTGAAATCGCATCATGCTGTCCAGAAAAATATGATATCGGTCGAAGAGGCATGGGAAGTGGCCAAAACGAATAATATCCCTCTGATTGTCGATGCAGCTGCGGAAGAGGATTTGGAAAAATATGTACAATTCTCCGACCTGGCGATTTATAGTGGTTCAAAAGCCATTGAAGGACCCACATCCGGTATCGTTGCTGGCAGAAAAAAATATATCGAATGGGTAAAGGTTCAATTGCACTGTATAGGAAGGAGCATGAAGGTTGGAAAGGAAACGACCTTTGGTCTGCTTCAGGCATTGGATGAGTATTTTGTCAAGACGGATAATAGCGAAAAAGAAAAAGCTAGTTTACAAGTTCTCACATCACTTGACTCGATTGATGGCGTAAAAGTAACGATAGTTCAGGATGAAGCCGGACGTGCCATATATAGAGCACGTATTTCCATAAATCCTTTGATAACGGAAACGACGGCGAAAGAAGTGAACGAGCAGCTCAAAAATGGGGATATCGCCATTTATACACGGGATTATGGGATACGGCAAGGCTTTTTCGATATAGATCCGCGTCCATTGCAAGGTGATGATATAAATGTTATTGAATCACGATTAAGAACCATATTAGGAGGAAAACAAGGATGACAAACATAAACAAACGGTTATTGAATGATCGTGTAGCCCTAAATGTACTTGCAAATAGTGTGGAAAATGCAGTGGAAGTCTTTGAAGCAGCTGAAGGACATGTATTGGTTGGTGTACTCTCCAAGGATTATCCAACTGTTGAAGCAGGTGTTACAGCAATGAAAGAATACGGTGAAGCCATTGATGAAGCCGTTTCAATTGGATTGGGCGCAGGCGATAATAGACAGGCTGCAGTTGTCGCAGAAATAGCAAAATACTATCCAGGCAGTCATATTAACCAGGTTTTTCCGGCTGTTGGTGCTACGAGGGCCAATTTAGGCGAGAAGGATAGCTGGATAAATTCACTTGTTTCTCCAACTGGGAAAGTCGGTTATGTGAATATCTCCACTGGTCCAGTAAGTGCAGGCGCAAGTGAAACTGCCATTGTGCCAATCAAAGCTGCCATTGCGCTCGTTCGCGATATGGGCGGAAATGCTTTGAAATATTTCCCTATGAAAGGGCTGAAGCATGAAGATGAATATCGTGCTGTAGCAAAAGCTTGTGGTGAAGAGGGATTTGCTTTGGAACCAACAGGTGGAATCGACTTAAATAATTTCGAGACCATATTAGAAGTTGCATTAGAAGCAAAAGTGCCTAAAGTCATTCCCCACGTATATTCTTCCATCATTGATGAAGCGACTGGTAAAACGAATGGGGAGGATGTACGGAAATTATTGGCCATGACGAAAAAATTGGTTGAAAAATATGCCTAAAAGGATTGTGGCATTCGGGGAAGTAATGATGCGTTTGCAGGTACCAGGGCATGAATTGCTATCACAGGCTAACACGCTGCAATACTCCTTTTCAGGCACGGGAGTAAATGTGGCTTCTGCGATGACAAAACTTGGACATGATGGGTATCTTGTGACAATGTTACCGGATAACCCCCTTGGTGATTCAGCAATTTCAGCTTTGCAGCGCTTAGGTATCGGCAGGAACTACATCTCTAGAGGCGGCAAATACATGGGGATGTACTTTTTGGAAAATGGATTTGGACAGCGGGCGAGCCGTGTCACATATTCCAATCGACTGGAAAGCAGTTTTAATACTGCCACCTTATCCGATTATGATATGGATATGATTTCGGAAAAGACGGATATCATCCATTTTTGCGGAATCACGCTTGCAATGGCGGAAAATGTACGGGAAAGCATGAAGGTGCTGGCTAGAAAAGTCAAAGAAAAGGGCGGTACAGTCTGTTTCGACTGCAATTACCGACCTTCCTTATGGGAGGGTGGTTACGCTGACGCAAAGCCTCATTATGAGGAAATGCTTTCTTTGGCTGATATCGTCATGATGAATGAAAAAGACGCCCTTTATATTTTAGGAATGAAGTCAGAAGGCTCCACAAGGGAAGAACAGCTTGTTGAGTTGATCCCTGAAGTGGCCAAGCGATTCAAAATTCAATCGATAGCGGGGACACACCGTTCGATCAACAGTGATAATAGCCATACTTTGAGGGGGTATATATACAAAGAAGAAACATTTTACTTTTCCGATATCCTATCATTTTCCGTATATGATAGAATAGGTTCAGGCGACGCTTACACCAGCGGAATCTTACATGGCGAATTGCTAGGATATTCCCCTGAAAATACAGTGCGATTTGCTGCTGTATCAGGAATGCTGGCATGTACTGTCGTTGGAGATACTCCTTTGGCAACCGAAAAGGAGATACTCTCGGCAATGGAAGGTAAAATGGAAGATATTAAAAGATAAGGCAGGAGATTAGGAATGAATGTGAACAGGAAAAATGGACCGATGTATTTACAGATAAAAGAAATATTAAAGGATCGTATTTTACATGGGGTTTATGCCATCGACACAAACATTCCCTCCGAGCCTCTTTTGGAAGAAGAATTTAACGTAAGTAAGGTTACTGTCCGTAATGCAATCAAAGAACTCGTGCAAGAGGGGTATGTTGAAAAGAAAAGCGGCAAAGGCACTAGAGTCATAGCTAATGGTTCGATTGTCAAACTTTCCAAAGGGAAACGTTTCACAGAGCTGTTGGTGGAGGAAGGGCACTCCATTTTAAAAAAGGTGTTAAACATAAGTCAGATTGACCTTTCTTCAGACTCTAAGCTGCATTCTTTATTTGGTGCCCGTTGCATAAGTATCGAACGGATATATTTATTGGACAATGAACCTTATATTTACTTTACACATTATATTTCACTTGATTTAAACCAAGAGGAGATAAAAGAGGTCCAAATCAATTCTTTGTACCGCTTTTTGGAAGAGCAAAACGTCAAACTTGAAACATTCAGAGATGAGTTTGCCGTTGCTATCGCTCCGGATCACATTTGCGAAACACTGAAAATCGAAAAAAATAGTCCAGTACTAAAGAGGATTAGGATTTCCAGTGATGGGGACGGAAATGTTACGGAATACAGTGAAGGATATTACAACACGGCTAAACAGAACTACATTGTGACATATAACGAGCCAATACAATAATCCCATTTATTGTATTGGTTTGAATGTAAGCGATTTCTTGGGAATGGGGAGAATATATGGAACTATATTTATTAGGAATCACGCTGATAGCAATCGTAATCGTCATTTTGGGTGTATCATTGTGGAAATGGCATGCGTTCATCAGCCTGACTGTTGCCAGTTTATTTTTAGCGATTTTTTCCGGACTGCCAATGGACAAGATCGTTGGAGCTTATGAAACGGGTGTCGGAGCGGTCCTTGGGCACCTTATTGGAATATTGGCATTAGGGACCATCCTAGGAAAGATGATGTCCGACTCTGGAGCTGGAATGCAGGTTGCTGACTTTTTCATTAAAAAATTCGGTGTGAAAAACCTGCCATGGGCCATGCTTTTATCTGGTTTCATCATCGGCATTCCGGTATTTTTCGAGGTTGGTTTAGTAATATTGCTTCCTTTGGTCATTTCCATTCGTAAATCAACCAAAGTGAACATCTTGTTAATTGGCATTCCAGTACTTGCTGGTTTATCGATCGTACATGGGCTGGTGCCTCCGCATCCTGGAGCCATGACAGCTATTGGAATTTATAATGCTAACATGGGGCAGGTACTTCTGTACTCCTTGATCATCGCATTCCCGACAGCTGTAATTGCGGGACCGCTATTCGCAAAATGGATTCATAAACGGGTTATTCCTGTTGGAGAACCGGAATTAATCCGTGTCGAAACAAAGTCAAGTGGATTACCCGGCACTGGAGTATCGTTCTTCATCATCCTTTTGCCAGTATTGTTGATGGTTTTAACGGTAGTTGCGCCTTATCTGCCGCTACCGGGTTCGATTGAAAAATTCTTATTGTTTATCGGAAGTCCAGTGATCGCCCTATTAATCTCCTGTTTTGCAGCTTACTATTTCTTGGGCTACAGACAGGGAATGGACAAATCACTAATTAAAAAGTTGACGGAAGAATGCTTATTGCCATTAGCATCCATAATTCTAATTATCGGTGCTGGCGGAGGGTTCAAGCAAATTTTAATTGATAGTGGCGTAGGGACTGCAATCGCTTCCATGTCTGAAGAAATTTCTTTATCACCGATCGTTCTTGCATTCCTTGTGGCCGGATTGATTCGGATTGCCACAGGTTCTGCAACCGTCGCTTTGACCACGGCAGCAGGGATCGTTTCACCGGTCGTTGCCAATATGACGGGTGTAAATCTAGAATTGCTCGTAATTGCCACGGGAGCAGGCTCACTCATGTTCTCCCATGTTAATGACGCCGGTTTCTGGTTAGTAAAAGAATACATGGGACTAACCGTTAAAGAAACTTTCAAAACTTGGACAGTGATGGAAACATTACTTTCCTTCGTTGCATTCGGTTTGGTTTTAATTTTCGATATATTCATTTAATTAAAATGAAATTCTGCAATGTCTGATTAAGTAACATTTACCTCCGTGAACTGTCTTGGGGTGACAGATCACGGAGGCTTTTATTTATTTATGAACATACTGGGGGGGAGAAATGACCGGCTGTATTTTTATGGATTGGTCGTTGCGGAATAAAACAGAAACAAAATTCATCCACAATTGGAAGTAGTTAATCTAGTGACAAGGGTGTAGCTTCATCCAGGAGACGTTTGTTTGGCTCCTCGAAGATATAAGTCCTGACAGAGACTTCTATATTGCAAGATTGACAGCTTCCCGTTTACATATTCATTCTGAATATAGTCCAATAAATCATTGGCATGGTTAGGTTTTTGACGTTTTTCCTGAATATAATGGAGAATTAAAACTTCTATATTCACACACTCACCTTACTTGACAAGTATTTTTTTCCATAAATAATATAACATGGGCATTCAAAAAAATATCATTTTTTGAATATTTTAACTATCGACATATTTATACAAATAAAGGAGTGATTCGGAGTAACCGGTGGGAATTTTATCGGGAAATCCAAAAAATGAGCGATGTTATTTCGACTTACTTTTAAGTCGGCACAAGAAAAACCCCTGATAATTCAAGGGTTGGAGGTATAAAACTGATTTTACAAGGACTTCATGCTTGTATCTTTTGTACATGTATAGGTGATAAGCGCAGTTCTGCGGATTCTCTCTTAATGGAGAATAAATAAGCTGCCAAACCTAAGAGGGCTGTAAAAATCAGCATGGCGATCGATGAACTGAAGTCCCCGCCAGACAAGTCACGAAGCCATCCCATGATATAGCTCGAAAAGCCGCCCATGATATTCGTGAATCCAATTAGACCTGCGGCTCGTCCTGCCGTTTCAGGTGTTGAGTATTTTACCATGAGCATATTGCTTAAGTGGAACACACCGCCTTGACATCCCATTGCCAGTCCCATACATAGTCCGGCCAAAATAGGGTTGGGGATGAAGACTGCTACAGTCAAAAAGACAGCCGTCAATGAAAATAGAATCGTGGCCATCAAACTTGGACGTCTGGTTTTGTCAGCCAGAAAACCGCATGCCAAGACAAATCCTAAAGCGAATAGCCAGGAAAGTGAAGTAATGCTCGACATTCCTTCCTTTTCAAACCCTTTTGCTTCAATGAGATATGTAGGAAGCCAAATGCTGATTCCGAAAAATAAGAAGGAGCATACGAGCATACCGAACCAAACGATCCAGAAACGATAATCTTGGGCGAAACTCTTTTTGTTCTCGGAATGGGCAGTTTCTTTTATTTCATCATCCGTTTGGCGAATGAATGCCAATTCATCTTTACTTATACGGGGGTGTTCTTCTGGTGTATTCCTCGTCATTAAGATGAACATCGGGATATTTATAAATAAGTTGAAAGCTGCAAGCATAAAGAAAGCTGCTTGCCAGTGAAGTAAAGATATCACAAGCACCAAAACAACGGCTCCCATTGCCGGTCCTAAATAGTTTCCGGTAAGCCAAGATGCCTGGGCCCTCCCCAGTTCGCGTTTATTAAACCAGTTAGAAATGAGCTTTCCGGAAACCGGAATCATCATCCCTTCACCAAAACCAAGAATGATCCTGCTAATTAAAAATATTTCATATGAATTTGCCAGTCCTGACATAATCATCGTGATTGTCCAAACGAATAAACCGGCGATGGCTGTTCTTCGGGCACCCAATTTATCAATGATGAAGCCCCAAAAAAGATTTGAAACTCCATAAGCAATGGTGAATACAAAAGATAGAAGACCGATCTTTGCATTTTTGTCAGCACCTGTAATACCGAGTGCATGCAAGAATTCTGGATCTGTTTGAATGATGGAAATGCCAACCTTATCAATTTGTCCGAAAAACCAAAAGAAAAAAATTGGTACGGCAATATACAACCATCTTTTTTGCCCATTTAACATAATACCATCTCCCTATCGCTTTTTAACATTCCTTAAAACGCTTACATTTGAGAATAAGTGTTTTAAAGTTATCCCTTTAGAAAGGTACTAGTTTGTTTTGATTTTTCCCGCCTTTCTTTAAAATTTTGATAGAAAAAAGAAACAGATGTGTTTTGTAAGGAAAACAAAGTTTTACTTTCTTAACGATAAATTAAAATAATTTGATTGTCAATTTAATATTTTGACTATTTTATATTTTTAGATTATAAGCGCTTTCAGTTATAAATCGAACTTTGTTTCATCCTATTGAGTAGATGGGAGCTCTATCAACCAGGACTTTAAATGGAAGTAATACTGATTCTTTGTGTCCAAAAAACAAATTATTTACAAATTATTAAAAATTCTGACTTGTTGATATTGAATTTAAAATCAGGAAAATCTATAATTCATTTATATTGTTTTGTATATGAAATGCTTAATACGGAAAATTTCGCGATTTGACAGAGAATATCGATGTATGAAAATTCTTTATTTGTTTTTACTGCTGTAATTGGTTATATTTGGTCATATAACAACGAGCTTTTCTATTGAAACGTCAATTATGCTAGGCCTTCCAAATAGTTTTATATATGTAAATATGCTTTAATTGACACATAAACACTATTCTATTTATACATGAAGAGTTAAGGATTGTAAGGTAGTAATGGTTGCCAATTTGCGGTACTGATTCTTTAACAGGAATAGGGATAATGAATAGCGCTCGAAGACACCAGCTCGGTTAAAAGTTCCCGGCTTTTACTAGCCGTTTTCCGGAAGCGGTGAAAGCATTGAGTATATCTGATATGACTCATAGACCAGCTGTTGTTAGCAGGAAAGAAAGTAAACGGAAACTTCTGAATTGATTACAATCCATCGAAATATGATTGGAAGTACTTGCAAAGTAAAGGCCGGTGCGCGCTACTGGCGCCAAAGTACCTGTCTAGTTAAGGAAGCAAAAGAAAATAGACAACCATTGAAGTATGCATCATAAACATTCACCAAAAGAACGATCAGAAAAAAATGGATATATATGTTGCAAGTTCTTCTTTCTAGGTATGAAGAAAGCTTTACTGAACGGGTTATAGTCAGGGAAAATGAGATTTATTCACAACGGGGGGAATACTTGAATGGCAAGCGAAGAAAAAGAGAAAGAGAAATATAGTGCTAATTCATTGGTTAGGGGCTTGGAAATTATTAAGCTCTTTAATGAAGTACAGCCGAGCTTGTCTCTTTCAGAAATAGCAAAACAACTGGGAGTAAGCAGAACAGTACCATATCGTTTATTATTCACATTACAAAATATTGGTTACTTGTCTCAGGATGAACATACCAAACGTTATAGTTTAACTCCTAAAGTTCTTGAATTGGGGTTCAGCTATTTGAATAGCTTGAAATTCCAGGAAATTGTCCAACCTTATATGGAGACCTTGCGTGATGAAATCGGAGCCTCCTGCCATCTTTCCATTTTGGATGGACAGGAAGTTGTTTATGTTGGAAGTGCCCCGATCAGAGGTGTATCCGCTGTCAATGTGAACATAGGCTTGCGGCTGCCGGCACATGCTTTGGCCAATGGAAAATTACTTTTGGCATATCAACCGAAAGAATTGCTCATGCAAATGTTCAAAATATCGAACCTTACTCCTTATACAGACAAAACTCTCACCGCGCCTGGTGAATTTCAAAAACAGCTGGATTCGATTCGGCAAAATGGTTATTCGATGACAAGCGGGGAATTCCACCCTGGCATCCGTTCGGTTGCCGCCCCGATTTTTGATAGGACTGGGAAAGTATTGGCTGCCTTGAATGTCGTAGCAACAGAGTCTGCTTATCAAGAGGATTTCATCGATAAAATTGCCTTGCCGAAACTGTTGGAAGTTTCTCGTCAGTTATCCGTTTATATGGGATACAGCGGGGTTAAGCCTTATCAACACGAAGATGTCTGAACGATTTAAAATCGATTAATAAGTGAATAGTCTCTTTCGAAAGTGTGGATCTCCCATTAGGGAAATCCACACTTTTTTGTGTTAAGAAAAGCAAATCGTTACAAGTCTATCCCATAGTGATGAACGTTTGGATTATAAAAAATAGTTTTAAATATTCTAAAAACTCATTGACAATGAAGCGTTTTCATTTTAGACTTAATTCATAGACAAAACAATGTTTTGCTTATGAAACATAATTCGGTTTAGAAACAACAAATAAGGGAGGAATTTTAAAATGACAAAAGAAACTTTTTCAGTGAAGGATTTTGAAAAAAAATATGTTGCCCGATTGAAAGACCGTACTCTTGATTGGAATGTCTTGAAGTTCCAAGAAGAAATTGATCCCGCTTATAGACGCGCACAGATGAGATATATCGGACGTGGTGCCACTGCCAATAACGATACGAATGTAATTGCAGGTGAACATTTCACTTTAAGTACGATGGTGCTTCCTCCGGGATGTATCGGTCCTTTGCACCTTCATGACGATGTTGAAGAAGTGTTTTTCATTCTTGAGGGTGAAGTCACGGCATTAATTCAAGAGGACAGCTACAGTGAAGTGCATGAAATTAAATTAAGTGCGAGAGACTGCATAAGCAGCCCGCCAGGGGTTTATCGGGGAATTAGGAATGACGGGGATGTAGAGGCGCGCATGCTAGTCATGCTTGGGGCAGTGAAGCCTAACTTACCGACATATCCTGAAGGCAGTGAACTGGAAGAACTTCGTAAACAACGCTCTAAAGAAAGAGAAGCCATCATTAAAGATTGATCATTATGCCGAAAGGGCACCTGCATTATGAAAATTAATGAGGCGCCCTTTTCGATTAGATTGTTAATATGGCCAATGCGAATATCAAAAGGGCAATCTAAATTATGGGAGGTTAAAAAAATGCTTGGGATTACTCATTTACGGCATATAAGCATGATTACTCCGAATTTCGACGATCAAGCAGAGTTTTATGAAAAGGTTTGGGGTCTGGATAGGGTGGATGTTCCGGAAGATGAGAATACGGTTTATTTCCGGGGGGCTGGACCGGAACATCATATTCTTAGCCTTCACAGGGGAGAAAAACGAGGATTGCACCATATAGCTTTTGGCATGGTCGATAAAAATGCGGTGGACCGTGCAGCAGGGATATTACAATCGAAGGGCGTTCGAATTATTGAACCGCCTGGATATTTGGATGAAGCAGGTGCCGGTTATGGCCTGCGGTTTATTGATCCGGAAAACCGTGTGATCGAGCTTTCGGCTTGGGTGGAAGTGCAAACGTCTATTTGGAGCAAGAAAAATGTTGATCCAGTGAAATTGAATCATGTTGTAATGAACACGAAGAACTTAGATATGATCGTTGAGTTTTATACGGATGTACTTGGTTTTAAAGTCACTGATTGGAGTGAGCATCAAATGTCATTCCTCCGGTGCAACAGAAAGCATCACTCCATCGCCTTCAATCAAGATGAACATGCGTCAGTCAATCATATCGCATACGAAGTCGATTCCGTGGATGAATTGATGCGAGGAATAAGCAATGTCCGAAAAGCGGGCTTGTCAGAACTTTGGGGACCTGGACGTCATGGGCCGGGAGACAATATTTTCTGTTATTTTCAAGACCCAGGCGGTTTTGTAATGGAGTATACATGTTATCTGGAAACGATCGAAGATGAATCTGAGTGGAGAGCACGTGTATGGAAACGGGTTCCGCATTTAATGGATCAGTGGGGCATTGCAGGGCCGCCGAAACCTGAAGCGCGCAAAGCAATGGGAGGAGATCCCGATCCAGGCTGGGTTGATTCTCATATAGGTGGTTCTGTCATGGCGAAAAAGTGAGGAGGAGTTTAATTTCCTCCCATGATTCTTTCGCGTAGTTAGCTTCTTGTTGATTAAAGGACAGCATTTGAGGAAAATGGCTTTGAAAAGGAGTGAAGAGAGTGGATTTAGGATTGCAAGGAAAAGTGGCTATCATTATGGGCGGCACGTCGGGAGTGGGATTAAAAACAGCAGAAATGTTTTTAGCTGAAGGAGCGAAAGTGGCTATTTGCGGCAGAAGTGCTGAGCGTATGGAAAGTGCACAAAGTCAATTGCTCTCATTTGGTGAAAAGGAAGATATTTTTGCATCAACATGTGATGTCACCTCAAAATCGGATGTGGATTCTTTCATTAATGGTACCGCTGAGAGGTTTGGCGGAATCGATATTTTGGTGAATGCAGCCGGTCAAAGCGTGATGGGTCACTTTTTTGACATAACGGATGAGCAGTGGGAAGAACAGATTCAGTTAAAGTTTTTTGCCATCATATATGCCGTTCGTGCTTCGCATCCTCATTTAGTGAAAAGGGGAGGAGGGCGGATCATTAATATTAATGCAACGCTTGCCAAAGAACCTGAACGTCATATGGTAGCGACTGCAGCAGCAAGGGCTGGCCTCCTTAATTTAAGCAAAACCTTGTCCCAGGAATTGGCCTTTGACAATATATTGGTGAATTCAGTGAGTCTTGGATTGATCCGGACCGATCAATGGGAGCGAAGAAGGTTGAAAAATGCGCCTGATATGGACCCTGAAGAGTATTACGGGGACCTAGCGAAAAAACGGAATATCCCTCTCGGCCGCGTAGGGGAAGCGGAAGAAGTGGCCAGTGTCATTGTTTTCCTAGCTTCAGACAAAGCAAGTTATGTAGCGGGTTCGACGATTGAGACGGCAGGAGCGATCGGAAAGGCAATATAAATATATTACTGAAAAAGGTAGGATAACGCGATGAAAATACAAGAAGAAATAGAGTTTACGACCGCCGATTCCATCGTAAAGGAGCTTGTTCAAGCAGGTGTGGAAGCTGCTTTCGGGATTGTCAGCATTCACAATATGCCCATCTATGATGCAATTCTTAGGGAAGGGAGCATCAAACTCATTTGTTCACGCGGTGAGAGCGGTGCCGTAAATATGGCTGATGGATATGCACGCGCCACCGGGAAATTGGGTGTAGTGATTACCAGTACTGGAACAGGGGCAGGAAATGCAGCTGGTTCACTAGTGGAAGCTTGGGCAGCAGGTGTTCCCCTTCTTCATCTAACAGGTGAGGTGGCTTCTTCTTATCTTGGTACAGGCAAAGGATATATACATGAGTGTAAAGACCAGCTTTCAATGATGAGCGGAGCTTGTAAAAATGCAGTGAGACTTAGAAACCCTGACCAAACCGCAGCAGTAGTAAGGAAGGCAATCCAAGAAGCTTTAACTGCACCAACGGGTCCGGTTACATTGGAAATTCCAATTGACTATCAATCGGTGATCATAGAGGATCTTTCACTCGAAGGGCTACGAACTTCACCCTCTGAAACAAATTCAATGCCAATTATTCCTGAACTAGCCGTTCAAAAAATGGTAAGCGCAAGCCGACCTGTCATATGGGCCGGTGGTGGAGTCATCAGTGCCAATGCTTCGCAAGAGCTGCAAAAATTGGCGGAAATTCTTGGTGCAGCGGTAATAACCAGTCAGTCAGGAAAAGGTTCGATTCCAGAAAACCATGAACAATGCATCGGACATTTTGCGGCATATGAAACTACAAAAGAGTTTTTAAGAAATGCAGATTTATTGATTAGCGTAGGTGTAAGGTTTAGGGGGAATGAAACATCCAACTGGAAAGTGCCGGTGCCACAAGAACATATAGCGATCGATGCTGATTGGCAGGCCATTAACCGGAACTATAAAGCCACGTTAGGTTTGGTTGGCGATGCAAAAGATATGCTTGCTGCCATCATTCAAAAGCTTGAAGAACGTTCAGTTCATGCAGAGCCATCTTATTTACAAGAAGTACTTTCACTTAGAAATGAAGTGCGCGCTCAACTCAGGGAAACGCTTGGACCGTATGAGCAATTTGTAGATGGCATGAGGGAGATATTACCAGAGGATACCATTCTAGTTCGTGATGTGACCGTACAGGCAAATGTTTGGGGTAGCCGTTTATTTGAAATCTATGAACCGAGAACATCGATTCATGCATCAGGCGGCGGAATTGGTCAAGGTCTTCCAACAGCAATCGGTGCCCAAATGGGATGTCAAGATAAAACCGTCGTTCTTATGGCTGGAGATGGTGGGTTTATGGTGAACGTCGGGGAAATGGTTACGGCAGCCGAAGAAAACTTACCAGTTATCATCGTATTGTTCGATGACTCAGGCTATGGAGTTCTTCGCAATATTCAAACAGCCGCATATGGTCGGCAGGTAGCTGTGGACTTATTGAGCCCTGATTTTGTGAAACTGGCTGAGTCCATGCATTTTGATGCAGTGCGTATTGGTTCTGGAGATGAGTTCATATCCGAACTGAAAAAGGCTAAGGAAAGACGTAAACCTTCAATGATCGTCGTTGATATGGAAGCTGTGGGGCCAATGGCCAAACCATTTGGCGGACCACCGGGAGCTGCGGAAGCATTCAAGCCCAAAAAACTATAAGGAGGATTGAGAATGATTTCGACATACCCATTTGTTTCAGGAAAATATCTAGTTAATGGAGAATGGATAGAATTACCGGAAAAAGTCGATGTTGTAAATCCGGCAAATACATCGGAAGTAGTTGGCCAGGTGGCAAAATGCTCTGAAGAAATCGTGAATGGCGCTATTGAAGCGGCAGAAAATGCTTTTGAAACGTGGTCTCGCTCTGATATCGGGGAACGGGCAAACAGGATGAACACTGCGGCAGAAGAACTATCAAAAGTTATCGAGGAAAATGTTACCGTGTTTGTACGTGAGAATGGCAAAACACTTGTTGAAGCTAAAAAGGATTTACTGCGCTGTGTTGAAGTAATGAAGGGCTGTGCAGCAGAGTTACTTGATTGGTGGAAGCCTGAAGTGCTTCCAGGAAAACAAAAAGTCCAAATCCGAAGAAGGGCAAGAGGTGTCACGGCAATAATCACACCGTGGAATTCTCCGATGATATTAACATTTAAAAGGGTCATACCTGCTGTTTTGGCAGGCAATGCCGTTGTCGTAAAACCTGCAACGAATTGTCCCTTAACGATCATGACCTGTTTAAAAGTAGTTGCTGAACATTTTCCTCCAGGAGTCATCAATATAGTCTCAGGATCAGGAAAAGCAATCGGCGACACACTATGTTCCGATTCACGCGTAAGGACATTGGCGTTTGTCGGAAGTACGGAAACCGGGAAAGATATCATGCAGAAATCAGCTGGAAATCTGCAAAAAGTATATATGGAACTTGGCGGCAATGATCCTGCCATCATCTTGGAAGATGCCAATATGGACGAAGCGGCTATCAAACGTTTGAGGATGGGGATTTTACGAGCAGCGGGTCAGGTTTGTTCTGCTGTAAAAAGAGTGTACGTCCAAGAATCACGATATGATGAAGTTGTGGAGAAGCTGACCAAAGAGTTCAGCCGGTTGGTGATCGGTGATGGAATTCAGCCTGATGTAACCATGGGTCCATTGAATAATAAAGCACAATATGACTTTGTGAATGGCTTGATCGAACGTACCGCTAAGTCAGGAGGAAATATAATCACAACCGGCATTCAGCTGAATCCGGAAACTTGGGATAAAGGTTATTATATGCTTCCTTCCATTATTACTGGCGTCGATCAGCAGAGCGAATTGGTTCGAGTGGAACAATTCGGACCGATCATTCCAATTTTACCTTTCAATGATAACGATGAAGCTGTAAAATTAGCGAATGATAGTGAGTTTGCGCTGCGTGCATCTGTTTGGACCGAGAATGAAGATATCGCTGTCGAAATGGCAGATCGCCTTGAAGCTGGTGCGGTATTCCACAATAATCATACCGTTTTCAGCGACTTGGCCCTGGACTTCCCTGGCTTAAAAGAAAGCGGTGTTTCGCGGGAAACAAGACATTGCGGGTTGGAATTCTTTGCGGACTCATACGGGTTTGCTGATTGAGGAAGGATGAAACTACATGAAGTTAGGTTTAATCGGGTGCGGTAATATCGGAAAATTTCTGCTTCAGTCCATTAATAACGACGGGCTTCTTCCAGGTGGAAGAATCGTTGCGATTTATGCCCGCCGTGAAGAAGTTGCGGCACAATTAGCTGAAGAATTCAGGACACAGCCATATCGTGATGTCGACGAACTCCTTAAATCCGATGTAGATTTAGTCATAGAGGCTGCAACGATAGAAGCAGCTGAAGAGTATGCATTGAAAGTGCTTAAAAGCGGGAAGGATCTCTTGCTAAGCAGCATTGGCGTGATGGCAAATTCCGCCTTTGAAGAACAATCAAACCAGATTTGTAAATTGAATGGCGTGAATATTCTCCTTCCGTCTGGTGCGATTGGAGGTCTAGATGTACTTAAATCGGCAAAAGCGGTGAATGGCCTTGAATCTGTTTGCATCACCACAAGAAAACCGCCAAACGCATTGCCGGCAGGGTCTTCAGTGACAGAAGAAACGGTATTATTTGAAGGAACTGCTGCAGAAGCGATCAAGCTGTTTCCGAGAAACATTAATGTTGCGATTGTGCTGTCTATGGCTGGTCTTGGATCAGAAAAGACGAAAGTAAAAATCATTGCCGATCCAAAAGTGTTAAAAAACAATCACCTGATAGAAGCGTCAGGTTCGTTCGGGAAACTGAAACTGGAAGTGGTAAATGATCCGATGCCAAATAACCCGAAAACGAGTTATTTAGCGGCATTAAGCGTTTTGGCGACTCTGCAAAACAAGGAAAAAAGCGTTCAGATCGGGTAATGCATAATGATGTAAAGCTTGGAAGGGAGAGAAAAAGTATGCTTAAAACTGAAAAATCCTTAGAAGAAATGTCGAAACAGCAAGTTGTTGACTATTTGAACGAAACGGTTAAACCAGAGGAAGGCGTTATACCTGCATACCTTCTTGGAGACCCAAAGGTTTATGATATAGAACATGAAAAAGTGTTTTTGAAAACATGGGTTTTTATCGGTCATGATTCTGAAGTACCGAACAAAGGAGACTTCATGACCCGTGAACTTGCTGGCTACTCGCTCATCATTACTCGTGATGCTGAAGGTGAAATCAGGGCGTTTTATAATATGTGCACCCATCGCGGAATGAAACTATGCCGTGCAGATAAAGGGAACAAGTCATTATTTACGTGCCCCTACCATGGGTTCAATTTTAAAAACACTGGTGAACTCGTAGGAGTGCCATTACAAAAGGACATATATGGGGGCAACCTTGACCGCTCGGAAATGGGCCTTCACAAAGTAAAGCTTGAATCCTATAAAGGTCTTTTATTTGGAACTTGGAATGAAGATGCAGAACCGCTTGAAGAGTTTCTTGGCGACATTAAATGGTATTTGGATATCCTTGTAGGACGTGCAGAAATGGAAGTAATCGGAGTTCCGCAAAGATTCGTTGTTAATTCCAACTGGAAAGTTGGTTCCGATAACTTTGTTGGTGATTCCTATCACACTATGGTCACACACGGATCCATTGCCAAACTGGGCATGGTGCCCAATGCTACCTATTCAAAGCGCGGTTTTCAAATCCATACGGATAACGGACATGGACTAAACTTAGGGACTCCTAATCCTGACTTCGCTTTCCCGGAAGAATTGAAAGATGAATTTAAAACTAATTTGTCAGAAGAACAATATGGAGTGTTATCAAACTTAAAGAATATGATTGGGAATGTCTTCCCTAACCTATCATTTTTAATATCCCATACAAAAATCAAAGACCAATTCATCTCCAACACTTCAATAAGGATGTGGCGGCCAATCGGTCACAATAAAATGGAAGTGATTGCTTGGATGCTCGTGGAAAAGAACGCCTCCCAAGATTGGAAAGATAGATCAAGAGATTCATTTATCTTGACCTTTAGTCCATCCGGTATTTTCGAACAGGATGATACGGAAGTTTTTACTGATATCACTGAAGCAGCCCAAGGCCCAATGCCTTTCCTAAAGAATCTAACCTACAATTATACAATGGGTCTTCATCGTGAACCAGTTGATTTTATAGGTCCTGGTGTTGCTTACGATGATAAATTCACTGAAGCGAGCCAAAGGAATTTTTACAAGTACTGGCTTGAATTGATGACGAAATGATAAACGGGAGGGGTAAGGGAAATGAATGTGGAGAAAATGTTGCTCAAATGTCAATTTGAACAATGGCTGTATGATGAAGCTCAATTACTGGATGATATTGAATTTGATGATTGGTTCGATTTAATGCACTCGAGTTTACGCTATCAAATGCCTGTACGTGTTAATAAAGAAGGGGTGGAACGCCCGGATTATTCAACGGACATGTTTACATTTAATGATGATATTGAGCTGCTGAAACTGCGAGTGGATCGTTTGAAAACGGATTATGCATGGGCGGAAATACCGCCATCAAGAACACGGCGTTTTGTCTCAAATGTACGTGTTAAAGACTATGTTGAAGGTGAAAAGGCAGTCGTCAAGAGCTACCTGCTCATCTATCGTAGCCGCAGCACGGATATTCAACATGATCTGATTTCGGGGGAACGAAATGATGAATTCGTTTTCGAAGAAGGTAAATGGAAACTTTCCAAACGAATATTCATTGTTGATCAATCAACGATAAATACCAGAAATCTTGCTATCTTCGTATAATATTGACTTGGTTAAAAAGAGGAGGTTGGTTACAATGGCAATGGCGTTAAAGGATAAAGTAGTGCTGATTACCGGTGGCAATTCAGGTATCGGGGAGGCTGTCACTAGACGTTTCATACAAGAAGGGGCAAAAGTCAGCATCATCGGCCGCTCGATAGAAACGCTAAAGAAAATGAAAGCGGAATTTGGTGAAGAGATTCTCATTAACCAAGGCGATGTAAGCAAATATGAAGACAATGAGAGGGCTGTCCAGGCCACTGTCGAGCAATTTGGAAAGCTGGATGTTTTCGTTGCCAATGCAGGAGTCTTTGATGGATTTGCTAAATTTGCCGACGTAACTCCCGATGCACTTTCCGATGCATATGATTTTCTGATCGATATTAACGTTAAAGGATCATTTTTCGGTGCTAAAGCCGCTCTTGAAGAACTGCAAAAATCGAATGGAAATATTATTTTCACCGTATCCGGTGCCAGTTTTTATCCGGATGGCGGCGGGGTGTGGTACACAGCAAGCAAGCATGCCCAAATAGGGCTGATGCGCCAACTTGCCTTTGAACTCGCTCCCAACATCAGGGTTAATGCTGTAGCGCCTGGTGGCACTCTGACCGCATTATCGGTCATTCCTCCCCTACGTCCATTCGTTAAAATCGTGGATAATGAAACGAAGGCAAATAGCATAAAAAAAAGAAACCCTCTTCAGCTTGCACAGCTGCCCGAAGATCATGTAGCTGCATATGTCCTATTGGCATCAGACGCAGCGCGTGCTATTACCGGTGAAGTCATCTCCAGTGATGGAGGGTTGTCCGTTCGCGGACTGGGTTGAGTTCATAATAAAATAAACTATGGGAAGTAGGTTTATTAGTATGGCTGAATCACTATTGGGCAATAGGAATATTAATCAACTCGCATTTGTTGTAAAAGATATTGAAGCTGCTAATCTAGCTTTTACAAGACTGCTGGGCATTAAGAAGGCAGAACCATTTCTAACTGGTGACAGTTCTGTATCGAAAGTCACTTTTAGAGGTGTACCAACGGAATCGCAATCCAAACTGGCTTTCCTGAATACACCGACCGTCCAATTTGAACTAATAGAACCCGATAAAAATCCAGGAACGATGCGTGAGTTCCTGGATGAAGTAGGTGAAGGGATCCACCATATAGCTTTTGATGTGGACTCTATCCAAAAGAGGCTGCCAATCATGGAGAAAAATGGTTACCCAGCTTTGCAAACGGGTGAATTCACTTCAAGTGACGGCCGATATGTATATGTGGATACACTAGATGATCACAAAACGTTAGTTGAACTGCTTGAAAGTGCGGAGCCAAGAGTAACGGCATGGGAAAGACCGGAAAATGACAGCATTCAGCCGCTACTAGGGACTAACAAAGTGGAACAGCTTGCGTTTGTTGTCAAAGACCTAGATGCGGCTGCAGATGCATATAGTAAGTTGTTGGGTGTTGAAAAACCTCCCATCATCCATTCTGGTTCATCCGATATTACAAACGTGATTTACAAAGGGAAGCCCACTGAAGGCAAATCAAAATATATGTTCATCAATACTCCGTTAATTCAAATTGAATTGATCGAGCCGGACGAATCACACAGTACGTGGAAAGATCATCTAGAAACATATGGTGAGGGTGTTCACCATATCTCTTTTGTCGTTAAAGACATGGAGGCTAAAATGAAGATGCTGGAAGAAATGGGCTATCCGGTCATACAGACAGGAAACTTTTTTAACGGAAAAGGCCGCTATGCCTATATGGATACAAAAGCGACCTTTAAAGTGATTATTGAATTGCTGGAACGTTACGATGAGTAAACAAGTAACCATTGATCATCAAAAGGTGTATGGATGATTGTCCGGGCAATTGGAACTTACATAATTAGGAATAAGAACCCCAGGGGTCATTCAATCGAAAAACCTAGCCATTTTCCCACCTGATCAGCTGAATAACTACCTAGAAGCGCAACCGTAAAAAGCATACAAGGCAATGGTCGGGAAGGGGACTTCAACCATGGCCTTGTACGGTTCGAATAAAAAAGTGAAGAATTTAACATCAATATGGATCGTATTGACCTTTATTGCTTTTTCTACAACTTTGTCACGAATGGCCTGGATTAACTGTAAGTGCTCGTTGTTTCGTTCCTCATACCAAGATTTATCCACCAATGTAATTCCTCATTACGGGCCGATAAAAAGGATTCGAAAAGAAACCATGATGGATCTGTAGTTTTTTGGAGAAAGTTATTTCTCGAGTTGGAATATAATAAGCGGTGAAATTCGATGTTTGTACGACTTGCCGCTATTCGGTCATTTTTTTTATTTCTTGTTGCAGTTTATCTGTTGCCCATACCAGTTTTTTTAACTCCTCTTCCGTCATTCCTTCACAGTAATAATACCCTTCAATGATTGCATTTTTAATAACAAAAATATAGCTTCCCTTAAGGGCTTAGAATAATAATGTTCTATTTAATTTGAATATAAAGATAATGATTGGTTTCCATGGCGCTCTTTTCTAAAAATATACAAGTATATTTATTTTAAAAATGAGTGATGTCCATTTCAATGCTTCATACTTTTTATTAATACAATTCAATGGGATGGATGACACTATTACTACTAAAGACGCTCACTAGGCTATCGGACCTTTGGCAAGATAAAAAATTCCAGGTAGCCTTTATATATGCTGTAACTGGGAAGCTTCCTGATACTTTTTGGGAAAAAAGGTGGTCATAGAATAAGCGGAAGCACTAATAGTAGGTTTTGATATCATTTTGCCCTGACGAATGATGTATATGAAAATTCTTTTTTAGAGATAACCATGCTAGAAGGGAGATTCATGTTGCTCGATTACATAAAGATGCTATGATTGAAATCGAAGCTTATTTTAAACGAAAGAGAATATCAGATTGATATTTTCTTTCGTTTAATATACATAGAGGAAGCGGGAGGAGTTATTAATGAACTTAGCACAATTTCCCAGGAAACGATATACACCGACATATACACCAGTTGAGAGACTGGATCATTTTTCTGAAGTTCTTGGGGGCCCATCCATTTACGTTAAACGAGACGATATGCTTGGTCTGACGGCAGGCGGAAATAAAACAAGGAAACTGGAATTCCTTGTTGCCGATGCATTGGACAAAGGCGCGGATACATTGATTACATGTGGAGGCATTCAATCAAATCATTGCCGCTTGACACTAGCTGCTGCGGTTAAAGAGAAAATGAAATGCATCCTTGTGTTGGAAGAGGGCCTTTCAAATTCTGAACCGGATTTTAACGGTAACTATTTTCTCTACCATTTATTAGGCGCTGAACAAATCAAAGTAGTGTCTAATGGAGCTGACTTAATGCAAGAAATGCAAAAAGTGGCTAAAGAGGTGACAGAGAAAGGACATCAACCTTACATCATCCCGGTTGGGGGATCCAATGTCATTGGTGCGACGGGATACGTTGCATGTGCTCAGGAGATCTTGGCCCAGTCCTTTGAGCAAGGAATTGATTTGAAAGCAGTTATTTGTGTAAGCGGCAGTGGAGGAATGCATGCTGGTTTGGTGGCAGGATTTCATGGAAATCACAGTGGAGTATCGGTAATTGGAATAAACGTAAGCAGAGGGAAAGCTGAACAAGAAGAGAAAGTTTTTCAGCTTGTTAAGGAAACTTTAACACATATCGGCATTCCGAATTCAATTCCTCGTGAGGCTGTTACGTGTTTTGATGAGTATGTCGGCCCGGGTTATGCTTTGCCTACACCTGAAATGGTGGAAGCAGTCAAGCTAATGGCAAGAACGGAAGGGATACTGCTGGATCCGGTATATACGGGGAAAGCCGCAGCGGGACTCATCGATTTAATACAAAAAGGCACCTTTAAGCCGGAGGATAACATTCTATTTGTTCACTCTGGCGGTGCTTCATCGCTATACGCCAATACGTCTCTCTTTAATTGAGATTTTACGAACCAACTGGTTCGCCGGCACCAGTTGGTTGGTCTAAAGTAATCATTTCAAGTTGATCTCGTTGAATAGAATGATGTTCCGAAAGCATCCTCATCACCCCAAGTTTTTAATAGATTTATTTTAAAACAAGGCTCTTTTCGTAAAGATTGATGTTTTTAAAACGAAACTATTTAAGGTTGATTGGAGCGGAAGTGCGAGACTCCTGCGGGAGCAGCGGGACAGGTGAGACCCCACAAGCGTTTACGCCGAGGAGGCTCACCGCCCGCCCCGCGGAAAGCGAGCATCTGGAGGGGAAATCAACCACAACTCACTACCTGGTAAATAGCAACAAAGTATGTGAAAATAGCCTGAAACAAAAAAGACTGTAGGGAAAAGTGTTCTATCTAAAAGGTAAGTCAAAGTTGATTGGAGCGGGTGTACGAGACTCCTGCTTAGAAAAGCGCGTCTAGGTGAGACCCCACAGGCGAAAGCCGAGGGCGGACCGCCCGCGGAAAGCGAGTGCCCTACGTTCCAATCAACGTCCAAATTGTGCAAGCCATAAAAAAGGACAAACTCGATTTTGAGTTTGTCTACAGTCTGAGAGGATTCTACATTTGTAGAATCCTCCTTTAATGTTACTTTTCGATTAAAGACGTCGTTTGATCAAAAACAACTTTCCCATCAACGATCGTTAGCTGTACCTTTGTATTGGGAATTTCTTCTACTGGTATTTCAAAGAGATTTTGTTCTAATACTACGATATCAGCAAGTTTTCCTACTTCTAATGTTCCCAATTCCTTCTCCCTAAAGGAACCATAAGCTGATCCGGCTGTATAAGCTTTCAATGCTTCGGCAAGTGTGATGCGCTCATGTGGATGCCATACCGTTTTTCCGCTGCTGTCGATTCTCGTTACTGCCCGATAGATTTGCAGAAGCGGATCAAGGGTATCGATTGGGAAGTCCGTTCCGAATGCCAATTTCGCTCCGGCTTCTTGCAGTGTATTAATCGAGAAAACATACTTTTCTCGTTCTGTACCAATCCGCTCGGTATAAACACCTCTTTCAGACATCGCAAAGTGATCCGGCTGCATTGAAGCGGTCACGCCTAGCTCTTTGAAACGATGAATATCATCAGGGTGGATCACTTCAATGTGTTCAATAGAATGACGCGAATCTCGTTTACCGTTTGTCTTTTGCGCTTCCTCATAGGCATCTAAAGCAAGGCGAATCGCTCCGTCGCCAATTGCATGAAAACGAATGCTGAAGCCTTCTTTATCAGCATCAGCGACCCATTTTTTGATTGTTTCTGGAGGGAACGATGATTCACCTCGTGTATTCGGTTGATCAGCATAAGGTTCAAGTAAATAAGCGGTACGGGCTGTAATGACGCCATCGATAAATTGTTTAAGTCCTGACACACGAAGTTTGTCCGATTGATACGTATCTCGTAATTTTTTGACACGTTCAAGATTGCCATTTAAAGCTGGCCATAAATGAATACGGGCAGTTAAATCTCCATTGTCTTCAAATTCTTTGAAAACATCATAATCATTAAGCTTTTCCAATGCTTCTATTGCAAATAAGTCGTGGACGGATGTTACTCCTAAACCAGCCGCATGAGTAAGGAAATTAGTGAAAAGTTCTCTCTTTTGTTCTTTTGTAAAATCATAGGCATGGAGGATAACCGCGTCCATTGCTTTTTCGTATAAAAGTCCATTAGGTTCCCCATTTTCGTCTTTTCCAATCATTCCATACGAAGGGTTTTCCGTATGACGGGTAATATTAGCGATTTCAAGTGCCTTTGAATTTACCCATGCGTAATGACCTTCGGCGTGAAACATAAGTACCGGACGGTCGGGGAGAATGCGGTCCAATGAAGACCGATTCGGTAATTGCTGCGTATCCCAATATCCTGCATCCCATGAAGCGCCGATTATCCAAGGATCTTGCGGGCGTGATTCGGCAAATTCACGAATCATTTCCAACGCTTCTTCTTCTGAACGGGCTGGGAATAAATTGGCACTATTCATCGAAACAGCCCCATCCATCATGTGAAGATGGAAATCATGAAAACCCGGTAGAATTAATTGGTCATTAAATTGATGAATTTTGGTATTCTCCCCTGAATAAGGTTTAACCTCCTCTTCAGAACCAACCGCAATGATTTTATTGTCCTTAATCGCAATTGAGGCGGGCTCCGGTTGGTCAGAAAGTCCTGTAAATACAGCATTACTTGAAATAATTACATCAGCTGGTTGTTGATTCATTATCTATCATTCCTTTCAATTCTATAGAATAGCTTCTATTTTTAAGCTTGTTCAATGGCAAGCTCAGGAGGCGGCTGTCTAAACATTTTTGTAAGGTTAAGAAGGTACACAAATCCGATGGCAAACCAAGTTCCTCCCAGTATTAACGAATAGATGTCTAACTTTATCCAAAAGAAACCTGTAAGAGAAGCACCAATTAACGGAATGATAAGGTACCGAATGGTCCCCATTAAGGAACGCTGCTTTTTTCGGAAATAATAGTGAGCGATAACCGAAAGATTAACGAAAGTAAAAGCGAATAATGCACCAAAATTTATAAGAGATACGGCAGTTGTAAGACTTAAGAAAAGCGCGCTTAGAGCAACGCCTCCTATAATTAATATGTTAAAGACAGGTGTACGATATTTAGGAGAAAGATATCCAAATATTTTGGCAGGAAGTACACGTTCACGTCCCATTGCAAATAAAATACGTGAAGCACTTGTCCCTGCCGCAATAGCTGATGAAAAACTTGACATGATTCCTTCAGCAAGCATATAACTTATCAAAAAGTTACCCCCGATATACATTGCAATTTCCATATAAGCAGCTTCCGGGGCTTTAAATGATTGGTAGTCAGGCCAGACAAGCTGTAAAAAGTACGAACCGATAAAATAATATAATCCACCAATGATTGTTACAAGATAAATGGCCCTAGGTATGGATTTTCGCGGGTTTTTCGTTTCTTCAGAAAGAGTTGTTACTGCATCAAACCCTAAAAAGGAAAAGCATAAAATAGGGATTATGGACATGAAGCCCGGCATATTTATATTTGAATCAATAAACGGGAGGATCGAAAAAAGCGTTCCTGCACCTTGACCATTTAAAAGCCCCTTTATTGAAAAAATGATGAACAACGCAAGTGTTCCGAATTGCAAGAATAGAAGCCCCATATTAAGCTTAGCCGCTACCTTAATACCGAGAATATTTATAATCGTAACCGTGACGATAAAGAGAATAATCCAGACGTACATAGGAATTATAGGGAAATAGGCTTTCATTGCAATTCCTAACAATAGAGCACTGATCATTGGACTGAACATATAATCCAGTATAATTGTCCAACCTACGAGAAAACCAATGTGAGGACTTAGGGATTTTTGCGTAAACGTATAGGCTGCACCCGCATTTGGAAAGGCTTTGACCATTTGCGCATAGCTGTAGGCTGTAAATAACATAACGATAAAGGCAACGATATAAGCAGTAGTGATCATCCCGTTCGTGCTATGAACAGCAACTCCATATGTTGAAAACAAAGTAGTTGGGGCCATAAAGGCCAAACCAAAAAACACAACATATTTTAATGGAAGTGAACGTTTAAGAGTTGGTGAGTTTGAATTATTCATATATCAGTCCCCCTATTTAAATGGCTGCATCATAGTCATTCTTTATTCCAATACCATACTGATTCTGCGGTTTTATTTCCATAGAATGGTCAGTATCCGTTTGTTTAAATTTCTCAAAAATAATAAGTACCATATAAAGTAAAACGTTTGTTGGCAAAGATGTACATCCGCTGTTTGATCATCTTTTTCCGAATCGTTTACTTATCATACTAAAGTGCCGGCATAATCATAAACTACTTGACCGTCAACCATTGTTAACAGTACCTTTATATCTGGTATTTCTTCCACAAGCACTTCAAAGAGATTTCGTTCCAAGACGATAATATCAGCAAGTTTACCTGCTTCCAATGTCCCTAATTCCTGCTCTCTAAATGTACCGTAGGCTGGGCCACTGGTATAAGCTTTCAATGCTTCGGCAAGTGTGATGCACTCATGTGGATGCCATACCGTTTTTCCGCTGCTGTCGATTCTCGTTACCGCACGATAAATTTGGAGGAGCGGATTCAAAATATCAATTGGGAAGTCCGTTCCAAAAGCCAGTTTCGCACCGGTTTTTTGCAAAGTATTAATCGAGAAGACATACTTTTCTCGTTCAGCACCAACTTGTTCGGTGTAAACACCTCTTTCAGACATCGCTAAGTGATCTGGCTGCATTGAGACCGTAACACCCAGTTCACTAAAACGATGAATATCATCTGGATGAATAACTTCAATGTGTTCGACGGAATGTCGTGAATCTCGTTTACCATTTGTCTTTTGCGCTTCCTCATAGGCATCTAAGGCAAGACGGATTGCTCCATCTCCAATCGCATGAAAACGAATGCTGAAGCCCTCTTTATCTGCAGCAACGACCCATTTTTTGATCGTTTCAGGAAGGAAAGACGTCTCACCGCGTGTTTCTGGTTGATCCGCATAAGGCTCAAGTAGATAAGCTGTACGGGCGGTAATGACACCATCGATAAATTGTTTAAGTCCCGACACACGGAGTTTATCCGATTGATATGTCTCTCGCAATTGTTTGGAGTGCCCAAGATCACCATTTAATGCAGGCCATAAATGAATCCGCGTTGTTAATTTACCGTTGTCTTCGAATTCTTTGAAAACATCTAGTGATTCTATTGTCTTTAAACCATGTAAGTCATTGACAGCGGTCACCCCTAAGCTTGCTGCGTGTGCCAAGAAATTGGAGAAGATTTCATTTTTTTGTGAATTTGAAAAATTAAAGGCATGGCGGATAACCGCATCCATTGCTTTTTCATATAAAATACCATTGGGTTCTCCACTTTCATCTTTTCCTATAATGCCATAGAAAGGATTTTCCGAATGACGAGTAATATTAGCAATCTCCAAAGCTTTCGTATTCACCCATGCATAATGGCCTTCAGCGTGAAACATGAGTGCCGGACGGTCTGGAAGAATATGATCCAATGAATGGCGAGTCGGTAATTGTTGTGTATCCCAATAACCTGCATCCCAAGTAAATCCGATTACCCATTGATTTTCCGGTTTTGATTCGGCGAATTCGCCAATCATTTCCAGCGCTTCATCTTCTGAGCGAGCGGCGAACAGATTGACACTATTGAGGGCAACGGCACCTTGCATGATATGAAGGTGGAAATCATGGAATCCCGGCATAATTAATTGGTCTTTAAACTGATAGATTTTCGTGTGCTCACCAGCGTAGTGTTTAATTTCTTCCTCAGTACCAATCGCAACAATTTTGTTGTCCTTAATTGCAATGGAGGCGGGTTCAGGTTGGTCGGAAAGACCTGTAAATACAGTATTACTTGATATAATTACGTCAGCTACTTGTTGACTCATCATCAATCATTCCCTTCTTTTATAGCTCTATTATTAAGCTTCCTCAAAGGCAAGCTCAGGAGGCGGCTGCCTAAACATTTTCGTTAAGTTTAATAGATAAATAAATCCGATAAGAAGCCAAGTTCCACCTAGTATTAGTGAATGTTTATCTAGATTTATGAAAAACAATCCAATTAGTGCTGCACCAGTAAGCGGGATAATCAAATATTGAATCGTTCCTTTAAAAGATCTCTGTTTCTTTTGGAAAAAATAGTAAGAAACAACTGAAAGATTCACAAAGAAAAAGGCAAATAACGCACCAAAACTAATTAGTGATACAGCTGTTGTTAGATTTAAGAAAAGAGCGCTTAATGCAATCCCGCCAATGAGTAAAATATTGAACACAGGTGTCCGGTATTTCGGTGATAGATAGCCGAAGATTTTTTTCGGCAATACATTTTCCCTTCCCATCGCATACAAAATACGAGAGGCGCTCGTTCCCGATGCCACGGCTGAAGCTGTGGTGGAAGTTAGCCCCACTGCCACAAAGAAGCTCACAAAACTGTTTCCGCCGATATACATCGCGATCTCTAAATAGGCGGATTCAGGGCTAGTGAAAGAATGGAAATCCGGAAAAATTAGTTGTGCAAAATAAGAACTTGTGATAAATAAAAATCCACCAATCATCGTTATGAAATAGATCGCTTTTGGCAACGTTCTCGTAGGATCCTTCGTCTCCTCTGACAGAGTAGTTACTGCATCAAAGCCTAAAAAGCTAAAACAAAGAATTGGGATAACAGATAGTAGAGCCGGTGAGCTAATTTCAGGATCATAAAAGGGAACGGTGGAAAATAATGTCCCTGTTCCTTTTCCTTCAAGAAGACCTTTAATGGACAAAATAAAAAATAGTGCAAACAATAAAAATTGCAAGAAAAGCATATACGTATTAAGTTTCGCTGCTAATTTAATGCCAAGGATGTTGACAGCAGTAATAATCACAATAAATAAAATGATCCAAACAAACATCGGAATGGATGGAAAATAAGCTTTCAATGAAATTCCGACGATTAGGGCGCTGATCATCGGGCTAAATATATAATCAATGATGATTGTCCAACCAACGATAAACCCTATATGTGGACTTATAGATTTTTGCGTAAACGTATATGCGGCTCCTGCTTTTGGGAACGCTTTCACTAATTGGGCATAGCTATATGCTGTAAATAACATGACAACTAAAGCAATGGCATAAGCCGTTGGCATCATCCCGCTGGTGCTGTCTACAGCAACCCCATAAGTTGAGAAAAACGTTTTTGGAGCCATGAAAGCCAATCCGAAAAAGACGACATACTTCAAAGTAAGAGTACGTTTAAGAGTTGGTGAATTCATATTTTCCATTAATCAATCCTCCTTGTGAATTTTTTAATAACGATCGTACGCATTCATTAATGTGCACATAGTGAATAAGCGGATTATTCGGATTATTTAATTTAAAATTCCGTAAATTCAGTCAATGGAAAGGTTATTTGTCTGGATTCATTTAAGGATAACCAATATAAATAGTAACTACTTGTAAACGGATACAACTTGAGCTCTGACTGAATGCTTATAACCATTTTTTCATAATTGCCTGTCCTCCAATCGGCCGCACAGAGGAGTTGGTAAAGAAGAGTAGCATAATGCAAGGAACAACGTGGCCTTGTCTTTTTGATGTCACACTTTTTAATAAAAGGTATCACTCCTTAGATCAAAATGATTTTTCAAAATAATGGTTTGCTGTTTTCATTTAGGAATGCATCACTCCATTCATTATGTATAAATCCATTATAAAGTCTCGTCTAACACGAGAGTAAACAGTTGCGATACAAAAAAACAGCCTTCGAAATGATAATGCTTTCATTTCGAAGGCTGTTTACTTGTTACTTTTTCTTGAATCGGAATTTGTATTTCATAATAAGCTTCATCATATTGATCGGTCAGAGAAACGTCAACCTGCATAATTCGAAAGGCGTCACCGGTAATAATATAGTCATGAGTATCACAATAATGGAGTTGCTTTTTTAGCTGGGTTAGCATTTTCTCCCTTGTAAGTCCTCCATAATAGGAACATAAAAATAGCCCTTTTTCAATTTTTTTGGTTGGTTGCTCTGACTCCTCACCCTGAACAAGAATGAATGATTGAGATTGATAGTCACTTAGGTTAGCGGAAAAGTCAGATGATTGACGAATTTCATCAATATACTCTTTCTTTATGAAATCTCCAAATTTATTGCTTGCCAAAGCAGGGATGATTCCACCAATCTTGTTTTCGAGCTCCAAATATCCAAAATAAAGATTTTCTGTATCCGTCCAAGCTACCGATCTGTCTAGTTGGATGTATTCCCGTTCTTCAAATTGTTTTATCACGATATCCGAATTCCTGTAACTGTTTGTGAAATGTTCAATATTGTATAATCGTGTCATCAAAATATTATGGATACCTTGCAATTTCTTAATTTCTTCCTGTATATTAGCCATTGATTTTTGAAGTGATTGAACCGACTTTTTGACATTGCGATCCGTAAGAAACTGCTTGATTTCTTCTAAGGAAAACCCGATGCTCCTTAACTCTTTGATCGTTCCGAGAACCTCATACTGGGAAATGGAGTAATAACGATAGCCAGTTTCGGGGTCAATATGAAAAGGCTTTAGCAATCCAATTTTATCGTAATGACGCAACGTATCTACGGTTACACCTCGCAACTTCGCCATTTCTCCTATACTAAGCTTATTTTGCATGGCTTTTCTCCTAACCAATACTGAATTTATATATATTAATAACATGATTTCATCCTATTATAAATTAGCGATTCCTGTTGTGTATAGCTAGTGGCAGGAATATTTGTAGAGCACGCATTAAATAAAATTGCAGTCACAAACTTACACGTCCAGTATTCGATTTAATCAGGGTTACCCATTTCAGCTCCTGAAATGGGTATACTTTTTTGGACTTAAAGGATCAAAATGCAGAAGAGGTTCAACAGTTTTTCTTGAAACTTGAAACCGAAACTTCCAGGCGTCAAGTACAAAGCAAAAGCAATGGTTTTCTAATTAGAATGGATAGTATTTATTGCATGTTTAATGAGGAATTTGTAATGAGGGAACATATGTTTTATAATGTACTTTAAGTAATTATCAATCAAAATAGGGGAGGTATTATATGTATATTTCAATTTCAGATTTTATTAAAGAATGGAATAAAGAAGCAATACTCACTCAAAATGTCTTGGATAGTTTGACTGATGAATCTTTAGAACAACAAGTTTATCCTGAAGGTCGCACATTAGGAAGAATTGTATGGCATTTCACGACGAATATTCCAGATTATCTAGCTCATTTCGGGTTAAAGATAGACCGGATAGAAAGTTCGGAAAACGTTCCATCTTCAGCCCGCGAAATTGCCATCACTTTTAAAAATGTAAGTTCTCATGCAGCCAAAATTATTGAACAACAATGGACAGACGAATCCCTGGGACAAATGCAAGAAGCGTTCGGAAGACAGGAAACAAATGCTTCCATCCTTATGGGGCTAATCAAGCATATTGTTCATCATCGCGGACAAGTTACGGTTCTGATGCGTCAAGCAGGAATTAAACCTTCTGGGGTTTATGGACCGCCAAAAGAAGATTGGATTCATTTTGGTGTGGAAAATCCACCGCTTTAAAGACTTATGAATGCTTAAGTTAGGATCTTCTACATACCGGGACATTGGCGAATAATTAAATCCAGTACTCCATTTTATGACTGAGTTAATAATATGTTTTAGCATCCTTTGAAGGGTGCTTTTTTATTTTGCGAAAGAAGGGTTTAAATGAAATCAGCTAATTTATTAGAGACGATGTTTTAAATGCAACCCTTATTTTTCCATCTAAAGCGAATGAAGGTAGGATAGATTCGTTCTTCTCCTTTTGGTTAGGCTCTATTAAATCATTAGTGCAGAATAGTTCTTTAAGATTATTATTATAATCATGCTATTTGTAAGCCGCCATATGCTGAACCCCCGCCATAATTACCACAACCACCGGCACAACTATATCCGTCAATGATCAGGAGTTAAACAAAACGACTTTAATGAAAAAATCTTTACCAAATCAATTAAAGCTGACTGAAAGTTTATAGTTATAAATAACTGGATTTTGTTGAAAAATGTCGTTATTTGCGAATATCATTATCGTCATTTCTGAGATATTATTATATTGAATGTACTTTACCACATTGAAGTGATAATGGAACTTTTATGTCGCGGCTCAACTTAGTGAGTGGGGGAAAATAAATGAGTGTAATCATCGAGAAGAAACAAATGGAAAACTATACTCATATGGAAGATGTGATGTTGGTAGGAAAAATCCATAATGGTGATGAGGATGCACTGGATTTTTTAATCAAAAAATACAGATGTGTCGTTCAATCAAATGCTTTGAAATATTTTTTAACGGGTGGAGATAAGGAAGACGTCTTTCAGGAAGGGATGATTGGGCTATATAAGGCCATTCGAGACTACAAAAATTGCAAAAATGCGTCTTTCAGATCTTTTGCGGAACTGTGCATTACAAGACAAATCATAACGGCCGTTAAAGCGGCTATTCGCCAAAAGCATTCTCCCTTAAATAATTATGTTTCATTGTATATGCCTATCAATCAAGGGGAGTCGGAACAGGGTCTAATTGATCTAATCCCTGAACAGAGACAAAATGACCCAGTCACGATCTTAATAAAATCAGAAGAAATATGCGATATTGAGCTAATTTTAACCGAAGTCCTTAGTGAGTTGGAAAGCAGTGTTGTGGACTTGTACCTGGAAGGAAAAACTTATTTAGAAATATCAAAGGAACTGAATGTTCCAAAAAAGACGATCGATAATGCACTTCAGCGGGTAAAAAGGAAGCTGGAGCGGCACCTCGAGTCCAGAAGAGTGGAAGAATAATAACAATCATTCTTTAAACTTTCGGTCATTATTAATTTGTAAAATAACATTGAAACAATTAATAGAATAGATAAAAGTACTTATTAAAGCATTTTCCTGGTAATGGAGCAGTTAGTGCAGTGCTATCCTATGGGAAATAAAATCCCTCTAGTTATCATGCCGATAAAAATTTCTCTGAGTATAACCAAAAAAAGCCCAACTGAAACACATGGGCTTTTTACTATGTTCATTTTTTTAATTCACTCTCTTCAATTGGAGATTATACCTCAATGTTTCATCGTCTGAATATAATTTATATCCAAGTCCGTCACTGTAATTGAGGAAGACTTTATCTGGAAGATGCTTTTTAGACTCACTTGAAATTAATATGGGGACCCCATTAATTATGAATCTCTCATCATCTTCGTTCTTATTATCAATTTTCAATTCATGTTCTACATAAATTGAACAGCTACCAACATAAATGGCTTCGATACGAACCCCTTCATTCTCTTTATAATTCATTTTTAATAGTTGTTCAATCGCTGCTTCTTTAATCTCAATATCCATGAAACCCGCTCCCATATTTTTTTTTATCTATACAATCCTCTATTCATTCGTATACCCAATTGTTTGTAAGTTAATGTGCATAAGAATGTTTATTAAGTATAAAAAAGCCGATATTCCCGGTCATCAGGATTATGTTGTTTAATAAAATCACAAATAAGTGTCTGTAACTCCATCTTTGGAATAGCTTTCTTTGCAATGATCATCCTATCGGCTTTGCTTTCATGGGCCACTTTTTGTTTAATTCAGTTATAAAAGTCTTTACATTTTTTTTATCTTTCATAATGGGGGAATAGACGTAAGAAAGTGTCCTGTTAAAGGATTCATCTTTTACCTGAATGATAGAAATGATTTTATTTTGTACATCCCTTTCGATGACACTTCGGGAAAGCAGGGCCAGCCCTGAGCCGTTTTTTATAAGTGTTTCTTTAATTCCTTGATTGCTGCTTATCGTGAGTATCGATTTAATTTTCAAACCATTTGAACGTATGACATGGTTAAGGTATTCTCGTGTACCCGATCCAACTTCCCTCGTTACCCATGCTTGGTCATGTAAATCAGTAATCTCCACATCGTCTTTATTAGCAAGTTCATGATTGTTAGAAGACACAATGAATAGCTCATCTTGCATGAATGGGTGAACAGAAAGCTCTTTTTCGTTAGTTTGACCTTCGATTAAACCAATATCCACTTTGTATAGCCGAACGGCTTGAACGATTTCTTCCGTGTTCCCAATTACCACTTGAAGTTCAAGTTCAGGATATTCCTCTTGCAGGTCGATGAGTAAAGAGGGAAGGATATACTCTCCTATTGTAAAACTTGCACCTATCTTTAATTCGCCCTTTATGGACCTATCGTGTTCCTGTATGTCTTGTCTGGTCTGTTCATAGATTGTGATCATTTGCTTGGCTCGGTCGTAAAGAATTTCTCCCGTTAAGGTGACTTTTAAAAACTTGGGAGAACGGAGGAATAATTTGGTTTGGAACTCTTCTTCTAATTTTTTAATATGCAAACTAACACTTGGTTGCGACATAAGAAGAATTTCTGCTGTTTTTGTAAAGTTCTTGACTTCCACAAGGGTCACAAATGTTTTTAGAGCATCATAGTACATAGAAATTTCTCCTTATTATTAATATTCTTAATAGTTATAATAAATTATATATATTTTACTAATGATGTACCTTCCAGTAAAGTTTTAATGAGAAACTTATTTTAGGAAGAGTATAGGCTGGGAAAGCTATTGTCCTTTGTTGCGTGCTATGAACCTATATAACTGTATTTTTCATTTTTTTTGCAGTTAAAACCGACTTGGTCTATAGGAGTAAACGAGTTAATTAATTTATGGATCGAAATAAAATATTTAAACCCACTCGTTATACATAATAATCAACTAAGATAAGTTAATATCCCTTTGTGAGGTGGAAATCGTGCAACTTCAGGTAAGTAACAGTCCCTTTAATCAAGAGCAAGCAGAGCTTCTTAACAGCCTGCTGCCAAGCTTGACCGAAACACAAAAAATTTGGTTGAGCGGTTATCTGACTGCATCTTTGTCAGTTTCGAACACAAGTTCAGCCGACGCCCCGGTATTGGAAGCTCTAAGCGGCGGGAAGACAATATCAAAAGAAGTGACCATCCTGTATGGTTCACAGACGGGCAATGCTCAAGGGCTGGCAGAAAATGCGGCGAGTAAGCTTGAGGGTAATGGCTTTCAGGTTACCATTTCATCCATGAGTGACTTTAAAGTCAACAATTTGAAAAAAATCGAAAATCTTCTGATTGCCGTTAGCACGCATGGAGAAGGTGATCCGCCGGATAATACATTGTCTTTCCATGAGTATCTTCATGGCAGGAGGGCACCAAGCCTTGAGGGTCTCCGCTATTCGGTATTGGCGCTTGGGGACAGCTCATATGAGTTTTTCTGTGAAACGGGAAAACAATTCGATAAACGCTTGGAGGAACTTGGGGGGACACGGTTATTTCCGCGAATGGACTGTGACCTTGATTATGATGAGCCTGCTTCCGAATGGCTGGAAGGAGTCATTTCCAGTTTAAGTGAAGGGCAAGTCAGTTCTGCTGCTGCAGTTCCCGAAGCAAAAGCTTCTGTAGGTGAAAAAACCTCTTATTCGAGAACTAATCCGTTTAAAGCGGAAGTGTTGGAAAACATAAATTTGAACGGACGTGGCTCCAATAAAGAAACTCATCATCTTGAGTTATCTCTTGAGGGCTCAGGTCTTACATTCGAGCCTGGTGACAGCCTTGGCATTTATCCGAAAAACGATTCGGATTTAGTGGATATGCTTCTTATGGAACTGGATTGGGATCCTGAAGAAACCGTGAAGGTCAATAAGCAGGGGGAACTTCGTCAGCTTAGGGAATCGCTCATCTCCGACTTTGAAATAACGGTATTGACCAAATCGCTCATTGAACAAGCGGCACAGCTTTCTGGTAATGAGGATTTAAAGGAGCTTTTAAAGCCTGGTAATGAAGAAAGGTTAAAAGAATATCGAGAAGGCCGTGATTTGCTTGATTTTGTCCGTGATTTTGGTTCATGGGGTGAATCGGCGCAAGAGTTTGTATCGATACTTCGGAAAATGCCAGCCCGTCTGTATTCGATTGCGAGTAGTTTGTCCGCCTATCCGGATGAAGTGCATTTGACAATCGGAGCTGTCAGGTATGAAAGTCATGGTCGGGAAAGAAAAGGAGTCTGCTCGATTTTATGTGCGGACAGATTACAGCCAGGGGACTTGTTGCCCATTTACATTCAGCATAACCAGAACTTTAAGCAGCCAAAGAACCCAGATACGCCAATTATCATGGTTGGACCGGGAACGGGCATTGCCCCGTTTAGATCCTTTATCCAGGATCGCGAAGAATCGGAAGCGAAAGGGAAAACGTGGCTCTTTTTCGGAGATCAGCATTTCGTGACGGATTTCCTTTATCAAACCGAATGGCAAAAGTGGTTGAAAACAGGTGTACTTACGAAAATGGATGTGGCCTTTTCCCGCGATACGGATGAAAAAGTGTATGTTCAAGACCGGATGCGCGAGCAAAGCGGGGAATTATACGAATGGCTTCAAAAAGGAGCTGCTGTATACATTTGCGGTGACGAGAAAAACATGGCACATGATGTCCATAATACGCTTATTGAGATCATTGAAAAAGAAGGCAATATGAGCCATGCTGATGCGCAAGCTTATCTAGAAGATATGCAACAGAATAAACGCTATCAACGTGATGTGTATTGAAATTTGGAAGAAAAGGAGATTACAACATGGTGAACCCACTATTGAAAGCACCAGCAGGCCCGCCAAGTGATGTTGAGCAAATTAAAGAAAGAAGCGATTATTTGCGAGGTACACTTGGAAAAGTGATGCAGGATCGGATTAGCGCCGGTATTCCGGATGATGACAATCGACTGATGAAACACCACGGCAGCTATTTGCAGGACGATCGGGATCTGCGTAATGAGCGTCAAAAACAAAAACTGGAGCCTGCCTATCAATTTATGTTGCGTGTCCGCATGGCCGGCGGGGTTGCACAGCCTTCTCAATGGCTTGTTATGGATGACCTTGCCCAGAAATACGGTAACGGAACCTTGAAATTGACAACAAGGCAGACGTTTCAAATGCATGGTATTTTAAAATGGAATATGAAAAAAACCATTCAGGAAATCCATGCTTCAATGTTGGATACAATCGCTGCATGCGGAGATGTAAACCGAAACGTAATGTGCAATTCGATTCCATTTCAATCCGAAATCCATTCCGAAGTATATGAATGGTCGAAAAAATTGAGTGATTATCTATTGCCGCGTACAAGGGCGTACCATGAAATCTGGCTGGATGAAGAAAAAGTTGTCGCTACTCCGGAATTGGAGGAAGTCGAACCAATGTACGGAAAGCTTTATTTGCCAAGGAAGTTTAAAATAGGCATTGCGGTCCCGCCATCCAATGACATTGATGTCTACTCCCAGGATCTTGGCTTCATAGCAATTGTTGAAAATGGAAAACTTGTTGGCTTTAATGTGGCGATCGGCGGCGGTATGGGAATGACCCACGGTGACAAGGCGACATATCCTCAACTAGCCAAGGTAATCGGCTTTTGCCAGCCAGACAAAATACTGGATGTAGCTGAAAAAATCATTACGATTCAGCGTGATTACGGAAACCGGTCCGTACGGAAAAATGCCCGGTTCAAGTATACGGTAGACAGGCTTGGGCTTGAACCGGTAAAAGCTGAACTGGAAAATCGTCTAGGATGGAAGCTGGAGGAAGCGAGAACTTACCATTTTGATAACAATGGCGACCGCTATGGATGGGTAAAAGGCATGCAGGGTAAATGGCATTTTACACTATTTGTCGAGGGTGGCAGAATTGCCGATATCAATGATTACAAGCTGATGACCGGTTTGCGCGAAATCGCAAAGATCCATACGGGTGATTTCCGATTGACTGCCAATCAAAACCTGATCATTGCAGATGTGTCAAGCCAGAAAAAGAAAAAAATCATAGAATTGCTTGAAACATACGGTTTGACGGATGGTGCACATCATTCGGCGCTCAGACGCAGCTCGATTGCATGCGTGGCGCTTCCGACATGCGGGTTGGCAATGGCCGAAGCAGAGCGTTATTTGCCGGTTCTGATTGATAAAATCGAGGCCATCGTTGATGAAAACGGCTTGAGGAATGAAGAAATCACGATACGCATGACTGGTTGCCCGAACGGCTGTGCCCGGCATGCACTCGGTGAAATTGGCTTTATCGGTAAGGCACCTGGTAAATATAATATGTATCTCGGTGCTGCTTTCGACGGAAGCCGATTAAGTAAAATGTACCGCGAAAACATTGGTGAAGAAGAGATATTAAAAGAGTTGCGTGTACTTCTTTCCCGTTATGCAAAAGAACGTCAGCAAGGAGAGCATTTTGGCGACTTCGTCATTAATGCTGGCATTATTAAAGAAGTGACGGATGGAACGAATTTTCATGATTGATTAAAACAAATGAGAGACAGGAATGACTTCCTGTCTCTTTTTGACGACAATAGAAGTTCGGAATGCTTTCACCCCGAATCTAAAAGAAAACTTGATTTTCCTATATGATTTTTTGCTTAATTATATGATTGAAACTCTAAAGTAATATGCGACATTCCTGCCGAAAAACTTGCTAGCCGAGACCCCGCAGGCGCAAGGGCGCCGAGGGCGGACCCGCCTGAGGAAAGCGAGTGCCCTACGTTCCAATCAACGTTCGAATTGTACAGTCTGTGAGACAGGAATAATTTCCTGTCTCTTTTTGTATTCAAAGGCTTTCCAGAGTGGCTGGTACATCGAAATGTTGAATCGTGACCATACTCATCTATCGTCTATTTATTTGCCTTGCTGTTATTTTTATAGGTTACTTCCGCTTCAATCTCAATGAGATAATCCGGCGAAACCAGACTTTGCACCCCTACAGTGGAACGGGCTGTTTTCACTGGATTTTCCTTTGTATTAAAGAAAAGAGCGTAAGCATCGAACCAACCTTGATAGTCTGGTGTATTTCCCTTGTTTGGATCTGGCGCGACATACACACGCAGATAGGTTACATCAGTGAGGGAAAGTCCTTTTGTTTTCAAATCTGCTTTTAATTTCTCTAAGATTCCGATTGCCTGCTTTTCTGTATTGCCATATCTCTCATAAGTGGTTTTTCCATCCTTGTTTAAAAGAGGTGCAACTGTTCCGCTAAACAATAACCGGTTATAACTTTGAGGCACAGCAACTGAACTGGAAATCGCAGAAGTTGGGGACCCAAAGAAGGTCACTTTATCCGATTTCAATTCATCTTTTTCGTTACCTGCGGAAGCAAACGAGTATCCTGTGATTAAACATATACTTAATACTGAGGCAGCGGTGATCGATTTCATAGGTGTATTCATATAGTCAGCTCCAGTTATTTATGTAACGACGATAGGTAGATAATCAGATTCATTTATCCGGCTAACCACAATTCTTGCTGTTTCAAAAGCATCTGCCAGCCATGCAGTTAGATAATTGAGCTGTTCACCAGCAATTTAATATGAATGTAGTTTTTCCGATCTGATGAAGATCTCTAAATGGCCTCTCGACAATTCATCATTCAGAGACCCCGGTTTGGATGATGTTAACTTTGGTTTCTACATTAATGTCCATCTTCGGATAAATCATTTTCCATCGTTCATAGGTCAGTTGTTTATTTTTGCCGTGGTATTTTTCCTTTAAGCCAATCGGGTCAAGGGATTTTTTCTGAAAATCTTTAATAAGGCGGTTTGCTTGCTTGGTTAAATCATCTTCCATTGCCTGTTCGATTTTTTTTATCATCTTTCTATTTGTAAGATTTTCACTTCGCATGGATTCCTTGATTTGTCCTTTAATTTTGAGTTTAATCGTGATGGAGGGACTACTCTCTGATTTGGATACCTCATAACTTGAACCGCTTCGGATGCTTTCTACAACGATATCGCTTTTTTTCTTGTCTTTTAATTTGAATTTGTATATTCCCCTCCTATGATGTTGAACTAATGTCTTGAAAATGAACATATCATCGGTTCGAACTTTCGTGACCATCTTATTTTCATGAAATAGGGCCACTCCTGAAA
Source organism: Peribacillus sp. FW305-BF15 (assembly GCF_058783805.1). Lineage (NCBI taxonomy): Bacteria > Bacillati > Bacillota > Bacilli > Caryophanales > Bacillaceae > Peribacillus > Peribacillus sp. FW305-BF15. The sequence goes on along the minus strand of NZ_JBYSYV010000001.1, from coordinate 281,828 downwards.
CAGCAACTTCATTATTAATTAATTTAATTAAAGGAAGATACGAATCGCCGCCAGTTTCTAGAGCGTTTCCTAAAAAAAGATGGAGGTTAGTATCCGGTCCGTTTCCTGTTTCATTCTGTTGATTAATCAAATCAGATAAAAAGATTCCAATATTCACATTCGTATTTGGTGGTTTCGTATTTATTACATCCTTGACCTTTCCTTCAACGATGGCCAAAAGTACCCTGTTTCCAAGTTGCGGCTCACGGTAGAGATAATCGGTCAGTTCTGTCATTCCGATTTCACGAACCATTTTCTCGCTAAATAAAATGATGCGTGTCTGTCCAAGCATTACCGGCTTATCCGCTTTTTTGGATACGGTAGCCTGGACATCACTTGTTGTCGTTGATGTTCCGCTTAAGATTTGATATTCACCCATCTTGTCCTGTTGGAAGATAGGGATGACGAACATTCCTTCGACATTATCATTCTTAAGTATATCGTAGCCAATGGCTTGGGACATATTGACTTCGTCAACCACTCTTGGCTGGGCGCAGCTGCAAAGGAGGGGAAAAGCCAATATAACAAGAAATAATTTTCTCATGAACGTTTCCTCATTTTCTTTATATAGATAATGACCAAAAGAAGAGGCAAGTATAAAGCAATAAATAGTGCGCCGTATGGATTGACGATTTTACGCAATATATATAGTGAATCGACATCAAAAACAAAAATATTCGTAAGCAGGATTATAATCGACATCCCCCATAATGGATACTTTTGCTGAACATTGAATAAACGCTTGAAACCTCGGCTTGCAGCCCACAAGGAAATGGTCATGTTGGGTATGATAACGATGGCCCACCAAGAAACATCTATATATTCAAATCGTTGAATAAAGGGAAATTCGACAATACTGGTCAATGTCAGTGTCGGCCATATAGTCAGTTCCAACTGTTTTTGTGAATAAAAAACAATTGAAACTAAATAAACGAATACGGTTATTAAGGTTGTTGTTAAGGCCCCTCCATGAGCATATTTTTGTGAAGTTTTAGCATCTTTGATGAACGGATAAAACATCACGATCATTTCAAAACCAAGCATCGTTAATGAAGTACTTCTTGTTCCTTTCAATATATCCAATAGAGTGTGGTGGAAAACAGGAAGCAAATTGGTGAATTCTGAGTATTTCATGGCATAGAATAGGACAAATAAAAGCCAGTATGTCAAAATGGAGCTTAAAAAGGTAATACCCGTAATGGTTCGGAATCCTCCCGTATTTATATAATAAATCAGGATCAGGAAAACCACCGAAAACGCCCAAGATGGTACCTCTTCAAACATCCATACATGTATGACATTTATATAGCTAATCATGACTGTCATCCCTAGGATCAAAAAGTAAAGAATGAATAATAGACTGAAGAAATTCCCGATCCATTTCCCGAATGCATGATTATTGGCCGAAATGATATCACCAGGGACGATACTGAAGATTTTATATATGACCCAAATCATTATATGAACGATCAGACCGGCTAGTAGTATCGAAATCCAGCCATCCGTTCCCGTTGTCTTCGCTAAAACTCTTTGAAAACTTAAAACGCCTATTCCCGTTTGCATGGAATGCACTAAAAAAAATACATAGAACGGTGATACTTTATACTTTTCATTAACTCCAGCTTGGTTCATATAGGACCCTCATTTAAATATAAATCATTCATTAAAATCATTTTTTTTGATTCTTGCTTTTTTGGGCTGCGGCTGTCTGGAAGTATCATCAGGACGTAAATTAACAGGTCTGGATTTAAAAAGATTAAAAGGAAGCCGAACAAAGCTATCTTTCCAATCTTGCATGCGAAATGGGTATATCGGTTCAAGGTATGGGTGTCCCATCGACGTTAATTTGATAAGGTGGGTCATCAAAAACACGCCCGCTATGGTAATGCCGAGCAGCCCCCAAATCTGGGCTCCCACTAAAAAGGGGAACCGCAGCAGCCGGATGGCATTACCCATTTTATAAATGGGAGTAACAAATGATGCCAATGCCGATAGGGCAACGATGATCAATAAGATATTACTTGTCAAACCAGCAACAACGGCCGCTTGACCGATAACGATACCGCCGACGATACCTAATGTCTGACCTACCTTCGTTGGCAGCCTGGCAGCCGCTTCCCGTAATAACTCTATGGAGATCTCCAAGAATAATGCTTCAATCAAAGGCTGAAAAGGTATTAAGTTCCTCGAGGTAACAATTGTTTCCAAAAGATCTTTAGGTATCAGCTCATAATGATAGGTCAGCACGGCTACATAAATGGGAGTGGCAAATATCGAAAAAGCGACCGCAAATATCCTTAATAAACGGAAAGCAGAAGCCGGAACCCACGGCATATTATAATCTTCCATGGTGATGAAGTATTCCAGCAAAATGGTTGGTGTAATAAGTGCAGAGGACGACCTATCGATTAACAGGGCTACCTTGCCTTCAGCCAATGCACTTGCGATGCGATCAGGCCTTTCCGTATTTAGAAAAAGGGGAAATAAGGTATTTGAATTATCATAAAGCATTTGAGCGAGATATGACCCGTCCAATATTTCATCAAATTCTACGTCATTGATCCTTTGGATAACATTGTCAACATTTTCCTGATCAACGATCCCTTCTATCGATAAAACGGCCACTTTAGTTTTAGACAAGGACCCCACTGTCATTTCACTTACTTGCAATCCAGGGACAGGAAGCCTTTTTCTGACTAAATTCAGATTGATATCAAGATCCTCGACAAATGCTTCTTGTGCACTTATGATTCCAAATTCAAGTTCAGGTTTCTCAACTTGTCTTCCTTGTTGGGCCGCAACATTGATTAATAGGCATTCATCAAGATTTCCATCTAAACGAAGTGCAATTTCGCCTCTCATGATCCTATCTTCGATTACAAACTTGGTACTGGTGATTAGTGTATTTGCTATAGGAACGTTTTCTTTAATTTGCTCCAAATTTATCGCTTCTAGAGTAGGAATGACAGAAAGAACACTTTTATGAAGTTCCTGTGCATCAATTAAAGAGCGATAAAAAGATACCCAATAGCCTACACCATTATATGTTCCTTGATGGTTTATGAAATCATTGGATGAAGAAAGGGTATTGAATAGATCCCTTACTTCCGAAACCTTATTTAATTCATCATTTTTTTCGTTTGGTTGATTTGGCTTTTTTTTGAACGTTCTGCGGTTAAACAATGTTGTCACCTCTGCACTAAAGCTTATAATCCTAGCATTTGCAATTTAATTACAAATTAACCATTTTGGATGCTAATGTCGCTCGCTTCGGAAAGGAAATTCATTAAATAAATTGGTGTAAAAGCTGCCTTCATTTCCTGTCGCATAAAAAAATTGTAAATAGAGGAAACTGAGAATATAAAAACCCATTTAACCAAAGGAGTTCACCATGAAAAGTAAACCCTTGCATATTAAATTGGATCAAAAGCAGGAAGAATTGAAATCTGAATTGGATATGCAGGATGATGTAGTATTTAAACAGATATTCATTCCCGGTTATGAAGTTTCGGGATTATTCGTATTTGTCAATGGAACGATGGATTATCCTGCATTCAATGAGATAGTCCTGGATCTATCGGCTGCCCAGGTTGAAACCAGGCATCTGGTTTCTATCGAACAGCTGGTCATTTCCAAAATCTGTTCAGTCAGGGAACAGGATGATGTTGAAACATATGAAACAGCCAAAGAGCATATTTTTGACGGGAAAACGCTTCTATTTATAGATGGCATAGTAAATGGTTATGTCTTGAATCTGGAAAAGGAAAAAAAACGTACATTGGGTGAACCTTCGACAGAGAGGGTTGTCCGGGGACCGAAGCTTGGTTTTATCGAAAGTCTTCAGGAAAATATCGGCTTGATAAGGCAATATTCAAACCATCCCAGCCTTATCGTCCAACAACATAAGTTCGGGACGATGGAAAAGCGGGAAGTTGCGTTGATTTATTATGAAGGAAAAGCGAGCGATTCACTGCTGAATGAAGTGAAAAAACGGATAAATGAAGTGAAAGCTACTGATCTCCAAGACTCGGGGATGCTTGAGGAATTAATTGAAGATACAGCGTTAACCCCTTTCCCGCAAATCCAAAATACGGAGCGTCCGGATAAAGTATTGGCTGCACTGCAGGAGGGAAGGGTGGTCATCATGGTTGACGGATCGCCATTTGCTTTGATGGCACCAACGACGATCACGATGCTGCTGCAGTCACCGGATGATTATTATGAAAGGTGGGTAGCGGGTTCTTTTTTACGTATACTTCGCTATTTATCTTTATTTGTTACCGTATTTCTTTCAGGGATTTATATATCCTTGGTTTCGTTCAACCCTGGATTGCTTCCGTCAGAACTGGCGATGACCATCGCGGGTACAAGGGAGAACGTGCCATTTCCGCCGTTTGTTGAAGCCATCATCATGGAAGTAACGATTGAACTGCTTCGCGAAGCAGGGATTCGGCTCCCATCGCCCATTGGTCAAACGGTTGGATTGGTTGGCGGGGTCATTATTGGACAAGCGGCAGTTCAAGCCAATATTGTAAGTTCCCTCATGGTCATAATCGTTTCGATCACGACGATTACCTCTTTTACGGTCCCGCAATATAGCTTTGGACTGGCATTCAGGGCTTTAAGGTTCGGAGCGATGATTTTTGCCGCCGTTTTAGGTTTATACGGAACTACATTATTCTTTATCATCGTTATCAGCCATTTGTCAAAATTGACGAGTTTCCAAGAACCTTATTTTCAACCAATGGATTTTATCGGTAAAAAGACCTGGAGGGATTCTTTCATACGGTTACCGAAACGGAAAAAGGGGGGGAATTCTCTTGGGTCAATCCGAAGGCAAAATTCTTAGTGGCGAATTGGCAGCGATCATTTCATGCAGCATGCTAGGAATTGGCATGCTGACGCTTCCAAGGACGATAACGGAAAAAATCCATTCGACAGATGGATGGATCGTCTTGATTTTAACTGGGATCGCTATAGCCCTTTTAATATGCTTATTAGTTGTTCTGTTAAAAAAACATAAGGTCGCTAACTATTACACGTACATGGAGGAGGCCTATGGAAAATGGCTCTCCAAACTTATTGGGTTGGTCGTGGTGGTGTACTTTATTGGCGTGGCCAGCTTTGAAGTTCTTGCGATGAGTGAAATGGTCCGGTTTTATTTGTTGGAAGAAACACCAGTTGAAATCGTGATACTTTCCATGATTTTAGCGAGTGTCCATCTTGTGACAGGCAAAATAAAAGCCATAGCAAAGGCTAGTGTCTTCTTTCTTCCTTTGACAATCGTCATCGTCTTGCTCATTTATTTGTTCAGTCTCAGGGTAGTCGAGTTAAAAAATCTCCAGCCTGTTCTTGCGAAAGGATTTCTACCTGTCATGAAAGGAATGGGCTCCGGAACTTTGTCTTTTTTTGGAATTGAACTTTTCATCTTTTTGTTTGGCGTCGTTAAAAATCAAAACAAAGTAAGAAATGGCGTTTTAATCGGTTTTTTCATCCCGCTGATTTTGTATGTGATTACATATGTATTGGTCGTGGCTACGCTGACCGTCCCGGAAGTCAAAGCGGTTACTTGGCCAACCATTTCTTTTGTTCAGTCCTTTGAAGTAACAGGGATATTTTTAGAGCGTATGGAGTTATTTCTCTTAATCACCTGGATTCTTCAGTTTTTTTTAACACATGCAATTTACTTTTACTTTGCAGCAGAAGGAATGACGAAAATATTTAGCAATTCATATACAACGAACCTTATTGTTTTGGTTCCCGTCGTTTTTTTTCTGGCCAAGATCCCTAAAGATACAATTGACATTTTTAAAATGAGTGATTTACTTGGATATCTTTTTCCCATTATATTAATTGGCTTGCCCATTATTACATTCGTAATCGTTCAAGTGAAAAGGAGCAGAAGAAGCGGATGAAAAGATTATGGTTGATCTTGCTTATTCCTTTGCTTTCAGGCTGTTGGGACAGTGAAAATATAGAAGAATTATCCCTTGTAGTTGGAGTGGGGATCGATAAAGGCAAAAAGGATGACGAAATCATGTTAACAGAGCAAATTCTGGTGCCTCCAGGAAATAGTGTTCAGGAGAATCAGACGCAATTAAAATATAAAAATGTTACGGTCAGTGCCAAAACGCTGCATGAAGCAATTAGGGATTCTTTACTCATAACCAATACGGTATTAACCAATCATCAGCGTATTATCCTCATTAATGAAGATGTATTAAGGAAAATCCCGATGGAAGCGATCATTAATCAGTCAATACGCGATAATAATACTAGAAGAAGCTGTCATGTTTATTTAACGAAAAGACCGACGAAAGAAATTTTGGGAAGATCCGAAGATGGGGAGATCCCTTCGAATGTAATCTATGAATTGAAAGATAATGAGAACAGAACGAATAAGATACTTCCGCCTTTAACACTGGGCAAAGCATCCTCAAATTTGCAATCAGATGGAAGCTTTGCCATTCAGGCCGTTGATATTAGGGGCGGGAAATTAATTTTGGAGGGTGCAGGCATTATCAACAATTCAAAGTTGGTCGGAATCATGAATGATGAAGATATAGCTGCATTAAATTGGCTGAACGGAGAAGTAAAGGGCGGAATAATCGAAGCGGTCCAACACGGTAAGCCTTTAAGTGTGGAAGTGATCAATAGGACAAGGAGGAAAATCACGACGGAATTGAACGGTGATCATTTGACGATCAATATTAAGGTCGGGTACACAGCAAGACTTTCGGAAGATTGGTATGGTAAGGAGAATTCTTTTGAAAAAGCCTATTTAAAAGAGGTTGAGCGTATTGCCGAGGATGAAGTGAAAAAGGATGTCAAAAAAATCGTATACAAATTACAGCATGAATATAAAACAGGGGTAGCAGGATTGTATCGTTATGTGGAAAATCAGCATCCGAAGTTTTGGGAGAAAAATAAGCGGAAATGGGACGAAGTTTTCAGTAAAGCTGATATAAATTATGAAGTGGAAATAAGGATCGTAGACTTCGGTTCAAAAGGTGGGATAAAGTGAATGGGCATAAGAATTTAAAACCTTCCAAATGGAAGGTTTTTTGTCGGTGTTCTTTGTTGATGAGGTTACTTAATAGCCAAGGAAATGGTCCATTCAAGGCCCACCGAAAGTTCTAGGCAGTTTCGTCACTTCATGTGCAACCCTGATTCCGGATTGAATGGCTCCTTCAATCCATGCTGGTACGGTTGATGTATGCTCCCCAGCGAAGTGGACCCTTCCTTCAGGAGTTGGGATGTATGGAAACAAGTCCGTTTCCTGACCAGGCTTAAACATGGAGAAAGCGCCGTAGGAATACTGATTCAATGTCCAGCTATAAGAAGCTCCTGATAAAAAATGATCATATACTTGATTACCATGGATCACTGCCAAATTTTTCAATGCGTGTTGTATTCGATCTTTTTCCGGTAGGATATCCCATAAAGTGGCATCATCTTCCCATGTATAACTTGCTAAGATGAGACCGGATTCACTCTGGTTGCTCGTTTGGCTGGGGTAATAAGAAAATCTAATAGGTAAATCTGTCGTCAATTTACCGCCGAAGATTCCTTCCTTTTCCCAAAACCTATGAGTGAATTGAAGTCCAATTTTTGTGGAAGCAGCATAATGGAGTTCCCTTATTGCCTTCCATTTATTATGGGAAAAGGAATTCCGGGGTTCAATATCTATAAATTGCAGCAGTTGAAGAGGAATCGTCACGATGGCAAGATCACCGGTAACCGTTAAGGGGTTTTGACTTTGAGTATGTTTGGAATGGATGGTGACTTGATTATCATGTTGGATGATCTTTGTCACTTCATATCTGAAGATTAAATTATCCTTCAATTCCGGTAGAAAGGCATAAGGAAGCCGGTCGTTTCCTCCTTCGATTGAAAAAAATTTCACGTCTGGATTAAAGAGCGGCATAAGCTCCCGAAGTATGGCCGGAAAAGAAAGTTCCGGGAATCCTTCTAAACCCATCAGGACTTTGATGCTTTCAATCGCCCCTGTTGATAGACTGATTCCCACTGGATTATACTGCAAAAAGAAGCTCATGGAGTATTTATCAAACTCTTTAATGACTATTTCCCAATTTCTACGTGGATTTTGAATGATGAAGTCAGTCACAGGCTTGATTGCCATGTTAAGTAATTCTTCAGCTGTTTTACCTCTTTCATGGGGAGCTACAGGGTACCTCAGTATATCCGGGTTCTGCTGATATATGGCAGCGGTCGTCTTGATTCCATTGGCATAAATGGGATCATTAGGAGTCGCATTCACAAAGGTGTTGACTCGTAGACCATACTTCTTGATGTATTCAGCAACTAAGTAATGATAATTAGGAATGCGCATGGCACCGGCTTCAAGGTAGGAACCTTCTAAAAATGGCTCCCGTATGGTCAAAACACGCCCTCCGACCCTCCCGGTTGCTTCCAATATCGTAACATCGTGCCCCGCTTGTTTTAAAAGGGATGCTGCAACCAACCCAGACATGCCTGCACCAATGATAATGATTTTTTTGGGGATTGGGGTAGGCCCCAGGCCATTTCTGATCATAGCCAGCATTTGTTCGGGTGATAACGGATCTTTGGTAAAGGACAAAATGTTTTTCTCCTCTCTTGTTACACTTTCTATATGGGATTTACGCTATCTTATTCCGATTGGGTCACCATTTATGAAGGATATTCAATAATTTGTCATCTAAATGCTTAGTAAAAATTTTTTTTAGTGCATGGGTGAATTCCACGTAATATATATACCAAAAATAACCTCGATAGAATATATTCTAAACAATCATCCAAAAACATCATTAAGTGAATACCGAGCTTCTGCAATACCTATGAAAAATTAGTTTGTGGAATATTATTAAATATTTTCCTTTACAGAGGAGATACTACCAAGAGACAAAGGGTAGAAAGGAAGACAGTATGGATCATATACAAATGGCCCGCGCAATGTTCGGGACGAATATGGCTGTACATATCATATTTGCAACAATTGGCGTCGGGTTGCCGATGATGATGTTGGCAGCGGAATTGATGTATCAAAGGACAAAGGATTTACAGTATGTCGTCATGGCTAAACGCTGGACCAAAACATTAGGGGTTTTACTTGGGGTCGGGATTCCGACTGGTACGATTGCGGGTGTGCAGCTGTCACTATTATGGCCTGGGTTCATGGAAGTGATAGGACGTGTCATGGCGCTTCCATTCCAAATCGAGATTTATGCATTCATGGTTGAAGCGCTGTTCATGTCAATCTATGTGTATGCTGCTGAAAAAATCAAGCCATGGGCCCGAATCGTGAGTTTATTCTTTGTTGCATTCGGAGCATTGGCTTCGGCTGTTTTGATTTCGAATGTCCATGCTTTTGAAGGGACACCTGCTGGGTTCCGGTTTGAAAATGGGGAAATCGTCGATGTCGATCCTTGGGCGGCATTTTTTAACCCAAGTTTCTTGGTGACGGCAGGTCATACGGCCCTGACTGCTTATACTACAGGCGCTTTTGTCGTGGCGTCCGTCGCAGCCTATAAGATGCTGAAAAATAAATATGGCACTGCTGAATTTAATTTTCACCAAAAAGCACTGAGGCTCAGTATTGTCTTGGGCTTGGTTTTTTCGTTTTTGACGGCATTGAACGGTCATGCGACTACGCAGCATTTATATAGGGAACAGCCGGAAAAACTGGCAGCGGCAGAAGGGTTGTTTGAAACACAGGACCATGCCGGACTTACCTTGTTCGGTTATACCGATAGGGAAGCTCAGGAAGTGAAGTATGGGATTGAATTTCCATGGTTATTAAGTTTTCTATCTGGTAATAGCTTTGATACGGTTGTGACCGGTTTGAATGATTTTCCGGAAGAGTATTGGCCGCCGCTTTATGTCCATATCTTATTCAATGCCATGGTCATGATTGGTTCAGGCTTAATCGCGTTGGCACTGTTTGCATTGGTATGGAATAAATGGCTGAAAAAGGAGACATATCCGAAATGGATTCTTTGGCTGTTTGTTGCATCAGGGCCGCTTTCGGTGATTTCGATAGAATGCGGTTGGATTTTTGCCTGTACCGGCAGACAGCCTTGGACGATATACAGGATGCTGACAACGGAGGATTCAGTCACTTCGTACGAAAACCTTGGATTCTTATTCACGATGTTCATTATCGTATATATCATTTTATGCGTTTCTGTCGTGTTTACACTTTTGTATTATTTCAAACGTCATTCCGTAATGGAAGATATATATAAAGCCGAACAGAAAGGTGTAAGACTTTTCGATTCGAATTCATAAAAGGGGGGAAGGCGAATGAGTGATGCTCTTCTTGCAATAACACTGGTCTGGGGCTTTATTTTCCTTTATGCCATCATGGCCTCTATGGATTTTGGCGCGGGCTTCTGGGCAATGACTTACATTAAAAAGGAAGAGACGAATGCTACCAAGATAGCGAATAGCTATTTATCACCAACTTGGGAAGTGACGAATACTTTTGTGGTTGGTCTTGTCATTGCGATTTACAGTTTATTCCCAGGTGCGGTATTCCCGATTGGGGTAGCCTTGATCGTTCCCGCGAGCCTGATATTGGTTCTGCTATGTATTAGGAGTGCTTTCTTGGTTTTCTCGCATAGCGTTGACAAATATGAAAAAGCGTTAACGTATATCTCAGGATTGACGGGATTGATCATACCGGGGCTATTAATCAGCGTATTGCCAATCACTCATCTTGGGTTTGTCGAAGGTGTGAGAGGAAATGAAGAATTGAATTTATCTAAACTTTTCACGAGTCCGAATGAGTATGCATTTGTGGGATTCGGCATTATGAGCACGCTTTTTTTATCTTCTTTGCTCCTGTCCGATTACTCAAAACAGGCCGATGAAATGAAAGCATACAAAATATATCGCAGGGATGCGATGATAACGGGACCGCTTATGTTGGTCATGGCTCTGTTGGTCATGCTCACGTTAAGAAACGAAGCGAACTGGATTTACCAAGGAATGATGAAAAACTCTGCATTGTTATTCATCTCGCTCATTTTTTTCATCATTAGCGGGATAGCACTGTACCTACCCTATTTTTCTAAGCAGGAGGTTAAAGGGATGCCACGCCTCGCTGTCATTGCGATTATCATACAGTATTTAATCGGCAGTTATGTTTATGGTATCGCTCATTTACCTTACATCATCTATCCAAATGTCACGATTCTATCAGGATTTACCGATCCAACCTCATTCCGGGCCGTGTTTGCCACGTATATCGTGGGCTTTGCAATATTAGTCCCAGGGTTCTATTATTTCTGGTCCATCTTCATGAAAGATCAGCGTCGAAAGTTCAAACGGCGACAAATGTCAAATTAGTTCATCTTTGAAAAGAGAGGTTATCACTATGAAAAAGTTAGATCTGCTAAAATATGCGGTTTTAGTCATCTCACTATTTTTGAGCTATCAAGCGGTTGAAGCGCATGATAAAAATTTTCAGGTGGATGGCACATATATTTCAACTAAAAGAGATGTAACAGGTGACCAGAAAATAGACATCATCCAGGTTCAGGGACTGCCTTATGAGGAAGGTAGTAAGTTTCTGAAAAAAATTGAGTTAAGTGTGGAAAGCAATCGCCGTACAATCGACGTCCCGCTTGAAGCTGGGTATAATCCAGATCTAAAGGTTGCCGACTTGAATGATGATGGGGTCCAGGATGTATTGGTTACGGTTTTGATGGAAGGTAGAGAGCGGTTGATATCCAGTTACGCCTATACATTCAAGGATGGAAAAGTGAAGGAGCTTGAAGTACCGCCATCCGTTCCTGTAATGGCACAATTTCTTGACGGATACAAAGCGGAAATCATTATTGAAGGTCAAAAACCTGTGGTGATGGATGTCAGTTCCAGAAAACAAGCTTATGATAAATTGGGCATTTATCAAAATGGAAAACTAAATGAACCGACAGAGCTTTTGGTTGATCCATACTCTTCACTGGATTTCAAGACCGTTTTTGGAAAAGGAAAAGCGCTTATCGGAATCCAAAATGTAAAAGGGTCCGATGAGCGTGATCCGCTACTGGAGATCAAATCAGTGTGGAAATATAATAATGGATGGCAGCTTGTAAAAGCCCAAGTTAAACCGGTCAAGGGTAGTAAATGACATGGTATCGACCGCTTCTTAAATAAACTGGATTGACGGCTCTTGGTTTTGAGGGCTGTTTTTTTGTTTAAATTTAAAAATTGACAATTTTTAATTATTTGGTAAAATCTAAATAAATCCAGTTTATACATAATCAAGCTCTTTATACTGGATGGAATGTAAGCGGATACAAAGGGGGTGCAGTCTTACGGAGTTAAAAGAAAAAATAATTGAAACATCGTTGACGCTCTTCGATCAGCATGGTTTTCATGGTGTCTCCGTCAACGAAATCGTTAAGGCATGCGGAACTAGCAAAGGTGGTTTTTATCACCATTTCTCTTCCAAAGATGAACTCTTATTTGTCATCCATGATTACTTTATTTCATATGTTTTAATAAAAGCACAGGAAGCCATTTCAGAAAGTACCCATCCAACAGAAAAAATGCAAAAGATCATTCAATCATTTGTTAAAGTTTTTGACCTCTATAAACCACACATCTCAGTTTTCTATCAAGAAAGCATTTACTTAAAACCACCTTATGTTGAAGCAATCAAAAAAAAGCGTCAAACGTATAAAGAAATCATTTTTTCCGTTATCAAAGAAGGTATTGACAAGGGAGTATTCCGCAGCGAATTGCCAGTGGAAATTACCGGAATGTCAATTCTGGGCATGGTGAACTGGTCCTACAAATGGTACAAAAGGGACGGCGGAAAAACGATAGACGAAATCGGTGATATTTACGTGGATTTAATTCTGAATGCCCTATTGATAGATAAACAAAAAGAAGCGGAAATCACCCAGCCATTTTTACTGAAGAACCAAGTTGTTGTGGATTGAACAATCAACTTGATTTGTACAGACCAACTAGTCGGTCTCAATAGAAAGGGGAATGAACATATGGATTTTTCACTTACAAAAGAACAGCAAATGATTAAGGAAATGGTAAGGGAATTTGCTGAAAAGGAAATTAAACCGATTGCGATAGAGTTGGACGCAAAGTCCATGTTTGCGGAGGATGTATTCAAAAAAATGGGGAAACTCGGGTTGCTTGGAATTCCGTTTCCTGAAGAATATGGCGGTTCGGGCGGAGATACGATTTCGTATGCCATTGCCGTTGAAGAGATTGGCAAGGCGTGCGGGGGAACCGGCTTAAGTTATGCCGCAGCCGTTTCGCTCGGGGCAAGTCCAATTTACTATTTTGGAACCGAAGAACAGAAGCAAAAATATCTGGTTCCAATCACGACCGGTGAAACCCTGGCAGCTTTCGGGTTGACAGAGCCTAATGCGGGTTCCGATGCTGGCGGTACGAGAACGACTGCCGTGTTGGATGGTGATGAATATGTGATTAATGGCGAAAAAACATGGATAACAAATGCCAGCTATTCAAGAACGGTTACTGTCACTGCTGTATCGGGAAAAGATTCAAAGGGCAAAAACATCATCTCGGCATTCATCGTGCCAACAGATACCCAAGGGCTGACGATCAATAGCAATTATGAAAAAATGGGAGTCCGGGCTTCCAATACTTGTGAAATCATTCTGGATAATGTTCGGGTGCCAAAGGGAAATTTATTGGGAGATCCGGACAAAGGGTTCAAACAATTCCTATTCACGCTTGATGGAGGACGGATTTCCATTGCAGCTTTGGCCGTCGGTATCGCTCAGGCTGCCTTTGACAGAGCTTTAGCTTTTTCAAAAGAGCGCATCCAATTCGGTAAAACCATATCAAATTTCCAGGCCATTCAATTCAAGCTTGCAGACATGGCGATGGAGATCGAATTGGCGAGGAATATGGTATATAAGGCTGCATGGTTAAAAGACAATAAAAAACCTTTTGCAAAGGAAGCGGCATACGCCAAGCTCTTTGCTAGTGAGACCTCGTTCCGCGCCAGCAATCAAGCGATTCAAATACACGGCGGCTCTGGTTACATGCGTGAATATGAAGTGGAACGCTATTTAAGAGATGCTAAGTTATTGGAAATTGGTGAAGGCACATCCGAAATTCAAAGACTCGTTATCGCCAGGCAATTAGGCTGTTAATCTTTACGAAACGTAAAATGAACTTGATGCTTGGGGTTCATTTGGGTGAAAAGCAGATGTTATCTATACAGCAAAAAGCGTTCATTCTTACCTTTATTTGATTAGGAGGAGTTTGATGTCTGATTTGCTAGATGTTACGATCGGGAAATTGCTTGAAAGGACAGCTGAACAATACGGTGGTAATGAAGCAGTTGTGTACCATGAACTAGGCCTGCGCCATTCTTATCGCGAATTTGAAAAGATTTGCCGAAAGGCTGCCAGGGGGTTCATGTCACTGGATATTAAAAAAGGGGAACATATCGCCATTTGGGCATCCAATAAACCGGAATGGCTTATATCCCAATTTTCCACCGCGAAAATGGGCGGGGTGCTGGTGACGGTCAATACTAATTACCGCACAAGTGAACTGGAATACCTGCTTAAGCAATCCGATTCGACGACGATCATCCTGATGGAACAATATAAGGATCATTCATATATAGATACTCTGTACGAAATCGTACCTGAATTGAAAAATGCAGAACCAGGAAAATTACAATCTGAGAAACTGCCAAAATTAAAAAATATCATCGTTTTAGGTGAAAAACGTTATCCCGGAACGTTTTCATGGGATGAAGTCATTAGCGGAGGCGAATCTGTTTCGGAGGAATCGCTCGACATGAGGATGGAGGAATTGGCTCCAGGTGATGTCATTAACATGCAATATACATCAGGGACGACAGGATTTCCAAAAGGAGTGATGCTGACGCATTCCAACTTGGTCAATAACGGATTGAATGTCGCAGAGTGCATGAAGCTGACCGAAGCCGACCGGCTATGCATCCCGGTTCCGTTTTTTCATTGTTTCGGCTGTTCCCTTGGTACGATGGCATCTGTTTCAGTTGGGGCAACAATGGTGCCGATTGTGGAATTTAATCCACGCGTTGTCCTTCAGACAGTTGAAGCCGAAAAATGTACGGGGCTTCATGGTGTACCGACGATGTTCATTGCTGAACTTAATCTCGATGACTTTGACCAGTATGATTTAAGCTCGTTACGGACTGGTATCATGGCAGGCTCGACATGTCCGATTGAAGTCATGAAAAGCGTGGTGAATAAGATGGGCATCACGGAAATCACGATTACTTATGGTCAAACGGAATCTTCTCCAGGAATTACGATGACAAGAACGGACGATCCGATCGAACTTCGTGTTTCTTCAGTGGGAAGGGCTTTGCCGAAAGTGGAAGTGAAAATTGTCGATCCGGCTACAGGGGAGGAAGTCCCGCGGGGCATGCAGGGTGAACTCTGTTCGAGGGGATACCATGTAATGAAGGGCTATTATAATAACCCGGAAGCCACTGAGCAGGCGATTGACACGGAAGGCTGGCTTCATACGGGAGATTTGGCAGTGATGGATGAGAGGGGTTATTGCAAGATTACTGGCCGGCTGAAAGATATGATCATTCGCGGAGGGGAAAATATTTATCCCCGTGAGATTGAAGAATTCCTCTACCAACACCCTGCAATTGTCGATGTCCAGATACTCGGCGTTCCAGATCAGAAATATGGGGAAGAGGTAGCCGCATGGATCATTTTGAAAGCAGGAGAAACCCTTACGGAGAAAGAATTGATAGAGTATTGCAAAGGGAAAATATCTTTTCATAAAATTCCGCGTTACATTCAATTTACCGATGCTTATCCAATGACTGCATCCGGAAAAATCCAAAAGTATAAGCTTCGGCAGCAAACTCTTGACCTACTAACGGAACGCACTAAATAAGGAGGATATCGAATGATTCGAAAAATTCTTATCGCAAACAGGGGAGAAATAGCATCACGCATTATTCGTACATGCAAGAAGCTGGGAATACTTACTGTCGCTGTCCATTCGGAAGCAGATTCGGATTCGCCTTTTGTGGGATTGGCGGATGAGGCATATTTATTGGGTGGCCCGAGAGTACAGGAAAGCTATTTAAACGTCAATAAGATTTTGGAAATAGCTAAGGAAACCGGAGCGGAGGCCATTCATCCTGGATATGGTTTTCTTAGTGAAAATGCAGATTTCGCACGTTCATGCGAAGAAGCCGGCTTGATATTCATAGGTCCCAAACCAGAGATCATTCAGCAAATGGGCAATAAAGTCGAGGCGAGGAAAAAGATGGAGCAAGCAGGACTTCCATTGGTGCCTGGATTTTCACGTCAGTTAATTGATAGTGCAGAAGCGGCAGCCGTTGCCGAAAAGATTGGCTATCCAGTCATGTTAAAAGCAGCAGCAGGCGGCGGGGGAATCGGCATGCAGGCCGTTGCTAATGAAGATGAACTAACCAAAGCCTTCGAAGGGAATCAAAAACGTGCCCAATTATTTTTTGGCAATGGAGATATGTTCATAGAAAAATTGATTGAGAAGCCTCGTCATATCGAAATTCAGGTATTGGCAGATTCCTTTGGGAATGCTGTTTACTTATGGGAAAGGGAATGCTCCGTTCAAAGGCGCCACCAGAAGGTCGTGGAAGAGGCTCCATCTTCTTTCCTTGACGAAGAAACAAGAAACAGGATGGGAATGGCTGCAGTGAAAGCGGTAAAATCCATCGGTTATAGCAATGCGGGCACACTTGAATTTTTAGTAGATGCAGATAAAAACTTTTATTTCTTGGAAATGAATACACGCCTTCAGGTAGAGCATCCTGTCACTGAAGAAATTACGGGACTGGACTTAGTCGAACAGCAAATTAAAATTGCATCGGGCAACAAATTGGATTTCACCCAAAGTGAGATTAAACAGGACGGACATTCCATTGAAGTCCGCATTTATGCTGAAGATCCGAAAACCTTTTATCCGGCACCGGGGAGAATCACCACCATGGAACTTCCGGAAGGTGAAGGGATCCGTCATGAATTGGCCGTTCATGGAACTTCGGTCGTATCCCACTTTTATGATCCGATGATCGCCAAATTGGTGGTGAGCGGCGACTCGAGGGATAATGCGATTGAGAGATTAAGAGAAGCGCTGGCAAGCTATAAAATCGAAGGAATTAAAACAAACCTTCCTTTGCTGATGGAAATAATTTCTCATGAGGCTTTTTCCAAAGGAGATACGACTACGGATTTCATTGCGAAATATATTCAAAAATTGACTGTATAACTTAAAACATAATGATCGGGAGGAAAATAAAATGGCAGAATTAAAGGCAAGCATGGCAGGAAGCGTTTGGAAAATCGTAGTAAATGAGGGGCAAAGTGTAACCGACGGACAGGATATCATTATCTTGGAATCGATGAAAATGGAAATCCCCATTGCAGCCGAGGAAGCTGGCACCATTAAAGAACTAAAAGTGAATGAAGGGGATTTCGTAAATGAAGGCGACGTTTTGGCCGTCATTGAATAAAGGGACGGAGGGGTATGATGAATTGGCCTGAAAAAGTGACAATTAAGGAAGTTGGACCCCGTGATGGGCTGCAAAATGAAAAGGTCATAATACCTGCACAAAGCAAAATGGAGTGGATCGATCAGCTCTCTGATACAGGATTATCTTATATAGAAGTGACTTCATTCGTACACCCAAAGTGGATTCCCCAATTGAGTGATGCCGTCCTGGTGGCTAAGGGAATAAAGCGCAAGCCTGGTATCACTTATGGGGCCCTTGTACCGAATCAAAGGGGACTGGAGTCGGCCCTTGACGCCAATATCGATGATATTTCCGTGTTCATGTCATCCAGTGAAACGCATAATCTGAAAAATATCAATAAGTCGATTTCCGATACCTTTCCAATATTGAAGGATGTCATCAGGACAGCAGCAAATAGCGGGAAAACGGTCAGGGGCTATGTTTCAACCGTTTTCGGCTGTCCGTATGAAGGGGAGGTTTCGACTGATCAGGTTTTCCGTGTTTGTGATCAACTTTTTGAATATGGCATCGATGAAGTCTCGTTGGGTGATACCATTGGGGTCGCGTCTCCAAGACAGGTTGCACTGTTCCTTGAACAGGCTGTAAAAAGATATGATATGAGCCAAATTGCCCTCCATTTTCATGATACAAGGGGAATGGCCCTCGCAAATATCCTTGAATCACTGAATTATGGTATTTACACTTTCGACTCATCGCTCGGAGGTTTAGGGGGATGCCCGTATGCACCAGGAGCGAGCGGAAATGTGGCTACGGATGACCTGGTTCATATGCTACATAAAATGGGGATTCACACAGGAATCAATCCCGAAAAGCTATTGAAGGCTGCGGCCATGGTGCAAAGCTTTTTGGAAAAACCATTGCCTAGCCATCAGATGGCTGTAAATAACGCACAATAAGCGAAATCGAGGTGAATGTATGACTTCATTAGTTGATATAAGGTATGAAGAAAAGGGAATTGCCTTCGTGACCTTGAATCGGCCGGATGCTGCTAACGCTTTATCCACAGAATTGCTTCATTGCTTAATCGAAGGGCTGGATGAATTGAAGGGAGATTCCAATTTACGAACAGTCATTATAACGGGAGCAGGTGAAAAGGCGTTTTGTGCAGGTGCGGATCTTAAGGAAAGAGCGGGTATGAATGATGATAAAGTCAAGGAGACAGTCAAGTTGATCGGAGACACGATTACGGCTGTAGAAAACCTTCCAGTACCGGTCATCGCTGCGATCAACGGTTCGGCTTTTGGCGGTGGGCTGGAATTGGCACTCGCTTGTGACATACGCATCGCATCGGAAACGGCAAAGGTGGGGCTGACTGAAACGTCATTAGGCATCATCCCTGGTGCAGGCGGTACACAGCGACTGCCCCGGATAGTCGGAATGCCGACAGCGAAAGAACTGATTTATACGGCAAGGAGATTGGATGCAAAAACGGCACACGCCTTAAAAATCATCAGTCATGTATATTCACCCCAACATTTACTTGAGGAAGCGAAAAAATTGGCTAAGGAGATTGCGGTCAATGCCCCATTAGCACTCAGGGCTGCAAAAGCGGCGATCAATCAAGGGGCTGAGACCGACTTGAAAACAGGATTGCAAATTGAAAATGACTGCTATCAGACAACTTTAAAAACCCTTGACCGACTGGAGGGTCTGTCTGCATTCAAGGAAAAACGCAAACCGGTATATAGAGGCCAATGATTTCTATTGAAGGAGGAACAGGGATGGTAACGACGGATAAACTAACCGAAACGGTTGAAACGATTAAAAAAGGCGGTTTAGATAAGTATCATCAAAAAAACGCTGAAAAAGGAAAGCTTTTCGTACGTGAACGTCTAGAGCTGCTTTTCGATGAAGGGGTAGAAATAGAGGACGCTTTCTTTGCCAATTGTGCAAGTGTTGGTCTGCCTGCTGATGGTGTAGTTACGGGCATCGGAAAAATCAATGGTCAAAGGGTCTGTGTCATGGCCAATGATTCGACTGTGAAAGCTGGATCCTGGGGAGCAAGGACCGTCGAGAAAATCATTCGCATTCAGGAAACAGCCGAAAAGTTACAGCTGCCCCTTCTTTATTTAGTCGATTCTGCCGGGGCACGAATTACGGATCAAGTAGAAATGTTTCCGGGCCGCCGCGGAGCTGGCCGCATCTTTTACAACCAAGTGAAGCTATCAGGAAAAGTCCCGCAAATTTGTCTATTGTTCGGTCCGTCTGCCGCCGGCGGGGCATATATTCCAGCTTTTTGTGATATTGTCGTAATGGTTGATGGCAATGCATCCATGTATTTAGGTTCACCGAGAATGGCAGAAATGGTCATTGGCGAAAAGGTGAGCGAAGAGGAAATGGGCGGGGCGAAAATGCATTGTTCCGTTTCAGGATGCGGCGATGTACTTGTCAAGTCGGAAGAAGAATCAATCGCGTTTGCGCGCAGGTACTTAAGCTATTTTCCAGGAAATTATCAAGAAAGACCTAAAAGCGTAAAACCTGAGCTGCCTGCGGATTTCGAAAAAACTTTGGAAGAACTGATTCCTAAAAATCAGAATGCAGCCTTCAATATGTACGACCTGATCGATAGGGTTATAGACAGGCAATCATTTTGTGAAATCAAGAAGCTATTTGCCCCTGAATTAATCACTGGGCTTGCAAGGCTAAATGGACAAACGATAGGAATCATAGCCAATCAGCCGCGAGTCAAGGGCGGCGTCCTGTTCCATGATTCAGCTGATAAGGCTGCCAAGTTCATCAACTTATGTGATGCTTTCCATATACCGCTGTTATTCCTGGTGGATATTCCAGGATTCATGATTGGGACGAAGGTCGAACGGGCAGGAATCATTCGCCATGGTGCGAAAATGATCTCGGCCATGAGTGAAGCCACTGTTCCCAAGATTTCCGTCATCGTCCGTAAAGCTTATGGTGCCGGACTATATGCGATGGCCGGTCCCGCCTTTGAACCGGACTGCGTTCTTGCCTTACCGACGGCATTGATAGCGGTCATGGGAGCTGAAGCTGCGGTCAATGCAGTCTATGCCAATAAAATCAATGCGATGGAACCAGAAGAGCGCCCTGAATTCATTGAACAGAAGCGCAATGAGTATAATGAAGATATCGATATTTACCGCTTAGCCTCTGAAATGATCGTTGATGGCATCATCCAGCCGAATGACCTGCGTGATGAATTGAGCGCGCGGTTTGAAGCGTATAGCAGTAAGCAATTGACATTTACCGATCGTAAGCATGGGGTCTATCCCGTATAAAGTATTCCATGGAAAAAGCCCGGTTCATCATGACCGGGCTTTTTCCATGGAATAAAATGAATGATTATTTAAATAATTAGAAAATTTTTCTGTTTTAGAGTTGCTAAATCACACAAGGAAGAGTACTATAATTAGTAATTAAAGGTTTACTAATTACTTAATTCCATACTTAGTGAAAGAAAGTGAGAGTTGCCATGGCTCAGCAGGAAATAAAGAAATATATTACTCCAGATGGATACACAGCAGATATTGCAATTTTTACTATTACTACAAAGAAAACGGCAGAGAAAGCCCCTCCTGAAATGTTTTTGAAGCTATTATTAATCAAACGTGCCTCAAAAGATAAGGAAGGAAGCCCCAATGTTGAAGGAGATAAATGGGCTTTACCCGGAGGCTTTGTCAATGCTTCCGAGACTGCCTATGAAGCAGCCAAACGAGAATTGAAAGAAGAAACGGGCGTAGCTGGATTCCATGTCAAGCATTTCGGGGTTTATGACCGCCCAGGGCGCGATCCCAGGGGATGGATCATATCCAATGCTTTTTATGCAATTGTCCAGGAAGAGTTTCTTCATCAAAGAAAAGCGAATGATGACGCAGCTGAGGTTGAATTGTTCACGATTCAGGAAGCCTTACAATTAGATCTTGCATTTGATCATTATACAATTATTAACGAAGCGATGAATGTATTGAAAAAAGAAATGGTGCAAACGACGATAGCCCAAAAATTCCTGCCTGATGAATTTACACTTTCTGAACTGCAACGGGTTTTGCTGACAGCCAGAGATGATGCAAAAATCAGTGCAGACTCCCTTTTTTATGCAAAGGCCCCGAAGCTTCCATTTTTGGAGAAAGTATTGGATGAAAAGGGAATGCAAAAGAAAACGAAACGTAATTCGTACCGGCCTTCACAGCTTTACCGGTTTAATGCAGAGGTTGTCATGGACTCTATTTACTATTAAGGGGGAATTGGTGAAATGGGAAAAAAGGCATTGATCAATATAGATTATACGTATGACTTCGTGGCAGACGGGGGTTCATTGACCTGCGGGAAGCCAGGTCAGGATATCGAGAAGGAACTTGCCAGTATAACCAAGGAATTTATCAAACAAGGCGAATATACGGTATTCGCTATTGATTTACATGAAGAAGGAGACCGCTTACATCCCGAATCGAATTTGTTTCCACCACATAATATTAGCGGTACAATGGGTAGAGACCTATATGGGGCGTTAAAAGAGGAATATGAAACAAATAAAAATCAAAAGAATGTTCATTATATAGATAAAACACGTTATTCGGCCTTTGCAGGAACAGACCTTGATATCCGCCTGCGGGAACGTCACATTACCGATGTATATTTAGTCGGAGTTTGTACAGATATTTGCATTTTGCATACGGCAATCGACGCTTATAATTTAGGCTATAAAATTTTTGTATATGAACATGCAGTGGCCTCGTTCAATGATGCCGGTCACCATTGGGCGCTTGGACATTTTAAAGGATCTCTTGGAGCAACCATTCTATAATTTCGATTCAAGCAACAGAATAGAAGGGAAGCGAATGCTTCTCTTTTGGGAGGAACTATCCATGGAAAAAAAATACAACGATGACAGTTACGCATTACACACTGACCTATACCAAATTAATATGGCCCAAACTTATTGGCAGGACAAAACACATAACCGCAAGGCAGTTTTCGAGATATTTTTCAGAAAGCTTCCATTTAATAGCGGATATGCGATTTTTGCAGGACTTGAAAAAATTGTCCATTACCTTCAAAACTTTTCCTTCTCGGAAAGTGATATCGACTATTTAAAAAATGATCTGCACTATGATGAAGAATTTTTGAAATATTTGATGAACATCCGTTTCACGGGAGAGATCCGCTGCATGAAAGAGGGGGAGCTCGTCTTCGGCAATGAACCGATATTACGGGTGGAAGCACCGCTTGGTGAGGCTCAACTCATAGAAACTGCGTTGCTTAACATTGTGAACTATCACACACTCGTGGCAACAAAGGCATCACGCATCAAGCAGGTCATCGGTGAAGAATCTGCCCTAGAATTCGGTTCAAGGCGGGCGCAAGAAATGGATGCCGCAATTTGGGGAGCGAGAGCGGCCTATATTGCTGGCTTTGATTCCACTAGTAATGTACGTGCTGGAAAGCTGTTTGGCATTCCGGTTTCAGGGACGCATGCACATTCCATGATCCAAGCTTATAAAGATGAATATACGGCTTTTCATAAATATGCTGTTTCCCATAAAGACTGTGTATTCTTGGTTGATACGTATGATACATTGCGTTCTGGCATCCCGAATGCAATCCGTGTTGCCAAGGAGTTGGGTGATAAAATCAATTTCATTGGCGTCCGTCTTGACAGTGGTGATTTAGCTTACTTATCGAAAGAGGCAAGACGTATGCTTGATGCTGCAGGATTCCATGATGCGAAGATTGTCGCTTCCAATGACCTTGATGAATATACAATCATCAATCTGAAACAACAAGGAGCAAGAATTGACATTTGGGGCATCGGAACCAAATTGATTACGGCTTATGACCAGCCAGCGCTGGGTGCTGTTTATAAAATGGTTTCAATAGAGGGTGAAGATGGGAATATGAGAGATACCATCAAAATTTCTTCTAACCCTGAAAAGGTCACGACACCTGGCCTAAAACGAGTATATCGAATCATCAATAAAGTGAACCATCATGCTGAAGGTGATTATTTGGCGATGGAATATGAGAAGCCGCAGGAGCAGGAAAAATTAAAAATGTTTCATCCTGTCCATACATTCCTAAGTAAATTCGTCACGGATTTTGATGCGGTTGATCTGCATGTGGATATTTTTAAGGATGGAAGTTTGATTTATGAATTGCCGACCATAGATGAAATCAAGGCCTTCACGCAAAAAAATCTCCAAGTATTATGGCCGGAGTACCTTCGTGCCCTTAATCCTGAAGAATATCCGGTAGATCTAAGCCAGGATTGTTGGGATAATAAAATGAGGAATATAGATGAAGTTAAAGCCAAAGTAGAAAGAATGCTAACGAAATGACCTATCTATTTTATTAGAAAGCGGGGAAATGCCAATGCGTCCATTACAAAAAGAAATCGTAAAAAAATTACTTGTCCAACCAACGATCGATCCCGAAGCCGAATTCAGGAAAAGTGTTGATCTATTAAAAGGGTATATGAAGAAAAATACGTTTCTGAAAAGCTTCGTACTTGGAATTTCCGGAGGTCAAGATTCAACACTGGCTGGCTATATTGCCCAAACCGCCGTCAATGAATTAAATGAAGAAACGAATGGCAGCGACTATAAGTTTGTTGCTGTAAGCTTGCCATATGGAGTACAGGCAGATGAAGAAGACAGGCAGCTGGCTTTAAAATTCATTAAGCCAAGCCAAACGGTTACAGTCAACATCAAGGAAGCGGTGGATGCATCTATCAAAGCTGTGGAAGAAGCAGTTTCTGAAAAGCTATCGAATTTCTTAAGGGGAAATGTTAAAGCACGAGAGCGAATGAAGGTGCAATATGATTTAGCCGGGCTGTATAAAGGCGTTGTGCTTGGTACGGATCATGCAGCTGAAGCGATCACAGGTTTCTTTACGAAACATGGTGATGGTGCAGCGGATATCATTCCTTTATACCGTTTAAATAAAAGGCAAGGAAAAGAAATCCTGAAATTCGTCGGTGCTCCTGAGCGCCTTTATACGAAAATACCAACGGCCGATTTAGAAGATGACAAACCGTTACTTCCTGATGAAGTGGCTTTAGGCGTTAGCTATGATGAAATCGATGATTACCTTGAAGGCAAGGAAATCAGAACGGAAGCAGCTGAAATCATCGAAGGATGGTATACTAAAACCGAACATAAACGCAATGAAGCCATCAATGTTTATGATACTTGGTGGAAATAACGAGTGAAATCTTAGATAAGTTATCCCGCATCATATAAGATGCGGGTTTTTTGCTAGACCTAACAAGCACCTTTGCCAACACTTCAGTAATGAAAATTTTACCGGCAAGGGAGACTCTACATATGGACATATCCAAGAATATTGAAGCAACGGGAAAGGAAATTGAATTCTCGGGTGTAATCAGTGTGAAAGCGGGAGATGATCTGATTCATAGTTCAGCACATGGCTATTCCAATCGAGCGGACGAAATCATGAATACGACAGAAACAAAGTTCGGTATTGCTTCCGGTTGTAAACTGTTTACCGCGATAGCCATTTGCCAGTTAATACAAAAAGGAAAACTTAGGTTCGATTCTAAACTTAAAGACTGTGTTAGGATCATGTTTCCTGATTTCAATCAAAATGTGACCATACATCACCTCTTAACACACACTTCGGGCATCCCTGATTACTTTGATGAAGAAGTGATGGATGATTTTGAGGAGCTATGGCAGAATAATCCGATGTACCATGTAAAAGGATTAAAAGATTTCCTGCCAATGTTTCAAAATGAGGTGATGATGTTTCAACCCGGGGAAAGGTTCCATTACAATAATGCAGGCTATATTTTATTAGGATTGATTGTTGAGGAACTAACCGGACTTGAATTTACCGAATATATCGACAAGAACATCTTTCTGCCTTGTGAAATGAAAAACTCCGGTTATTTTTCCATGGATCAGCTACCTAAAAATACTGCATTAGGGTACATAGACGAAGAAAATGGAGCATGGAGAACCAACGTTTATTCCCTTCCCATCAAAGGCAGTGCGGATGGAGGAGCGTATATTACCACATCAGATATGTTCAGGTTTTGGGAGGGGTTATTTTCCAATCAGTTACTGAAGCAAGAATATACCAATCTCTTATTGGAAACCCATATTGCTACAGAAGATGATGGGGAATACTATGGCTATGGTATATGGATCCGTAAAAAAATGACGCGATTTTCAAATACCACCTTATAGGGTATGACCCGGGAGTAAGTTTCAATTCTGCGGTATATCCGTCAAAGCGATTGAGAACCGTCATTACTCCAAATAAAGGCATGGGTCCATACCATATTACTAGAGCGATCGAGAAAGAATTATAAAAATAAATGGAACCTTTCCACTAATGGAGGGTTCCATTGTTTATATTCAATCTGAATTCATTCAAGTATTTTTTAAGAAAGGGACGAATTCGCATTCAATTGCTAAATTGGTTCCAGAACTTCTGGAGTTTCAAGGGAAGAACCCCTTCTGTACCCTTATTCAAGAACGAAGCTTTAATGATGCGGCACACCAATTTTTTATTGTCGGAAATCTTTAAGGAGGTAGCTTTCTTAGGTTTCAAGGCTTTTCCAAACAAAGAATTTGTATATTTAAATATCTTGAAGTAGAGTATATTTAATATACTTTATTTTATCCGGTATTTTCCGATGGAGGTTCTTTTTACATTATGAAGGCAAGATATGAACTAGCGAACATGAACTTAACAGTAAGCAATGTGACTTTACGTAATGCTGCGGATAGCTATGTCCTCTTGAAAGCTGCAGATGATCAAAATAATGAAATCACGATCAAGCTTTCCCACGAACAAGCGGAATTCCTGGAAGCGGAATTAAGGGAAGTAAATCGCCGCCGCAGGGAAAATAGTCCTGATATATCAGGAAATGATCAGGAACGTATTAATGACGACGATTCTTTTAATCTGTTCAGCGTTGATTTATTCAATGAAAATGAATCGAAGTAATCCTCAAATCATATTTGCTTCTCTGTAACCTTGCTTTCGATTTAAGATGATGCTGCAGAGAATCCATCATTCCCGCCAATACAAAACCCGAATTTCCATTTATTGAAAGGTATTAGGAATGTTTTAAGCAAGGTGACCTATCGTTACCTTTATTTTGATTGCTTGAAAAAATTCTTCACAAATAGGAATATGGATGATAATACAGCAAAAACCATGAAAAATACGATGAACCCCCATAGGCCTATCGCCGCATCTTGAAACTCCATATTTCCTCTGCTGGTAAGGGCTTGCTGTATCTCTATGGCAAATACTAAAACAACCATGACTGTAAAGGTATAAAGGAAAGAGAGTATCGTTATCCCAAAACGCATCCGGGCAATTAAATTAGATAAAAATAACACGAACAAAAATATGATGATACCGATGATTCCCATTATCCAAAAATGCAAATCTTTGTCCGTTGCATTTGAATTTAATGTGTCACTTACAAAGAATAGGATGAAATCGTGAAGATTATTGACGATTTCAGCTAATATCTGGATGATTTCTTTCATTTCTCACACCTCCAATCCTTAGATTATAGCAGGTTATAAATCTATATAGAAGAGGGAAGGTCCTCGAGGCTATCAGACTGACCTTCGGTGGAAGTAATGGGAAATCATAAACATGCTTGGAAACGAAAAAAACATAAATAAATGAAGAAATCAGTTCATGTAACTTCACCTAAATAAGGGTAGATTGAACAAAATACATAGAAAAATAAAGTAAATAATGGAAAGCAGTAGTGCCTATTTCCAATGTTTTAACACCTTAGAGATCTAAACCATAATTGTTTTAATCGGAATGCTAGTAAAAAATGTTTTTATTTAAAGATTTCATGGTTGGGGGAAAAAGTATGAATGATATACATAATCATGTGTTAACAGTAATTGATTTTATGAAAACCGGACACAAAACTTGCTTTGTGAAGGTCATCGGTTTTGATGCTGAATCCGGACAGGATTTTAAAGGTGAAGTTAAATTTGTCGGTGATTTGCCTTTTGGTGATTTGATACATCCCGAGCGGTCACATTTATCCTCCTCTTGCAGGGAATTTGTTCGGGATGACCTGCTGCATAGATACAGTCAAGGGCAATTTGAATGAAGTGTTGGAAGTTTATATAGTGAATCCAAGGGGTTTACTTGTTTAAAATTGGTAAAATGCCGGGTATAAAGAATATGGTATGTAGGAACTTTTTTATGCCAAACTTCTCTTTCAACTGATAAAATAGCATATTTCTCCCTATTTAACTCTCGGACTTTAATCCTTATAATGTTAAATAAGAAAAATATGACAGTTAGTGTAGGATTATACTGTTTTCTGAGGTGAGTTTCATGGTATATGCAGATATTTTGAGTAATATACACTCTGCTATCTCCAGTAAAAAAGCTGATTTAAATGTGAAAATTGAACGATTAGAAAATGCAAAAAACGATATTATAAAAGAACAGAGCATGTGTCTTAACGAGATTAGGAAAATAAAAGAGCCTGAGCTTGGTGGCAGCTGGACAGGGAACCGTTCGGATCACTTTCAGGATGCACGTCATGATGCTTATAATGTGATGTTTAGTATCATTCATGACGATTATGATGATTACCAATGGAAAATCGAAGCGATGATTACAAAGCTGAATGCCGAGAATACGCTTCTTAGCATAGCGGGGAATATAGCCCAAGAAGCCGACTCCCTTTTGAACAAAGGCGAAGAGGCATTTGAGCAGCTGGAAAGTAAAATATCCGATTTAAAAAGGCGGTTGTTTTAATGACGACAATCAAACTGAATCATCCTGCCGTAATGAAGCAAGTCGATCAAGTGAAGACGGCACTTGGTACAGTCACGCTTGGAAATTTGCCGGCAGGCGAGCTTGGCAACAATAAATTGGAATTCACTTCGAAATGGATCGATCGGGAAACGAACCTGGAGAAGGTCTTCGAGCAATATATCAAAATCGTCCAGAAAAATGTGGAAGATACCCGTGCCAACATTGACTTATTAAAAGAACAGGATGAAGCCATCTCTCATACGTCTTCACATGGGTATCCTGTGAGATGAAAATATATGAAGCCGAGACATTGACGGCCGCAACCAAGTCGCGAGCTAAGCAATATGAAGATCTAAAGAAGGAAGTCGCAGCCCTGAAAAAGGAATTTCAGGGCATTGTCGGCCTTGATAACGAGTTTCAGGGAGCCGGTGCTACCGCCATCAAAAGCTTCTATGAAGCGCAAATCGAGGTGGCGGACGCCTGGATGGAACTATTCACGACCCAAATCAGTTTTTTGGAAGGCATACCGGGCAGTCTGGAAGAGGCGGACCTCTCGGGAAATACGGTGGTCGAGGTTCCCTTTTTAGATGGTGAAGTGTCCAACGGCATCAACCAAGCGAAATCGCTTGTCGATGAACAAGCGAATGATCTCCAAAGAATCCTGAACAGCATTGACGATATTTTGCTTCTTGATATGTTCGATCAAAAGGACTTTAATGAAAAAATCACGCTGGCCGGGCACAGGCTGGATGACACCGTGACAAAGGTCGAGAATGTCGACCGGCAATTGGTCGAGGAATATGATGTGTCCGTCGGGCAGGAAAACGTGGCCGTCGGGCTCTTCCGTGCCTTGCTTGATGCCACCAAACAGGACGGCAACGTATCGCCGATGACGTTCGATCAATCGGCATTCAAGAGCAGTGACGTCTATCAAGTGAAGGATGAAGTCGCCGGTCAGATGAAAGACTATCAAACCTTCAAAAAGCAGCAAGCCGAAGCCCGGAAAATCGAACAGGAAATGGAAGAACTCGAAAATCGCCCATGGTACGAAAAAGCCTGGGATACGACAAAAACCTTTACAGGGGAATTCACGGGATATTATGATTCAATCAGGGCCTCAACCGGAGTCGATCCAGTAACGGGCCGCAAGCTGTCCGATGCCGAACGAATCGCCGCCGGCGCCATGGCTGCCGCTGGATTCATCCCCGTCGTCGGCTGGGCCGGACGGGCCATCAAAGGCGGCAGCGCCCTATACAAAACGGCCAAAGGACTTAATGCCGCAGACCACGCACTAGATGCCTATAAAACGACAAAAGGCTTTAGCCTCCTCCAGAAAACCGAATACGGAATATACGGACTCCTCGCAGCCAACGGCCTCGGTGAAGCGGCCACAGGCAAAGACATGTTCGGCAACCAGCTAACCGAGGAACAGCGCCAGAACGGGCTGTTGATGGCACTAGGCATCGCCGGTGTGGCTGGTGCGGCGAAGGTCGCCGATAAAGTAGCAAGCGGTACAAAGTTCATCCCTTACAGCAAGGAATTTGCGCAAAAGCAGGTTCAGAAGGTTCAAGCCTTCGGCAGGGAAATCGGCAAGGTGGAAGTACCTCTCCGGATTAGGGTCGAAGAATTAGCGACGGCGTATGGAAACAACTATAAACATGTCACATTTGATAAAACGACGATTAAGGATATCGTGCAGAAGTTTGCGGCGAAGAGTGATGGTGGAAAGGGTATGGGTGTTTTGTACCATGTCCAAAGAATCTCAGAAATAGAAGTCAAGTTCAAGCAAAATCCTAAACACAATACAGAAGAATTCGCAAGACAGTTAAAAGACCAAGAAAAAGGGTTGAATGGTTTAACTATTGATGAGTATTTAAAGAATAGAGAAAGATATATAGAAGAAGGAAGAGCTTTAGAAGGGAATGCAGCTCAAAAGGCTGCAAGAGTAAAAGCTTATTTAGATAAAGTTGATGAGTTAAGGGAGACAGGCTTATCTAGAAAAGAATCAGAAAAGCAGGCTACAGTATGGATAAATGAACAGGCTGCTTTACATAATCCAGATCAAATTGCGGGTGGCAATCCACTTGATATTGGTGGAATGGGAGATAAAAGGGTTAATTCATCCCTTGGTTCGCAATGGAGATATAGAATTGATGTTATAGATGAACAAATAAAAACTATTGCAGCTAGTATGACGGAAGTGGATAAAAAATCAATATACTTAAATGTGAAATTAATACAATGAAATAGAGGTGATTATAAAAATGTCAACTAACATTTTTGATAACTTTAAATTATTTGAAAAAGCACAAGCAGAAACTATTAATAATTTCAATGGTTACATACCTGAACAAGTATTAGAAGTGTGGAATAAATATGGTTTTGGTAGTATTTTAAACGGGTATTTAAATATTGTTAACCCAGAAAAATATAAGGAACTATTAAAGGATGTATATGTAAGAAACGAGGATGCTCTAGTATTGTTTACTACATCAATGGGGGATCTTGTTGTTTGGGAAGATAATAAATATTTAATTTTACTTAATTTTAGAAAGGGTGAAATTAAAGGGATATCGTCCGGTTTCAAATATTTCTTTCCTGATTTAGAAGATGAATCATTTTACGAAGAAATTTTAGATTGGAATCCTTATCCTGAAGCAGCTGATAAATATGGAGAACCAGATTTTGATGAATGCTTTGGTTATACCCCTCTCCTTGGATTAGGTGGAACTGAGAATGTGGAAAACTTGAAAAAGGTGAAACTTATTGAGCATATTTATCTAATTACTCAATTCATGGGACCAATCGAATAAGAGTCAATGAAGTTGAAAAGATGGTTGATGATTACAAGTGACTATCAAAAGTAAATGAATCCAGGGTCTTTTTTGGGGTTAAGTCAAAAAGCATAAAACTCAGGGGCTTATCGTTTTTTTCGGATACGCTCTTTTAATTTGGTGAAAAAAGAATCCTAAATACTAGAAACTGGTTATATGAGAAAGTAGAAAAGAAATATTAAATCCCCAAGTAACACTCCAAGGATAAGACAGACATAGTAACAAAGAAACTAAAATCCTCCCCTACCAGTTAGGAATATTGGAGATATGGACATTTGAAAATTGAGCAGGAGGTAGGTAAGTATGAATGAAATTAAACTTAATAGTATTTATCAACAAATAGCTCAAACTATTAATGAAACTATACCAGAGGAATGGTCAAAGGTATTAATGTACGGTGAAATTGCTGACGGTACCGGTATGGCTTTCTTTTTTTATTATAATCCTAATAGTGAATTGCCTATTTATAGTCATGATATACCTGAAATATATAGTTTAAACGAAGAAGAATATGATAAATTATGGTATCAATTATTAGATGAATTAAAATTATTATCAGATGAATTTAAAAATAATAATCAAGAACAATGGACCAATTTAACTTTTACTTTAGAAAGTACAGGAAAATTTAAGGTTGACTATGATTATGAAGATTTATCAGATGCAGATGATCACGAAAGAAGGGTTATTTGGGAATATACTCGTTTGGGTCTTTTACCTGAAACTGAATATGATAAGAGTATTTTAGAAGAATACCTCAAGATAGACTAGTGGAGGATAAGAAAAGCTTGTTTTTTTGTATGACCTTAACGGTAAAGTTTAGGTCTTATCATTTGATATGAATATCAGTTGGATTTAGCACTTGATTGCCTTTTAGGCAAAAGTGCTTTTTGTTTTTTCGAAGATACAAGTATAAAACACATAAAAGAAGGAATTCTCATTTAAAGAATTCCTTCTTTGCATACTATTTGTTAAGAAATGATTTTTCGAAAAATTCCAGAAGGTGCTCTAGAGTGATTGGATCACTGTAAGTGGATGCTTTACTATTTATTTCAAATATACGATCGTTCTTAACTGCAGGTATATTTTTCCACGTTTCGGTCTCCACAAATGAATTAACTACGTCCGGGTTTTTACTAAAGATAATATAATCTCCAGTATATTCAGGAAGCACTTCAGATGAGAGGACATAAATGCCGGATTTAAGTGCCTTTTCTTTTACTTTTTCAGGCATTTTCAAGTCCATTGCTTGATACAATATTTCTGTTCCGCGTGCATAATTATTTCCAAATACATAAAACTCTTTAGCATCATTTTCAATGACAGAAACGGTTGCATCTTCACCAATTTTTGCACGTATCGCTTTTCCACTTGTTTCTGCACGCGTTTCGAAATCATTTACCCATTCTTTTGCTTCCTTTTCTTTGTTTAAAAGTTTTCCAATCTCTATTTGCTGTGATAAATAATCTAATTTCCCCCAAGTGAATACAACAGTCGGCGCAATTTCATTTAGCTTTCCGATATTTTTCATCTCGGATCCCGCTATGATTAAATCCGGTTCCAGTTCAATGATTTTCTCCAGGTCATCTTCTGAAACGACTTCCACACCCTTAAGTCTATCTTGAAAAAGGGGATTCATATTAGTCCATTGATCTATTCCAACAATATTACCTTCCAAAGCCAATACATTAGGTCCATTGGAGAGAGCTTCATAACAACAGTTTATCTCCATCCTAACACCCTCCTTACTATTGTATATGCATGGACTGATGGAAGGTGTGGACAAGTTGCTAAAAGTTTAGACTGAATGCAAATCAATTCATCTTCCATGATTCTGGACAATTTCCAAAGTATGTGGAAGCAAACTGAAATCTCCCCAAGTTTTATGGCCAGGAATAAACGATTTTCGCACATTATTTTCGTTCAAACATATATGATTTCTCAACGATTAAACCATAATATAGTTATGTAAACAACTACTTGTCATTATTTTAATAAGAGTTAATCGAAAAAACTTCAATATCAAGTATTTAACGAAGCAGGCGGAAAATGATGACACGAACCGAGCTATTTTATCCCACTTCTAAGGATGCGGCATCCGTTGAATGTGCTATCCACCTTTAACTACTAGACTTGGTTTACGAAGAAAAACAAAAGACTAGGAGGGGTGACGGTTTAGTTCACGGAGTTTAGCAATCTGGCGAAAGTTATTGACAATGATTATCATTCCTATTAATATGTTGATGTAGTCATTGAAAATGAATATCATTATTAATTAGGCATTTTTTGGTATATTTTTAACCTACACTATATCAGTATGGAGAAAATCAAAATGAAAAAGCTATTCATACCCTTCCTGCTCTTGTTCGTGCTTATCCTTAGTGCCTGTGGGAACAACGAGAAAGCGAACGAAAATAATGATTCCAAGACAAAATCAGAAACAATTACATATCAATCAGAAACTGGCCCTGTTGAGATTCCTAAAAACCCAAAAAGAATAAAATGTTTTGAGAACAATGACCCAAGTACAGTATGGTTTCCTGGAAAGCGTTGTAAATGTAAGTGCAAATGCAAAAAAAACAAGCGCCGTTTTCATTAATCACTAAATGAATGACTGGACATAAGTTGTTCAACAGAGGCAGGCCTAGTGGCTGCCTTTTTTATTTGGACATGCGTGATATATATTAGTGGAATAGCGCTGAAATATATAAAGATGAAAAAAACACTCAACCATTATGGCTGAGTGTTTTTAAGCATGGGATATAGAAAATAAAAGTTCATTGAACTAAAGTTAATCCCTAAATAGAAGGGCGTTTCGAACATAGTATCCACTATACGAACTCCCAAGAAATTGAACAGTAACTTGGATTAGTTATGTAGCAGATGGCACAACCCCAATGTTTTATTTTAGTTTAACTAAAATAAGACATTGGTCATCTTTACGTTGGAGAGTGTCCTCTTCATATCTAAGCGATTGTATAACTTCCTCCTTAAGTGCAGATAAAGGGGCAGCGGAATAGGTCTTTAACAATGAGCATAAACGGTCTGAACCTATAGGTTCTTCAACTCCATCTGTATAAAGACACAGCATACTTTCCTTATTGTATGTAACGGTATTTGTTTTAAAAAGTATATCTTCAAACATCCCGAGTGGTGGCCGATTAGAACGCAACTCATATTGTTTTCCGTTTATTTCCTGTAAAAGAACGGATGGATGGCCTGCATTGATATAATTAATTTCTCTCTTATCAGTATCGATTAAAAGGTAGACGGCAGTGCAGTAATGAGATGATTTACTTGTGTTTTTGAATAAAGAATGAAGATGGTCATCTAATTCCTTCATCACCGTTTTCACTTCCGAACCTTTTAAAATTAATCTTTCAAATATGGAATGTAGTGACATGGTTATTAGGGCAGAAGAAAGCCCATGCCCCATCACATCAAGTAGGATAAGGCCATACCGTTGGGCGTCAATTTGGTAAAAACCATATATATCACCCGATAATTGATTGGAGCCTTTATAATACGCTTGAATTTCAAGATGTTCATTAATAATAGGAACTGGTAATAGTGTCTCCTGTATCTTTTTTGCAAGACCCAGCTCTCTTTCTGTATCCACTTT
Organism: Peribacillus sp. FW305-BF15; assembly: GCF_058783805.1. NCBI lineage: Bacteria > Bacillati > Bacillota > Bacilli > Caryophanales > Bacillaceae > Peribacillus > Peribacillus sp. FW305-BF15. Next base: position 247,039 of record NZ_JBYSYV010000001.1, on the reverse strand, counting down.
GAATTTTTCATTTTTTTCGTTCAATTCAATCAGCTTATTCTTTTGCATTTTCATCGTTTCATGAGCAATCTCTAAATCAGCATAAGCCTTATTCCTAGCATTTAGTGCGGTCTCTGCCTCTTTTTTCGCTATAAGAAGCTCATTTTCTAATTCGTTTCTTTTTCGCATTGGAATCACCACACACTCAATAATGGTTCTTCCATCTCGCTCTCTTTGAACAGCGTTGAGTAACACAGGTATTTCTTCATCATCTACAGACTTTAAGGATATATATATTTCATCAATCTGATTTTCTAATTTAATCAGAGGAACCAGATAAAGCTGATGAAAGAGTATAGCTGAAGCCGAAAGGATATAATTAATAGGCTGCCCTTGCAATTGATCGAGATTATACCCCAATAATTTAAGTAAGGTTTGATTAACGGATAAAATATCATCTTCTTCTGATAAAGTTAAATATCCGCAGGGTGCCTCATTCAGTTGTTCATTCACAAAAATTCACACCCATCTCTATCTATAAATCGTTTGTCGGAAATTTATCCAAAAACTGTCGAATTAAGAATATCGTCTCTTCAGGATGACTCATATGTGGACAGTGTCCTGTTGCTTTCATCACTTTCAATGTACTATCGGGAAGATGCTTATGAATATATTCACCTACTGCTGACGGAGCAATAACATCTTTGGAACATTGCAAAATGAGTGATGGTACTTTTACTTTTGCTAAATCTTTACGGTTGTCTGCAAAAAAGGTAACCTCCGCAAATTGTCGTGCGATAATGGGATCCGTAGAACAAAAACGATTCTCTAAATCCCGTTTAAGCTCTGGGCGATCTGGATTACTCATGACCGTTCCCGCAAAAGCGGTTGCCCAGCCTATGTAATTTTTGTCCATCATATCAATCAATCCTAAAAGTTGTTCTTTCTCGAATCCCCCGTAATAATCATTTGGGAGATTAAGGTAGCAAGGGGAAGGACCAACCAGGACAAGTTTAGAAAAATATTCAGGATGTTTAATGGATGCCAGCATCCCAATCACACATCCAACAGAGTGTCCAACAAATATAGCATCTTTTAGGTCTAATGCCGAACAAACATCAAGTACGTCTTGTGCATACCCATCAAGAGTACTGTATCTTTCCACATTATATGCCTGTATATCTGAATTACCTGACCCAACATAGTCAAATAGAATAATATGGTATTCATCTTCGAAATCTTTTGCAACTGATTGCCAGACATTTTGATCACAACCAAAACCTGGTGCAAATATCATTGGTCGTGTACCTCTTCCTCTAATCTTTACATTATTACGCAATAAAATATTGGGATTCATGATTGGCTCCTTCATTTAGAAGATATACTTACTATATGGTAACACTAACCTTATTCGAATTAAAGAATTACACTTTAGCTGAAAATTGTCTGAGCTTGAACAGGAATGAGGAGAGTGGTATACACTTGGCGGAGTTTCAAGACTTTGGAAACTCTCGGTCTTTCGTATACAGGAACCTCTTATACCTGGAAAAGGTCGACAACGTTCCTTGATAATATGGAAAGCCTTATTATAAAAAGGGGTCATGTATAAAAGAAATACGAGGGATTTTTTGATTAGATCGCTAAGAAATATATGGTCATGATATTATATTTTAATAGATAAAGGGTTTTTGTATGGGTAACTTAAACATCTCCCTTTTTCTGACCCAAATCCTTGAATATTCTTTTACCCTATCTGATCCCTAATTGGAGCTATTAATAACTAGCTTCAGTTTTTTTTCGCAAAATAATTATTGTAATAATAAATCGTTATCGGACGCCTTCTTTGTTTTTCCTGTATAATAATACTATATTTTACATTTGGGAGGGATTATTCATGGACCATGCAAGCAGTTTAATAGGGCTTTTTGCAATCATACCGATTTTGTTTTATTTGGGACTTATTGTTTTAAGTGTTTATTTCATTATTAAGATCATAAAATTCATCAATGCAAAGACAAGATTAGATCAAGAAAGAAATGAAAAGCTGGATGAATTGATAAAAGTCATTGGAAAAGATAAGGAAGATCAGAATAAGCCACTTTAATATAAAGGCCCTTTTCGTAAAGATTGTTGTTTTTAAAACGAAACCATTTTAGGTTGATTGGAGCGGAAGTGCGAGACTCCTGCGGGAGCAGCGGGATAGGTGAGACCCCACAGGCGTTTACGCCGAGGAGGCTCACCGCCCGCCCCGCGGAAAGCGAGCACCTGGAGGGGAAATCAACCACACTGCACTACTTCGTAAATAGCAACAAAGTATGCGAAAACAGCCAATATAAAAAAGCACAATTCCATTAGGGGTTGTGCTTTTTTTATTTAAGAAGGATGAAGCTTACTAGATCCACATAAAAAGGGCGATTTTTTTGGAACGTCAAGGTAGCTGTACAAGCATTTCCTAATTAGCACCATAACATATTAGGAGGTGATTGAATTGACAGTTAAATTAGAAACTTTATTGGATCGTTCAGAAAAGAATATGGGCAGCGGAATTCATCCAGTCGTAAAAGAATCAGCTTTGGAAATGGTTAAACGGGCATACAAAGAAGGCATTTTCGTGCAAATCAGCGCAGGTTATCGGTCTATGGAAGAGCAAGCAAAGCTATATGGTCAAGGTCGCCTAGGTTATATATACGATGGTAAAAACTATAGTGATTTATCGAAGCCGAGAGTGACCAACGCGATGCCAGGTCAATCTTATCATAACTATGGACTAGCCATTGATTATGTCATAGTCAGCGATGATGGAAAGAATGGCATATGGACAGTTGATGCAAAATGGAGACGTGTAGCGGCTATTGGTAAATCCTTGGGCTTTGCATGGGGCGGGGATTGGTCAAGCTTTAAAGATTATCCGCACTTGGATATGACGGGCGGACTGACTTATTCTCAGTTAAATGCGGGAACAAAGCCTAGACTGATATCAAAAGTGAATGGAACCACTCCACCACCTACACAAGTCGAATCCGAAGTCATTGTAAAAGAAACACCAGCAAAGGACAGCGGCAACCAAACTATCAAGTCCATTCAGAGGACATTAAATAGCAGATATAGAACAAAAATAGATGTTGATGGATATTATGGTCCCAATACTAAAAAAGCGCTGATCAGGGGTTTTCAAACCGAATTGAATAAACAATATGGTGCAAAGATTAAGGTTGATGGAATATGGGGGCCCCAAACAAAAGCGGCTTCACCTAATGTTAGGGAAGGGGCGGAAGGGAATATCACCTATATCCTTCAAGCTGCACTTTATTTGGAAGGACATAATCCACATGGCATGGATGGTATCTTTGGAAGCGGAACGGAAATAGCTGTGAAGGCTTTTCAAAGGGCCAATGGATTATCTGCAGACGGCATCGCAGGTGAAAATACCTTTGCAAAACTATTTGGATGATATTTGAAATGGAATAGAACTATATTGCTTAAAAGTGGCTTAGCAAAAAAAGCCCTATGAGGGCTTTTTTTATATGAATGAAAAAATAGCAGTCATTTTAAAAGTAAATATCCCAATCGTTTAGGAATCGAAGTATAAGAAACGTAAGAATACATATGGGGACAAGAAATGTAACCGCATTTACGAAATGAAAGTACTTTAATGCGGAATGCTTTTTGACTTTAATCAATAAATAGAAGAATGATGAAATTGCGATCAATGGGCATAACAAGCCAAGATCAGTTAATATGCTTGAAATTGGGTGGTTCATAACACTAAGTCCAATAAGGAATGAAGCAAGGCAAATAACATTGATAACCGACAAGATGATTGGTATTAACAACAAGTTCTTTTTTACTGTTTCCATAAATTTCACCTCCTAGGAGATAACCCCACACATATCTTATATTATTCACGATTATCCAGCAAAACTTTTGAATAACTGTATACAAAGACAAAATACTCAAATTTATCCATTCACAGATCTGAATTGTAATATTTATCGAGTATTTATGCTCATTTTTGTTCACTTAAAATTGACTGAAATATAATAGTTTTTTTAATTTTCCATCACATTCCTCCAATAAAGTTAAAGGAAGACATAACTTTATTGGAGGAAAAAATGAAAAAAATATGGAAAAAGCCAATTTTGCCTATCGCCTCTATTAGTCTGGCATCTGTGATGTTTGTAAATGCCATTCCCGAAACTCCAGTTCAAGCAAAATTGAATGTTCAATCACAAGTGCAAACGAAAAATCATTTGCTTCCGCTTGGAACCCCAAATTTGCAGGAGAAAAGAACTTCCATGAATCTAGCACCAGGAGTGAAGTATACCAAAATCAATCGTGGTGAAACATCTTCTAAAGACTTTTACACAGTGGATGTGGCATTTGTTGAAACACAAAAGCAGGCAAAGGAATTGTTGGGAAATTTAAAGAAAGACGGTTTCAACAGGGCTCATATCATAAAAGAATCGGATCGGGCCGTGGATGACCGGAAAAAGGGACCGCTTGGGTACATTGTTCGCATCGGTCAATATCAGCTGGAAGCGGATGCAGCCGAAATGAAAAACAAGTTATCTGAAAAGGGATATTCGGGACTTCGGACCGTGTATACGGGTGAAGACGGAGAGAAAACAACAGGACCATGGGTAGTGAACGTCCTTGAAGTGGATCAGGATCGATTTAATGGGCATATGGTGCCTGAATTAGCAAATGATGCAGTGACAGGAAAAGAAACATTGACCCAAATCGCTGATAGAAATGATGCTATTGCAGGAGTTAATGCAGGATACTTTGTTATGGGAGAGAAGGATGGAACACCAGGCGATCTTGCCGGTATATTCGCAAGCAAAGGTCAACTTGTCAGTGAAGCTATAAATGGACGTTCAGCTCTGATTTTATCTTCTGCTGAAGGGAAGGCAAATATTGCATCTGTGTCCACGTCAATTCAGGCTACTTCATCTGATGGGGCGGTTAGGGAAGTGGATGGATTGAATCGGAAGCCAGGATTAATCCGCAATTGTGGCGGTGTCGGAGGAGATACGACAACAGAACTGGCAAAACATGATTTTACTTGTAAAGATGGAAGTGAACTTATCCAATATACGTCCGTATTTGGAGAAAAGACAGAATCGGGCGACGGTATGGAAGTGGTAGTAAATCATGCCGGGGTAGTGGCGGAAATCCGTAACAAGCGTGGGGGAGACATTCCAAGCAGTGGTTCCGTTCTTGCGGGAACGGGGGAGGCGGCAGAGTGGCTTCGTGACCATGCCCGACAAGGAATGAAGATTCAAGTGAAAAGTAAAATCATCGGGGATGGAAGGCAATTAAAATTAGACCAAACCACAAGTATGATTAATGGAGGTCCTCGATTAATGAAAAACGGAGAAATTTCCATTAATGCAGTAGAGGAAGGCTTTCACTGGGAAGAAGATCCAGGCTTTTATTATCGTTTTGGGGAACGTCGTAATCCAAGAACGCTTGCAGGAATCAAAGAGAATGGCAATCTATTATTTGTCACCATTGATGGACGCGCACCCGGATGGAGCGTGGGGGCTAATTTTGAAGAAAGTGCGAAAGTCATGAAGTCATTAGGGGCAGTCGATGCCATCAATCTTGACGGCGGCGGATCGACGACCATGACAGTTGGGGATGACCGAGTCACAAGACCATCTGATACAGCAGGTGAACGCCCGATTGCCGACGGTATTCTGTTAGTAGAATAGATGGGCAGAGTTATCGTCTTCATTTATCGTTTTGGGTTAAAGCGGGTCGTCACGAAAAAAATCTCTTCAGTTAGGTTTCTGAAGAGATTTTTTTCTGTGATATTTTGAAATAATTTAATGCAGGGAAATTGAAATACTTTCAGCAGTTTTTAACAATAAAGAGATATGTTGTGCCATCGATTCCTCATGCCAGCGAAAGAAAGGCCCGGAAATGGAGATAGCTCCAATGACTTTTCCTTTAGCTCCGAAAACTGGTGCTGATAATGTCCATTTTCAAAGTAGTCAGCAGACGATGAGTGATAGGGGGAGAAATATTAAGGCTTTCGCTAATATGTCGGCTTGATCCATGTTCGAGATGAATGTATCAATAATAGTTCTTCCCATAAAAGAGACCGTCAATGACGATTCTCTTTTTTCTCCATTTTAGCTGTAGAAGTTCCTCTTTAAATCTTCATTCAAGATTAGTTACAAAACTCGCTTATAATCTGGTTCTTTATTTCTTCTATCGGAAATCCCTGTTGATAGGTGGATATCATCAACATAATTCCTTGTAGCACAGATGAAAAATATAACGATCGTTTCCTTGGTTCCGTTTCACCCATACTTTCAAATATTTTACATTGAAACTCAAATTGTCTAGCATTTTCTTCAATTATGAGATGACTGTATTTTATCAACTCTTCATCTGATTCTGGCTGAGTTTGAAGGTGTAGATAGAACCGATGGACTTCTGGCTTTTGGTGGATATTATCTATGGCACCATTGATTATATGTTCTAGCTGTTCACGAGGTGTATTTAAGGTGAAAGCTTCTTCCATGACTTCCGCCACCTCCTTGATTCTGGCCTCGACCATTTCAGAAAGCAGTTCTTCTTTTCCTTTATAATAGTTATAGAGTAACCCTTTCGAAATGCCCGCATGCTTGGCTATATCGCTTATGGAAGTAGCGTAATAGCCTTGTTTTATAAATAACTCCATGGCTGCAGCGCGAATTTTTTCTTTGGATGCTTGGCGAATACGGTCATTCTCTTCGGGTGTACGTGGCATTTTATCTTCAATCCTCCATAAAAGCAGTGAATTCTTGATATAAAATTTCAGAATGGGTGAGGGGCAGCATATGATCGGCATCCTCTATTTCGATGAAACGGATGTTTGGAACCTTTTGGAAACAATCGGCAACCCGGAAATTATCTGCCAAGTCCTTTTTGCCGATAAAAAATAAAGTTTCGGTGTTCAATTCTTCTAATCGTTCCATTGCCGGCGGCCGCGGCCATATCATGCAGAAATCAGCGGGCCACTTAAGCATGCGCCCGAAATGATGCCTGAGCATTTGGACAGTGAGATCTTTGTGCGGACTATCGATAACAACTTGGTATGTTGGTGAATGAAGGGCAAGCTCTAACATCTTATCTATATTGGGGGCACTTTCCAATATCTTGTTATGATATTTTTCAAACTCCTTTGAATAGGGAAAACCAGTTAAAGAAGGAGCAATTAATACAAGTTTCGATACCCTTTCTGGATAATTAAGGGCTAAATCAGTGGCAATCTGTCCGCCCAAGGAATGACCTATAATCGTTGCCTGATTAAGTTCCAGGTAATCCATTAGTGCCAAAACATCCTCTACATAGTTTGCATGTTTTATGGGGGATGGGGATTTTCCGGCACCACGGCCATCAAAAACGATCACTTTGTAATTTTTAGTTAAAAGAGATGCTAAAAATGTCCATTGCCTCAAATCAACCCCGCCACCATGAATAAGAACAACAGGAAGACCCTTGCCATTAACCTCGAAATGTAAATCCAATGCAACCCCTCCTTTTTAATCACTGAATTTTCAGATTTATTTTATTATTGAATGAACGTTTAGTCAATAGAAAATGCAATTAAATTTTGAACAACTGTCTAAGAGTATATTAACTTTTATATAACGCGGATTTCACAATTAATGGTTAATCTAAATGTTTATGTAAAGTGTCTTAAAGTTAGTATATGATTTAACATATTAGTCTTTTAGACAGAGGTGCTTTAAAAGGCCTTAATTGGGTAGTTTCAACAGTTGGACAAATACTTGAAAATCAAATTGAATCACTTCAGGGATATGGCTAAGGAAAATCAATCTGATGCAAAATCAAATCGAATAGCTCTTCATGGAGCATTAGAGTATTTGCGAGAAGGAGATAAGCTAATTATAACTAAAATAGATAGACTTGCTCGCTCAGTCATAGAACTACATAACGTTGCTAGCCAATTAGAGGATAACGGCATCGGCCTTGTTTTCTTAGAGCAAATAGATTTCTCAACTCCATCAGGGAAGTTAATGTTCACAATGCTAGGAGAAATTGTTGAGTTTGAAAGGGAATTAATGATCGAAAGAACAGCAGAAGGACAAGGGAAACATATGGAAAGAACAGGTCAACCAAGGAAAAACTTAGAACGTGCATTGGATCTCTTTGGTAATCGAGAAGAAAATAAAATCGGTGTTAATGATATTGTGAAAATGACAGGTGTCCCGAGTAGTACCATCTATGCAAATGCTAAAGATAGGTAAAGGTGTATAAGTAATATTTGAAGGAAAAGAGAAAGAGGGTTAGAATCTTAGATTCACTTTAATCTTGGATATTAAAGCTGTAACATTTCCACCTTAATGGGTGATGTTACGTTTTTTAACAAATTTGTTAATGATGGATCACCCCGTTTTGGGTCCTTTCGTGAAATTGATACTCCCTCTTTTATTTAAGAATTCGTAGCCTTTTTTTTCTGAACAGGTAGCCGGATACTAAACTTGGGGTATTGCGTTACGAGCTACAAAGACTTATATTCAATAATCGGGCAGCTTGTGGAATAAACAAGTGATAATTGAACTCGGCAAAAACAGCCGATTTTTTACGATACAACTTCGCAACACTTATTGACGATTAATGATAACTTTTTCTAGGGGTGGAATACATGGAAAATATAAAAATTTTAATAGCTGATGATGATGTTGAGATTGCTGATTTGGTTGCTATACATTTAGAGAAAGAAGGGTATCGTGTCATTAAGGTATCGGATGGGCAAGAAACCATTGATGTTATCCAGAGCCAACCAATTGATTTACTGATTTTGGATATTATGATGCCGAAAATGGATGGATATGAAGTTACCCGTCGTATTCGCGAAAAACATAATATGCCAATTATTTTTTTGAGCGCTAAAACGTCTGATTTTGATAAAGTGCAGGGACTCGTGATTGGAGCAGACGATTATATGACGAAACCATTTATACCCATTGAATTGGTAGCTCGGGTAAATGCACAGCTGCGGCGCTTTATGAAATTGAATCAACCTAAATACAAACAGGATATAAACTTGGAATTTGGAGGATTAACGATTTCTTCTGAACAACGTACAGTTACTCTATATGGTAAGAATATTGAGTTAACACCGAAAGAGTTTAAAATTTTATATTTATTAGCCAGTAATCCAAATAAAGTCTATAATGCAGAAGATATTTTTCAGAAGGTATGGGGGGATGCATACTATGAAGGTGGGAATACCGTAATGGTTCATATTCGCACTTTGCGGAAAAAACTTGAAGAGGATAAACGAAAAAACAAATTGATAAAAACTGTATGGGGGGTAGGTTATAAATTCAATGGGTAATATTCTGCGAGGCTTTCGTTCAAAAATGATCATATTGTTAGGCTTAAGCATGTTGTTGTCTAGCGTCATAACATATTTCCTCTTTAAAGTACTCCAATTGTATTATTATACAAATGTTAATTATGGAGATACACTAGCTTATTTTCGCAAAATCATACAAAATATTGGAGACCTTAACGTCTTTTTGCTTGTATTTATCACGCTTTCGATATTATTCTTCTTTTTACTTACAAAACCCTATTCTGCCTATTTCAATGAGATTTCAAAAGGAATTCATTATCTCGCTCAGGGTGACTTTAAGCATCGAGTTCAAATATTGTCAAATGATGAATTTAGTGATATTGCACAAGGCATTAATCTGGCAAGTGAAAAATTGGAACAAGCCATAGAAAGGGGTGACTTTTCGGAGAGTAGTAAAGAGCAGTTAGTAGTTAATTTGGCTCATGACTTGCGCACACCTCTTACCTCTGTGTTAGGTTATTTAGATTTAATCCTTAAGGATGATAATTTGACTGAAAATCAGATCAGGCATTATTTAACGATTGCCTTTACCAAATCTCAACGCTTGGAAAGGTTAATTGATGAATTATTCGAAATAACTAGGATGAATTATGGGATGTTACCAGTTGAAAAAAAACAAATCGATTTAAGTGAGCTACTTGTTCAATTGAAAGAAGAGTTGTACCCTGTCTTTGAGAAAAATGATTTGATAGCAAGAATGAATATCACTTCCCCTTTATCTATTATGGGTGATGGAGAGTTATTGGCACGTGTGTTTGAAAATCTTCTGGTTAATGCAAATCGCTATGGGTATGAGGGGCAGTATGTGGATATCAACGGTTTTATTGATTCAGAGGAAGTGGTTATTCAAGTTATCAATTATGGGGATGCCATTCCTCCAGATGAACTGCCTCATATTTTTGATATGCTTTATACTGGTGACAAAGCACGAACTCATCAAGAAAATAGTACAGGTCTCGGTTTATTCATTGCGAAGAATATTGTAGAGCAACACAATGGGACAATATCCGCCGCAAGTGATTTAATACGCACTATATTTGAAGTCCGATTACCAATAGCGGATTCCTAAGAAGTTTAATAATAAGATCCAAGTGAAAATTTAAGAAAAATTTAATGTTTACCCCACTTTTTATTTTAAAAGTTTTTCCTATCCTATAAACAAGTTACATCAAGGAGGAGACTAAAAATGAAAAAGTGGGGATTTTTATTGGTTTTTGCATCAATTCTAGTATTTATTTTTAAGATATTACCGATATCCCAAGATAAAGTAGAGGATCAAATATATGAACAAAATGATAATACAGCTCCTGAAAATTCTCAAAAGATTGAGATTACAGAAGAGCAGATCCATCAAGGGAATCTGCTTTTGGTTAACAGTGAATATGCTGTTGAACAAGCTGGCATACAATCGGATATCATAAATTTATTTACACACAAAGGGTTAACTGCCGGATACCAGTTACCTAATAATGAAATAAAATTATCAGAAGAAATAGCTGAAAAATTTTCGGAGATGATAGCTGCGGCTGAAGAGGATGGGGTTAGTAATTTCTTAATTAGCAGTGGTTATCGAGATTTTGATGAGCAAAACAGACTGTACAAGGAGATGGGGGCTGACTATGCTTTGCCAGCCGGGCATAGCGAACACAATTTAGGATTAGCACTCGATGTAGGGTCTACTCAAATGAAGATGAAAGAAGCACCTGAAGGAGAGTGGATAGAAGAAAATGCTTGGAAAAACGGCTTTATCTTACGCTATCCCGCGAATAAAACGGACATTACAGGAATTCAATATGAACCATGGCATATTCGCTATGTCGGCTTGCCTCACAGTGCGATTATGCAGGAAATGAATTTAGCTTTGGAAGAATATCTGGATTATTTAAAAGATGAAAAGAGCATTTCTATTAGTGTTGAAGGGAAAAAATATACAATTTCATATTATCCCATTTCTCAAAACGGGACAATTGAAGTTAAAGTACCAGCGAATGAACAGTATGAAATATCTGGTAATAATATGGACGGAGTGATTGTGACCACATTGAATTAGGTTCAAAAATGATATAGTCTTAGTTTTAAATGTAAAGTAGGAAACGTATTCTATCTGCTTAACTGACGGTTTTGTATACTTATTTATGTACTATTATTTATTGTGTTTCAAATTGTATTTTTATTAAAGGCGCAAAAATATTTAAGCATTTTCAATGGGTGTATGTTTTTCTTTTTCTACCTTTCACTAGAAATCAATACTTCCATTTTCTTCTGAAGGTATTACTACATATATATTGAACCTTATTCTATTTATACCCTTATGTTTTTGAACACCTTAGGGGCGATTATTGGATGTTAGCAGGCGGGGATTTTGGTTCACTCTTATGCCGTATTAATATAAATGGCGGAATCATACTAAACCCTGTCAATGCAGGGATATACATATCTGCTATTAAGTACACATTCAGAAGAATCGCCATTATCAATGTTATATTAGAGACAGGTTCAGCTCTGTATTGTATCCAAACTGCAAAATCAGGTACAGGAGCTATTTCAGGATGTTACGCTTCAGCATATGTGAGTCTTATCAATGCTTCGTCAGTATTAGGGCGTTCATCTGATTGGTTAGTGGACTTATCAGGTAACTTTGCTACAGCACCTAACGATTGTGCAAATGGCTCTACTTTTAGAGGGAATGGAATTCTCAGAATTAGAAGAACTGGTGCTTGTGTAACGATGTGAAAACCAATAACAACAATCAAACGCTAACAAGAATAGCGGTCTTATTTTGGCTAAATTAGGAAGATGTAACAAAGTTGGAACTTCTATATTCAAAGTTATTTTTCCTGATTTAATATTAGAGTATAATAGTAATAAATAAATAATAAAAGGTGTGATTTTTCTGACGGAAGCACTAAAAAAACAGCATAGAAAGTTACCTCGTTTGATAATTATCCAACGGATCATTCTTATTACAATTGGTGCTTTGCTAATGGCCACTGGATTGGAAATCTTTTTAATTCCCAATCATGTAATTGATGGAGGCATTACAGGTATTTCTATTATGCTTTCTCACGTTACCGGTATAAAACTGGGAATCTTTCTATTCCTTTTGAACCTACCATTTGTATATCTGGGATATAAACAGTTCGGAAAAACTTTTGCTATATCTACTGTATATGGGATTATAATGCTTTCCATTTTTGCGACATATTTTCATCCTATCCCGCCCTTCACAGAAGATATCCTTCTTGCTACAATTTTTGGCGGTATTTTTTTAGGTATAGGTGTGGGAATAGTAATTCGTAACGGTGGTGCTCTTGATGGTACAGAAATACTTTCGATTGTAATAAGTAAAAAAGTGCCTTTTTCTGTTGGCGAAATTGTTATGTTCATCAATCTATTTATACTTGGTTCTGCCGGATTCGTTTACACATGGGATAGAGCTATGTATTCAATCTTAGCTTATGTAATTGCTGCTAAAGCCATTGACATTGTTATTACTGGAATGGAAGAAACAAAGTCAGTGTGGATAATTAGCGATGAAGCAAAAGAGATGGGTGATGCAATCAATAGCCGATTAGGACGAGGTGTGACATACTTACATGGTGAGGGTGCTTTTACTGGAGAAGACAAGAAGGTTATTTTCTGTGTAATTACCAGACTTGAAGAATCCAAGTTAACTACAATTGTTGAAGAGATCGACCCTTCATCTTTCTTAGCAATGGCAAATATTGCGGAAGTACGGGGTGGACGGTTCAAGAAGAGAGATATTCATTAATATTAACCACACAGGAAGCGCTCATAACTTGAGTGCTTTTTTGCATACTTTTTTAACAGGATCGGAATAATTTGTAGTAAAAAACATTGAAGAATAAAAGCATTTTGTATTTACTGAGCTTTTTTTATTAGCAGGGTTAAATGGGGCAATTGGAGGAGATGGAGGGGTTATTATCCGACCATCTTATTCTTTATTATCGGTGATCTTCTAATAGTCGTTTACTCAATAACCATCAACTGTGGGCTTATCAAGAAATATTTTAAGTGTTTTGGAAACATTAAGTCTGAAATTTTATTATTAACAAAATCCAAACCGTCCCAAAAGGGTGGCTTTTTATTATGTAATGAGAGGGATGGAAACATAAGAAAAACTAGACATCCACTTTAACCAAGTGATGACTTATTCTTTTTTAGAATGTAATACATAGAAAAGGCACTTAACCTAATTGGTCGAGTGCTTTTTGTGTCTTTTTTAATACTTCTTTATTTTTATTAATGAAAACTTTATTTCTTAATATCATTTCTTTATTATTAAGCTCATCATTTAGTTCGGTAGTATCGTTCAGTTTCTCTAGAAGTGAGACTATTGATGGCATTGCTAATAATTCATGGAAAGCTATGTTTGTTTTAATAGATAAGATTTTTAGCTCAGTAAGTTGACGAGGAGATAAAAAAGACTCAAATGGTTGCCTTTCATTTATTTCCATAATTGTACCCTCCATATGATGTGAATGATTAAATTGTAATTTAATTATAAAATAGATAAGTTCAATAAATGTATTAATCATGTAAAGATTTGATGAATTGTAGAAGGTTGGATAAAATTAGGGTAATATCCTGTTAATATGGTAAAAAATTGATGATGAATAGGGAGAGATTATAATAAGATACAACTAAATACTTAGATGTTTTTTCTGAAGACTCATTTTGGAAGAAGATTAAAAAATTCGGCAAAAAAGCAGGGGTTAAAGTGGTTTATGTAGCTTTACTATTGTTTTACACACTTCAAAAGCCAACCACTCCTGTTTGGGCAAAAACAGTAATTTTTGGTGCATTGGGATATTTCATACTTCCGATTGATTTAATTCCTGACTTAATCCCTGGTGGATATACTGAAGAATTCATATACATCGAAGGACTTGGAATAGCAACAGAAGAAGGAGAATAAACATGGAGAAGTTAATTAAAAGACTTTTACAGGAAGATATTTCCGTTATATATAGAAGGGAAAATTTCCACTTCATTTTTTTGACTAAATTAAGAACGAATGTTCTGTAATGTATTTATAGAATGAAATGGAGATGTTCTTATGTCTATAAAAAATCGAGGAAAGTTAAAATGGCCGAATACGTTAAATTACTTAATGATGTAAATAAGGATTATTACCGTCAATTAAAGCCAATATTAGATGAGTACCAGTTAGAGGAGTTTGAGGACAAGATACACACTGCTATGGAGTTTGCTTCACCTGTAATGTTTACTGTTTGGGAAGATGGATTTGATTGGGAATATACAGGAATGATACATAGGTTAGATCCTTTGACAAAGATGATACATTTAGAGTTGGAAAATGAGAAGGGACATATTATTAGGGTGAAGTTTGAGGATATTGTTGGGGTAGATGTAAGGGAGTGAAAAAATGACTAAAGCAAAACCAAAAAGAAAACTGTGGATTAAGAGTAAAACATTCCTAAATGAATTTACAGTAGATGAATACTTGAAAAAAGAAGTGAAGTTAATCTTAGCTAAATATACAAAATGAATAGAAATCACCAGTCTATACGATTGGTGATTTTTTATTTTCTATAATTTTACTCGTTACTATTTTCATAGATAATTTAGTGAAATGTGAATATAAGATATTTTGTTTGGAGATTATTATGTAGGACAGGAGAGTGATATTGATTGGGTAAAAAGTCAAAGAAAATTAATCTTAATGATGTTGATATGCCGATGTAGAAGTTATTTCAGCGGATAATATCGATATTAATGAATATTTTAGAAGGAAGCTTTTCGAGTGTATAGCCAAAGAAGAAAGTAGGCTGTTTTTGTATAAGGAAAAGAATAAATAGTTTAATTGAAAGGACTATTCTAATGTGAAAAAGAGTAAACCAAGAAAAGAACTTCGAGGAAATGGCTATTTTGTAAATGAACCTAACTACGAATTAATGGCTAAGGCGTTTACGGAACTATACTTTAGTTTTACTAAAGGTGGGTGGATCTGGAGATGCAGAATTCGACAAATTAGGCACGATAGCTTTATTTTCTGCATTGGCAAATGATGAAGAAGGGAAACAAAAGGAATTAGATAAAATGAGAGCTCACGTTAAAAGACTTAAGAATGAAAAAAAGAAATAGATAAAGTCTTGTCGTGGTCATCTAGTTTACCCTCTGCATGAAGAGTACCGATAAAAAGGGAAGCAAACAAAACATAGCCCCTAAATACAATCCATGTAGTATTTGGGGGCTACTTGACGTTTACCTTTATAGCGAATTTACTTAAAATAAGGAACCTTTTTCAAAGCCACACAAACTGGAACGGCAACGATAATTCCTAATATATTTTGAACGAGATCTCCAGGTATCGAAGCTAAAGGTGCAATCCAATTACCGTATAGAATCCCTTCACCAATATAATAGACAGCTATCATAAATGGAATTGAAACGATTGTTGCTATTACATTGAGAGCAATGCTAGTACCGTTGCGACCCTTTGACCAAGCGATTTTACCAACTATATATCCTTGCAAACCACGCGCCACAATGGTGATAGGTGCCCACAATGCCCACCCTCCAACTATATCAAATAACCCCATTCCTATCGCACCAGCAAGAGCTGCTTTTTTAGGACCAAATAAAATAGATGCAATAAAAAGCATAGCTGTTCCTAGATGAACTAACCCTCCATTTGCGGCAATTGGCAGTTTAATATTCAAAAAGAATGTAGATACGAACACAAGTGCAATCAACATTGCGGTAATAATTAAATCCATAGTTTTTTGACTTGACCTTGAATAACTTTGTGTATTTTGCATATCTGTAAACCTTCCTAACTAGAATTTTCCTATGATTTTAGCAAAAGACTGGTGTCTATAAAAGTGTCAATTTATTAAAAAACTATGAGGTCAGTTGATAAAAAATACAGATTTTATACATATTGAAAAGAGAGAGGAGATGACTGTTTTTAGCTGATTTATGATAAGATAAATAAAGTTTAAAGTGGATAGGCCATATGGAGGTTATTATGAAAAAAGTTGCTGTACTACAGGATTTATCATCTTTTGGAAAATGTTCATTAACAGCTGCAATTCCGGTTCTTTCGGTCATGGGCGTGCAGGCATGCCCTTTACCAACGGCCATATTGACTGCGCAAACCGGATATCCAAGTTTTTTTTGTGAAGATTTTACATCCAAAATGAAAAACTTCATAGAAGAATGGAGCAAGCTTAATGTAACCTTTGATGGAATCTATACCGGCTTCGTTACTGGTGAAGAGCAAATTAATAATATTTTCCATTTTTTAGATAAATTTTATACAAAAGAAACCATTTTACTTGTTGATCCTGTAATGGGGGATATAGGAGAAGTCTATAAACTTTTTACCGATGAATTACTGGTACTTATGAGAGAACTGGTGAAGCGTGCAGATGTCATTACACCAAATGTTACAGAGTGCTGTTTATTAACCGGATTGTCTTATGAAAAGCTGGATAGCTATTCTAACAAAGAGGACTATATTAAAGCGATAGAAGAAGCAGGGAATATGTTGCAGCAAGAAACGGGAGCTCAGGTTATCATCACTGGAATGAATCCACCGTCAGCAGATACAGAGAAGCAGTTTATCGGAAATATGTATTTGGACGGAAGTAGAACCTTTTATAGTGCGACGCAGTATAACGGTGAAAGCTATTCAGGTACTGGTGATTTATTTGCATCTGTGATTATGGGAAGCATGATGCGTGGAGAGAACCTAGAAAAATCCGTACAGCTCGCAGTGGCATTCCTGACAGAGGCTATCAATGATTCCTCCTTGGAGCAAATTCCTAAAGTAGAAGGAGTTAACTTCGAAAAATATTTACGAATGTTATTATGAATGCTTTAAAAAATGGAAAAAATAGAGTAACAAAAGCTCGGCTTTTTGACTAACCGAGCTTTTTGTATAAATCAAATAGTACTTATATTTTGCCGAGTATTGTAAAAAATCACTTAAATAATAAGGAAACTTTCTATTTACCTCACAACAGCCAGTATTTATGTTCGTTAAAGTTTGAAAATATTTAACTTCCATAGACACCTTTACAAAGATGAAGGAAAATTACTTGAAGAAAAAACAATATTATCTACAATCGAGGAATTAGAAGCTCTATTTCCTGATAAGGATAGATCAGAAATTATAAAGAAAATGCGTCAATTAGGTTGCTTAGAATTAAAAAACGCAAAAATTCCATGGAGTGCAAAAACAAATAAAGAAGATAGACCGCCTTGTAAAATTACTTATGCTAATGAGCCTAATATGGAAATAATGGCTAAAGCATTCACTCACCTATATTACTAACGATAAACCTTGGTAAATCCAAGAAGTATTCACGTTGGCAAAAAGAAGTGGAAGAGGCTGGTGATGAAGCCGGGGCGGTATATTATTCCTAAAGGTACTTACAGACTAACGGATAAATTGTATTTAACTAAGAATACAAAGATTATCATGGATAAAGGGGCAAGGCTACTACGTGATCATAATGCTGGATTCTTTATTAATGGAAGAACAGGCGATAGCTTTACAGGTTATGACGGAAACGGAAATATCACTATTGAGGGTGGAACATTAGACGGAAACCTTACAGCTCGTTATAAACATTATAATGCTATAGGGCTTGCTCGTGGTCAGAATATTGTTATACGTGATGTTGAGATAATAGATGTACGTGGTGCTCATGCGATGGATATTAACGGATGTAAAGACGTATTGATTGAAGGTTGTAAGTTTAAAGGTTATGACATTAACTACACAGTCGATGGTGACGGTGCTTCTTATATGCGTGAAGCTATTCAGATTGCAAATCATACAGAAGCAGGTTTCAATAGCTTTGGTTCTTTTGATGCTCAAGTTTGTGAGAATGTTACAGTACGTGATTGTTACTTTGGAGCAAGTGCAAATAATCCTGCTTATCCTGCAGGTGTTGGAAATCATGGTGCAGTTGCAGATTTATACATGAAAAATATTCGTATCTATGACAACATTTTCGATGGTATGACTTATGCAGGTGTAAGACCATACAAGTTTGAAAATACATTGATCAGAAATAACACGTTTATTAATTGCGATTACGGTATACGATATTCAAATCCTAATGGAAATGGTACATACGATGCAGGAAAAGCACAGTCAGGTAGAAACACTGTAATCCAAGGAAATAATTTTATCAGGTCTAAAACTAGAGATATCTATATTGTGGGTTGGGTTAAAGATGGAATAACTGCAAGAGTGAAAAACATTCAAATCCTTGATAACATTTTTGAAGGTGTTTCAAATGCAGAGACAATGTATCTATCATTCTGTGAGGATGTATTAATTAGAGGGAATATCTCCAATATCACTTCTCGTTTTGTTATGGGATACTACAGTATCAATGTATCAGTTAAAGATAATTTAGTTAATGGAATTACAAATGAAGTGGTTTATGTAAGTGATGCTACTGCTGATGGAAGTACAATTTATGTGGGATTAGGATACACCAAGGATTATTATATTAGTGGGAATAGAGTGGAAAATTGTGGACGTAGTGCATTCAATATGAGTGGATTGGA
The DNA here is from genome assembly GCF_058783805.1 of Peribacillus sp. FW305-BF15. Taxonomy (NCBI): domain Bacteria; kingdom Bacillati; phylum Bacillota; class Bacilli; order Caryophanales; family Bacillaceae; genus Peribacillus; species Peribacillus sp. FW305-BF15. The sequence goes on along the minus strand of NZ_JBYSYV010000001.1, from coordinate 228,102 downwards.
TGGGGTAGAAGTTCATTCTAATGTAATCGTTAATGCTTCTACAGAAACGGTTGGTACTCGTAGTGCCATTGTCGCAACAGCTAGTACAAGGAATGGACACAATAACAAAGTACGTGGAGGACTGTGGATTAAAAGTAGAACATTCCTAAATGAATTTACAGTAGACGATTACTTGAGAAAAGAAGTTAAATTGATTGTAGCTAAATATACCAAATGAATAATAGGTCACCATTCGCTGGTGATTTTTTTGTTGTAATTTTTTTGATTTTAATGAAAATAATACATAAGTATTATTTTTGTGGTATAATTTGTATTTGTTGCCAATATAACCCAAAGTGAGATATGCAAAAGTGTTAAAGAATCGTTTTTTAGTTTTACTATTATTAGTAGGAGTATTCATGTTTAGTAGTGTTAATGCTTCTTATGCAGAAGAAACAGATGATTGGGATTGGGCGGAGTTTGAGAGATTAAAATTATTAGATACCATAGAATTTTATGGATTAGATATACTTCATGAAGAAGAAGCATTCGAAAAGAATACAACAAGTGAAGTTATATACAACCCCATGTATGAAGATGGGACAACTTTAGATGTAAAGTTAATGGTTTCAACAGATATAACCGGTAATATTACAGCTGTCGAATCAGATGCATCATTAATGACAATGGACATTCTTAAAAAAAAGAAGCCAAAGAATCCAAAAACCAAAATAAATGCTGTACCATATAAATTGAATGGGGGATCAAACAAAGCGAGCTTTATTAATGAGCATGCGTACAATAAGCATAAATATGATTCTAAGAAAAAATCATCAGCTACGGCTACTCAATATGGAAAAGATGTTGATGTGAAAAAATTAAGAGAAGATACAATGGCCAACTATGATAATAAGTGGACAACTAAGGACAACTCTGGTCAAGTTCAGGTTCACTATGCTAAGAGTTATGATTCTAATATAAGCACTAAGGATACATCAACAAAAAACCATAGGGTTGTAATTAACAAATCTAAATCAACTAGGAGTACTCAATATCCATTATCCTTTAAAAACTAGGAGTGAAGAAAATGAAAATAAAAAAAAGCCAAAAGTTCGTACAGTTAGACGTAAGGAATTGGGATAATACAGAGTTAGTAGAAAGTTTATCTGAGATTTGTGGGACTAGTAAAGAGTATGAAAATGATGAAGTAGAGGTTCATCAAGTTGTGGATTTAGGTAAACTTAAAAACGAATGGAGATATTTAATCATTCTAAATATTTCACAAGACCTGGATAATCTAGGAGCACCAGTAGACCATTATTAAAATTTAAATAGAATGCTTAAGACCACCAGTCATTTAAGATTGGTGGTCTTCTTCTTTTACATGAGCAATTATATCCTCGATTTCACAATGAAGTACATCACAGATTTCATTAAGAACTTTCATTGATACAAATTCATCTTTTCCTATCTTAGCCAATGTAGATGATGAAATTTTAGTTTGTTTCTGTAAATCAACCTTACTTATTTTACGTTTGTGTAGTGTAGCCATTAAGGGTGCATAGGTGAACATGTAACCAACTCCTTTAGGTTTATAATGAATATCTTTAGTTTAGTGTGCCATAGCTTTAAAAAAAGATGAAATTTCTTCTGAGGTGGTATTTACAACCACAATTGGTAAATATTATATTATCTTTAGAAAAGCGAAGGTATAATTCGAGTAAACAGACGTAATATTCGATATAACAAAACAAAGGGAGCGGATAAGGGATGACAAATCAGACAGTAGCAGTAGAAGGTAAAGAAATGGTAAGAGAAACTTTCGGAGTATTCACAAACTTGGGCATTGAACTTAACTTTAACCAAAATTCGGACAACCAAAAACAAGCACTAATTGAAGCGATATATAAACTTGAAGGAATCTCTACCTATTGAAATGAAAATTACATTAAACGATGGAACTGTCATTGTGCCTAACATAAACAATTGGAATCACAAATGCGAAAATATCTCAGTTTTCGATGAAGCAGATGACTACATGAATTACAGTACAATGTTTTTATAAAACCTTGCGATCTCGTAACATTTAAAAGGAGGCGAAAAGATGAAAAGTTATAACTCCATTCTAAACGAGTGGGTTTTTATAATTTATAGAGAGAAAGGTAAGGGAGGGATAAATTCGGATACTTCTATGGCGTTTTTGTGAAGACATTCGAAGTGAATTATTTAGAGAAGATAACTGATTTGGGGTTTAGCTTGGAGGATTAACATATATAGAAGAAGCTAGGTCAATACTTTATTACAAGAAAAAACTACTAACTATAAGTTAGTAGTATGGTCAAATTTAGAGTAAATAATAGAGGTTTAGAGTTTGAATTTTAGTTTGAAAATTGGTCACAAAATTGGTCACAGATTTGACTGAAACCATTGTTATAAAGCAATAATTACATGATTTATTGGTCACAATTTATGGTCATAAACATTAAAAAGAATCAACTTTTATTTATGATTTTTTCGATTAGTATTTGCAAATCATCCGGCTTATGAAACTCAATCGGCGAGACACCTTTATCGAATTCTATTGTATTGGATTCTATCATCAATACATATTTCCCATTAATCTTTCCTAAATGGATGCTTTCGCCAAAATCGGCTAACAGTCCTTTGACGGATGTACTGCCAAGCTTCATTCGCATTTCGGCTTCAGGTGTATGCTCGACAATCTGGGCTGTGGCTTCGACGACCTGATGGGTTTCAAGGCGTTCCTGGATTTCCCGCTTTTCACTGGTTTCCCAGATTTCCAGGTCCTGTTCGAATTTTTGCAGTTCGTCACTGTTTTCTTCGAATTGAGCGGATACATGTTCATGAACCATGTGTATGACCTGGTTTTTCATGATTTCCGGCATCGATTCGCCATATTCTACGAACTTCAAAAAGTCCTCAAAGTAGCGGGCATGTGAGGCTTGATGGATTTTCAGCTCGGCTTCTTCGACCATTCCTTCTTCGGGCATGTATGGGTATTGGATGGATTTCATATTTTTAGTGGTGATTGCCATTTCAACGTGCCTAATCAAGGTCCGTTCATCCGAAATGGAAGCAACTTTTGGCTCAAAATCACATTTTAGTAAGAAAACGAATGGTTCATCAAGATATTTCGTTAATTTTGCCGATGCGATTATGAAGACACCGCCACGGACGGCACTTGTATCAATATAAGATCGCGTGAATTGTTCATTTTCCTCTTGGAATTCCTGTTTTGTTTTTGCATATCGAACACGGTTAAATACATTGTAATTAGGGTTGGAATCAAGTGCATGTCCTTCTTCGACAATAAAAGATCCAATTTTGGTCGGTATTTGTTCAGTTTTTGGATGACGGTCGACTTTTCGTTTGGAAATCTTCATCAATTCCCCATCCAAAAAATCCTTTAAAGGACTTTCTTCGTATTCTTCAGTATCAAGAGTTTGGAAATGTTTAAAACGCTTATCAGCCTGATCGCCTTTTCCTTCGACTTGGATTAAATAAAAAGACAGATAGGTAATTGCAAAATCCATGATTGTCACCTTCTTCAATTATTAAGCATAATTCCCGTACTTTTTTTAAGACTTAATAAGTATAGTGATGTACTTTGATTCCGTCAAACTATTGGCGCATGAATGATCAGAATAATATTGGAGTATTATTTCATAATAATACATATACAAAAATAACGAATGATCCAATATTGGATTAAAAATATTAGAACTTTTACAAGAAAAAATTAATCGAAATACTCTAATAGCTTACTTTATTGATATTAAAATAATGAATTGTTCATCCTTATTTGTTAAATATTGATATTCCTGTTGAATATTAAGGATTTCCTTCCAAGTAAAATTCAAAAAAACAGAATTTTACAATAATAAATCATTGACGAAGGAAGGGGTAATACGTATAATTTGAAAGTCAGACAATTCAGAAATTGTAGAAATTTGTCGAAATTTCTTCGATATAAATGGTAAGTGAATTTATTTGTCTGTAGTTTTCAGAATAGTCTATAAAATTTACGGAGGAAAGAACATGAGTATTTTTAGGAAGAAGTCCATTGAGGACTTGTTGAAAAACGCAGGTTCCGGCGGTAAAGGATTGAAACGGGAACTAGGGGCTTGGGATTTAACGATGCTAGGAATCGGAGCGATTATTGGGACAGGCATATTTGTATTAACAGGTACTGGTGCAGTGAATGCTGGTCCTGCACTTTCATTATCTTTCGTCATTGCTGGGCTTGCCTGTTTATTCGCTGCACTTTCTTATGCAGAATTTGCAGCTTCCGTGCCGGTATCCGGTTCGACTTATACGTATGCTTATGCAACTTTAGGTGAATTCGCCGCTTGGATAATCGGATGGGATTTGATTCTTGAATACTTATTGGCTGTTAGTGCCGTATCGGCCGGGTGGTCGGGCTATTTCCAATCATTTTTAAGTGGATTCGGAATTAACTTTCCAGAGAAATTGACGGCGGCACCGGGTTCGGTCGAAGGTGTAACGACTTATATGAACTTGCCGGCCTTTTTGATCGTCATGGCGATAACCTTTTTGATTTCCATAGGTACGAAACAAACGACTAGAATCAATAATATCATGGTCGTTATTAAAGTGTTGGTAGTGTTGTTGTTCATCGTTTCTTCTATTTATTATGTGAAACCGGAAAACTGGCAGCCTTTCATGCCATTTGGTATCGATGGAGTATTTTCAACTGCCGCCTTAATGTTCTTTGCTTTCATCGGCTTTGATGCAGTTGCATCTGCGGCTGAAGAAACAAGAAATCCAGGTAGGAATTTACCACGGGGAATCCTCGGTTCATTAGTCATTTGTGTAGTGCTTTATATGGCGGTAAGTTTGATCATGACTGGTGTGGTACCGTATGCACAATTCAGCCAGGCTCTTGATCACCCGATTTCTTTGGTCTTGCAAAGCGCAGGACAAAATTGGGTTGCAGGTATCATCGATCTAGGTGCCTTCCTCGGAATGACAACGGTGATTTTGGTAATGTTGTATGGCCAAACGCGAATTATGTTTGCAATGTCACGTGATGGGCTGATGCCAAAATCCTTATCAAAACTTCATAAAAAATATAAAACACCTTATGCAGCTTCATGGATATTTGGTATGATAGCGGCCCTATTGGGAGCATTCATACCTCTTGGTGAATTGGCAGAGTTGGTCAACATTGGAACATTGACTGCATTTACGATGATTTCCGTAGCGGTTATCGTCTTACGTAAAACAAGACCGGATATGAAACGAGCTTTTTATTGTCCGGCAGTACCGCTCGTTCCTGGCCTGGCAATCGTTTTTTGTGTATTCTTGATGATTCAGCTAGGGAGTCATACATGGATAAGGTTTTTAATCTGGATGGCTATCGGAGTAGTCATTTACTTCGCTTATTCCCGTAAGCATTCCAACCTTAACCAGCAGGAAAAAGATCATTGAAAAAGACACTTTTTGAGCGTTTCAGTTTGACGACTAAAGGAGTTAGGAAGGCTATCTCCCCGAACCAAGATTTTAAATGAAAACTTGGTTATCCTTCATGTTTTTGTTTTTCGCTAGCTATTTATTCAGCAGGAGTGTCGCGAGCTTATCCAAGTGTTCGAAATGAGTCCAGCCTACAGTTTTTTCTTAAAAATATATTCCGGTTCTACACTCTCTCAAAAAAAGTATACGGTTTGAGACACTCTCTGGAGTGTCTTTTTTGTTTGGACATAAATCGTTCATAAGTATTATGTGAAAGAAGAAAATTTCTCAAAGTGAATTAAGATAAACAGACTTTATGTCGAAATAGTATATATGGGTTAAAAAATGGGGGGCAATTCAATCATGAAAAGAATATGGAGAAATAAACAAAAGATAGATTCTATAGACTATACGCAATATAAAGAACACGTCAGTATCAATATCCGGGAATATCCGAGCGTATTGAATCAAGTGGAAATGATTTATTTGAGCATCGAGGATTTGTGTATAATTCGTTCTTTACAGGAACAAGTGAAGGAACATTTGACAAAAATTGTAGGGAACTTTTATAAAAATCTAGAAAATGAACCCTCTTTAATGAAAATCATTAAGGACAATGGTTCTGTTGATAGGTTGAAAAAGACACTGCATCGTCATATGTTCGAAATGTTTAGCGGAACCATTGATGATGCGTATATTAAACAGCGTTATATTATCGCACAAGTACATGTGCGAATTGGACTTCAGCCAAAATGGTATATGAGTGCATTTCAGGATTTATTGCAATCATTGATCATTCATGTGATTTCCAACATAAAAAGTATTGAGCAATATCAAGATAACATTCTGGCTGTCACTAAAATTTTTAATTTAGAGCAGCAAATAGTTTTAGAGGCATATGAACTTGAAAATGAGAAGATTCGCCAAAAAGACTTAGCAGAAAAAGAGACGATGAAACTACAGGTCAATCATAATGCAGAGGAATTGGCAGCAATCAGTCAAGAGACCAGTTCAGCAACTCAATTAATGGCAAATAAGGTAGGGGAAATTCATGATTTCACCCAAAAGGGGTCCGAGATTGCCATACATGCAGAGGGAAAGTCAAATGAGGGAGTCGAACTGTTACAGGGATTAGAGAAAAGATTGGTAAAAACGCAGGAGCAAATGACGATCATTTCAAAAGATATGGAGCAGCTTTCCAATACTTCAAAGGAAATTGAACGAATTGTCACGATCATCACTTCCATTGCCGAGCAAACGAATTTGTTGGCGTTGAACGCAGCGATTGAAGCGGCAAGAGCCGGTGAAAATGGTAAAGGATTTGCGGTTGTCGCTGGTGAGGTAAGGAAGCTATCAGAAAATACCAAGGACTCGGTTTCTGAAGTAGTGAAATTGGTTAATGGAATCGCCCATTTTACCAATGTCATGAACACGTCAATTTCCATGGTTAGCGGGGAAATTACTAAAGGTACGAAACAAGGAAAAGAAACGGGCATATTTTTTACTGATATAGCAAAGGCCATGCTTTCTGTGAAAGAGCAGAATATCAAGATCACTAAGGAAATGACAGAGCTGAATGAAATATTCGATGAAATTAATGAAGCGTTCAATCAAGTGGCCGTTTCCTCGGATCAATTGACTCAATTGACAATGAACTTGTAATGAAGTTGAACGGTTTTGCAGAACAGCTCTATGACTCATTTGTATTTTAATAAACAACTCGAGAGAATATATCCAAAACCCCCAAAGCAGTCTATAGAATATGAATAAACTATAAATAGGGATTTAAATTACTTCCCAATGGATGCCGTTAACAGGCTGCTCATTAAATCACTTGATAAAATATAAGTTTAATGTTATATTAATAAAGCGATGAGCTAATTTGTGTAAGTCGAAGAACAAGCTTTTAGCTAAACGTCGGGATGTGGCCTGACGGTTCTGCGCCACAAACGCATCAAAGACGCCTGCTGCGTGCAGGCGTCTTTTTCATTTTATCGTTTCTTTTTTTGCAGCTTGTACGTCATCTTTGAATTCCTCTTGTATTTCTTCTGTTATTCCCTTGGTTGCATCTTTAAATTCCCTAAGTGAGGTGCCGACTGCCCGTCCGATTTGAGGCAGCTTGTTCGGTCCAAAAACAATTAAAGCTAAAAGAAGGATTAAAATTAAACCGGGAAAACCAATGTTTGATAGCATAATCAGTCACTCCAATCAAATCTATTAGTTAATATTATAGACTCCTTCCATGTATTTGCAAATGGTATTTAGAATATATTATAGTGTTGAACATCCGATGATCTTTGGAAGACAAACGCTTTCAATTCCGTCTCCATTTTATCTTGCACATTCTATCTTAAAATATTTACTTACCCAAGTATGGTATTCCCTGAAATGATATCAATAAAAGTGGGGGATGGATAGTGTAATCAGAGAACCATTTGACGTTTTGGGCATGAAACTAATTTGGCTGCACCAGCTTAATGTCCGGCATGAAATTTTTTTGTTGCATGGGAATGATTAAACTTGCAAGTTTGAAGATATTTCGGTATTATAACTATACAAGCTGCGTTGTTCGTAATGATAATTAAGTTTTAACCTTTAAGCTGTAATAGGGAGTTTTATATTGAAACAGGAATGTTATGCCTCGTCACTGACTTGGACAACAGGATTGCTTCTGCAAACACCCACTTTGAGGAGTGGTGGTTTAAAACTTTCTTACTTGAATACGGCAATAGCGGCTTACTACTTTAATAATTAGAAACCAGTCCGATAAGGGACTGGTTTTTTGTTGTTTTGTGGTTTGGAACGTTGAAGATCCGTATAAAAAAAGATGATATCCAGAAATTGCGAATACCATGTTAGTAACGGGGTTATGTGAAGGCTTCAAGAATTATGAATAATATGTGAAAGTTTTTATTGAAATATCAGATAATTAGCATTTATAATAACAATTAGATAACTCGGTTCACTATTTGTATAAAAATATGTGAGTCGAATATTTTTTGAATGATTACGTAAGCGCTATCATTTGGATGGAATTATTGCAGTCACCTAGAGAGGAGAAAGATTTTATGGCTAAAATTAATACGACCGAGGTAATTAGCAACAGTAAATTTAATCGCTTTCATTTAGGATTGCTGGCATGGTGTTTTATCATTATCCTTTTTGACGGCTATGACCTTGTCGTTTACGGAACAGTCGTCCCGTTATTGACAGAGGAATGGAACCTTACTTCCGTGGAAGCTGGGGCCATGGGCAGCTACGGTCTATTTGGAATGTTGTTCGGGGCCATCTTCTTTGGTACATTAGCAGATCGGATTGGCAGGAAAAACGTAATCGCGATTACACTTATTTTATTTAGTTTATTTACGCTTTTATGTGGATTTGCGGATACGCCTACGATGTTTTCGACTTTCCGATTCCTGGCGGGGTTAGGGCTTGGGGGCATCATGCCGAACGTCATTGCCTTATTGACGGATTATGCACCGAAAACGATGCGGAGCATGGTCGTTTCAATCGTTTTGTGCGGTTACTCATTCGGAGGGATGCTTGCGCCGATACTGGGCATCCTGGTTATGCCGACACTAGGTTGGGAATCAATATTCTGGTTTGCCGGAATACCATTGTTGTTTTTACCCTTTATGATGAAACGATTACCAGAGGCTTCGACCCATCTGATCAGAGTCAACAAAAAGGAAGAACTGATCAGAGTATTATCCAAGGTAAGTCCGGAAAGTGAATTCGACATCAAGGACGACCTTGTGGAAGTGAAAAAAACAGAAGCCAATATGCCGATTGTTGGATTGTTTAAGGATTCCCGCACTCTTAGCACATTGATGTTCTGGATCGCCTTTTTCATGTGCTTATTGATGGTATATGGATTAAATACATGGCTTCCAAAGCTAATGATCGAGGCAGGGTATGCGTTGAATTCAAGCTTAGGTTTCTTGATCGTCCTTCAAGGCGGCGCTATCGTAGGCACGCTAATCATCGCTAAACTTTGTGATCGTTATGGTTCCAAGAAAATGCTTGTGCCGATGTATGCGCTTGGTGCTGTAAGTTTGACGCTATTGGGAATGGGAGGAAGCTCATTTGTGATTTACACATTGGTAGCGATTGCAGGAGCCTGTACCATTGGTGCCCAAAACCTTGTACAAGCCTATGTTTCCCAGTACTATCCGCCGAATATTAGATCGACTGCACTAGGGGTGGCATCTGGTATCGGAAGGATTGGCGGTATGCTCGGGCCCATACTCGGCGGATTTTTATTATCCATCTCGCTGCCCATCCAATTGAATTTCATCGCCTTCGCCATTCCGGGTCTCATTGCTGCAGTTGCCTTATCATTCGTTCCAGTGAAAATGGCTTATTATAAACATGATCATTCGGAACCAACTGAAGAAATGGGCGTAGAAGCCAATAAAATGAACGTCTTGTGAACTATATGCATGAAAGGCAGTGCTGGGATACCCATGCTGTCGTTTCATGCCTATTTGTTTTTTTAGTCTTTTTTGCCATAAATGACATGGAAAATTGACAGGAAATAACGTAAAGGTTTTCCTGAAATTGTTTGGCGTGACCTACTTTTGAGAAAAGTTGCTTAAATGTTCATAATTTCGCAATATGAGTCACTCTTACTATAAAGAATAAATGTTAGAATGAAGGTACGGATAATTAATTCTCCCTTGAAGTGGAGCGAACTAGAAATTAATCTCATCTTTTGTGAGGAGTCAATACTTTGAAAATTTTAAAACATGTAATTTTTTGGTTATGCATTATAGGGACATTATTCTCTATGATTTATTTCTTTGTAGCGGACATTCCGTTATATATTAAATTGTTAGGCGGAGCCATCATCCTTTATCTTGGTTATGATCTAATAACAGAATCAAGGAAAAGAAAGCGTAAAGAAGCCTTGGAAGCTTAAAACTATATTAGGTAAAAGCCCTCTTTAATAGGGCTCAGACTGTAGTCAAACTCGATGAAAATCGATTTGGCTACAGTTTTTTTATGGCTTGTACAATTTGAACGTTGATTGGAACATACAAACTGAGCCCTCTTTTGATAAGAGGGCTTCTTTAAGCGCATCAAGAATTGGGCAATCATTAGTTGAATAATTTGACCATGGTATTCGGAGGGGGGAAATTGCATGTATCGAGTGTCAGCAAACTTGTCAATAAGAGGAAAGTGATTTCTGGCCACAAGTGGTTTTATAATTGCTTGAATTATAGACAAGATAGTTAACATAAAGGTTTCGATATAGAAATGGTTTTTCTCAGTGTCACCATTCACCTTTCAATCTAACAAGGTTCAAATGAATTTTAAAAGATGTACGTATAAATTATGCAATATATTCATCTAAATTTTCAAAATAATAACAAAAGAAAGCGTTGACATCTTTAAAAAGACAAATTATTATTTATTTGTACGGATAAATATTAAGAATATTTACACTTTTGTAAAATTAGTCCGTATTAATTATCGATTTATTTATCATTAAGATTTATCGGGCGGAGCAAAAAATATTAAATATATCCAATAGGGGGGATCTCAGCCGTCAGAAAAAATTTCAGATATCGTTATCGAAATAGATAATTGCAACAAGATTCAAAGAGTAGACGTAAACAAAAAGGAGACTAAAATATGAATACAATGCAAACTTATAAGAACCCAATTGTTGAACAAAGAGCAGATCCTTGGGTATATAAGCATTCGGATAACTATTATTATTTTGTTGCATCCGTACCAGAATATGACCGACTTGAAATCAGGCGATCTAAAACTATTCAAGGAATAGGTAAAGCGGAGGCTATTACTGTCTGGAGAAAAAATGAGACTGGACCGCAAAGCTCACTGATTTGGGCTCCAGAACTTCATTTTATAAAGGGAAAATGGTACATCTACTTCGCTGCAGCGAGAACCGACCAACCGGTAAACGGAACGTTCGACCACCGAATGTTTGTACTTGAGAATGAAAGTCCCGATCCATTAAAGGGAGAATGGATTCATAAGGGACAAGTTAAGACAGAATGGGAATCTTTTTCATTAGATGCTACCGCTTTTGAACATAAAGGTATTTTATATTATGTATGGGCTCAAAGGGATTTTAACATTAAAGGTAATTCCAATATATATATTGCGGAAATGGAAAATCCTTGGACAATTAAGGGGCCGCAGGTAATGCTTTCAAAGCCTGAATTACCTTGGGAGACTATTGGTTTCCATGTAAATGAGGGTCCAGCAATGCTTAAAAGAAATGGAAAGGTTTTCATTACTTATTCATGCAGTGCAACAGATCATAATTATTGCATGGGTTTACTAACGGCTGAGGAAGATAGTGATTTGTTAGACCCTGCTTCTTGGACTAAATCTCCAAATCCTGTTTTTCAAAGTGCACCGGAAAATGGACAATATGGACCAGGTCATAATAGCTTTACAGTTTCAGAGGATGGGAGCGAGGATATTTTAATTTACCATGCCCGTAATTATACCGAAATTGAAGGGGACCCCTTGTATGATCCCAATCGTCATACACGGGCACAAGTATTTAAATGGAACCAGGATGGCTCTCCAAACTTTGGGATCCCATTACCGGATGCGGTGAATAAAAGTTAAAGTAAAAGCTAGTGATGAAATATTAATATTCAGCTTGGAATCTTTCTGCAATGCCGTGGAAAGATTCACTTGCATTTTAGCATAGTTAAATTTGACTTATATAATACGTAAAGGGGACCTTATATGAATGTTTCTAAAGGTTTTTGGAATTTTGGAGGACTATTTTATTTTTACTTTATAATTTGGGCAATCGTTCTTGGTTTCCTCCCATTATGGTTAGAAGATGTTGCCGGTCTTAACCCAAGTGAAACAGGCATTGTTTTTTCATCGATGTCATTAATTGCACTATGTTATCAACCTTTTTTAGGAATCATTTCAGATAAATTGGGATTCAAAAAAAACTTATTTTGGGTTGTCGTAATCCTTTTAATGTTTATGGGGCCTTTCTTCAGCTTCCTTTATGCCCCATTACTAAAAGCGAATATAGTTATAGGAGCAATTATAGGAAGTGTATACCTTAGTGCAGTATTCAACGGCGGGGTGGGGGTTGTTGAATCCTATATAGAAAGAGTGAGTCGTAATAATGGTTTTGAATATGGCAGGGTAAGGTTATTCGGATCTATAGCAGGGGCTACGGCCTCATTGATTGGGGGAGTAATGTTTGTAAAAAACCCTAATTCAATTTTTTGGTTTGCATCAGGTGCTGCAGTTTTTTTAGCTATCTTATTATTTATGGCTAAAATAGAAGGTCAAGACCATATCAAGTCAGGAGGCTCGAAGGATAAAGGAAATGAAATTAGTAAAAAAGCTGTTTTTTCGATATTTAAAATAAAGAACTTCTGGTACCTTTCATTCTTAATAATCGGCACGGCCGCCATATATGATGTGTTCGATCAACAGTTTCCTAACTATTATGTACAATTCTTTTCTTCTAAAGAATATGGAACGGATATATTTAGTAAGCTAGTCTCCATTCAAGTTGGACTTGAAGCCATATTAATGATTTTTGCCCCTGTGATCGTAAATAAAATGGGTGCTAAAAATGGGCTGATTCTTTTCGGTGTATTAACTTTCGTTCGTATTTTTGGAAGTGCAATAGCTACGGGCCCTGTTCTCTTATCAATATTCAGGTTGATTGCAGCTTTTGAAATGCCCTTACTCTTAGTTTCCATTTTTAAATACATTACAGGAGTATTTGATACTAGGCTAAGTGCAACCATTTATTTACTGGCATTTAATTTTGCGAAACAGAGTGCCATTACTATTTTTTCTTCCGTAGCGGGTAGTATGTATTCATTCATGGGTTTCCAAAACACATATTATTGCTTAAGCGCAGTTGTTTTACTTGTTACCCTTATTTCTTACTTTACTCTATCAAATGACAAAAAAATGCAAATCGAAATTAAACCGCCCCTTTATAGTGCAACTAACTAATAAACATGAGTTGTATTCTATTTGGGAACCAGTTTATGAAAAAGATTATCATAAATTATGTATGCGTTTTCAAATTTTTAATTGAAGAACTATGCGACACTCCTGCAAGAAAAACTTGGTAGCCGAGACACCAAGACGCTTGCTTTGATGAGACTTGGCAGACAGTTGGCGGAATGGGAGCCGATTTCTGAAAAGCTGGAACGTTTTTTTATAAAAAAACGTTCCAGCTTTTCTTTGAGTTTATCTACAGTCTGATTAAAGGGTCTTATGCCCTTTAATTCTTTTACTGTCTAGGGCCCCATATAATGACTGAAACACCGATCAAACAGATTACAGCTCCAATCCAATCATATAAATCAGGGGTTGTCTTATCGATGCCCCACCCCCATAAAACAGAAAGAACAATGAAAACCCCGCCATATGCAGCATATACACGGCCAAAGGTAGGGAACGTTTGAAATGTTGCAATGATGCCGTATAACACCAGCCCGAAACCTCCGGCTAAACCTAGAAAAATGGATTTACCTTCTCTTAACCAAAGCCAAATAAGGTAACCGCCGCCAATTTCCGCCAGACCAGCCATAACGAAAATTACAATAGTAACCAACATATATGTATACCTCGCTTCCTCGTTGAAATTTTATCATAGATGAAACGGTAAATGATCATACTTTACAGTGTTGTTAGTAAATTAACTGGGCATCATCGTTAAGGCATGAATATGATTCTTCATAAAAGAGATATTGTTATCATGTTGTTTGTGCTGATTTGGTGTCCTTCTATCTGTTGTGTTCGATGGGGTTAACATTGCTGGTTCCGAGCTTGATGCTGAACTTGATCAACACAGCCTATTATGGTTTTGGGCAATTCCTGCCTGGATTATTATCGATTTTCTTTTTCCGCTCCATAAGACCTGCAGGTATTGCAGCGGGCCTCATTGCGGGGGATTTGTTCGCCATAGGAATGCATCTGGCTCAGATGAATTTCTTGAATATTAATATAGGCTTAATTGCTTTATTGATAAACTTCACAGTTGCTTATGCCATCAGTATGTATTTGAAAAGAAAACAGAAAGCCCAGACCGCTTTTGAAGAACCAATTGCCTGCAATAGTATTGAATTAGAAGAGACCTATCCAAAAAACTCTGTCATTGTCGATTAATATTTCTTACGATAAGATGCATTCAGATTTAATTCAACCATACATTATTGTAATAGGCTTAAATTCGTTAAATATCCAGAAAAAGACCAGTTTTTTTATCTCTAACTTGGGTTGCAATACAGATGCAAAGGGTACTATACCTAAATAGGAATATAGTAATCTAGTTGAGGAGTTGCAGCCATGAAATCCCGATCATTTGCATACATGTTAGCGCTATTTCATTCAAGTATTGTCGGCCTATCTTTTTTATTCACGAAAATGGCGATTGCTGAATCAAATCCGCTTGATACTTTGGCGTTCCGGTTCACGATTTCTTTCGCCATCATTTTATTCCTGGTCGCCGTAAAAGTCATAAAGGTGAACTATTCTTGGGAGTCGGTTAAAAATCTTGTACCGCTTTCCCTATTATTCCCAACTCTTTTCTTTGCCTTTCAAACTTTCGGACTTAAGTATTCGCAATCCACCGATGCTGGAATTCTGTCAGCCGTCACTCCAATTCTAACATTGATGATAGCTGGATACTTCCTTAAGGAGAAAACATCTTTATATCAAAAACTTTCGATTGTCTTGTCGGTAGTTGGGGTCATTTTTATTTTTGTGATGAAAGGGAGCAGCATCAATTTTTCTGACATGCTTGGGATGGTATTGATCCTGCTATCCTGTATTGCAACTGCTTGTTATGCAACGATGACCCGTTCACTTGCTAGGAACCATACACCAGGTGAAATGTCCTTTTTCATGATGGGAACAGGCTTTGTCATTTTTAATGCAGCTGCACTCGTTACCCATTTAAAACAAGGTACGATGGCGGAATTCTTTACACCATGGTCGAGCATGGAATTCATCAGTTCCATTTTGTATTTGGGAATATTGGCTTCATTGGTCACTTCATTATTATCCAATACGATTTTATCAAAAATAAAAGCGTCGCAAATGAGTGTGTTTGCCAATCTTTCCACTGTTGTCACGATTGCGGCAGGAGCTCTCATTCTAAATGAAAAGCTTACGATCTATGATATATTGGGTTCGATACTAATCATTTTAGGCGTAATAGGCACCAATTATTTTGAAGTGAAGAAAGAGCATTCAATAAAAGTGAATCTTGAGTATAATGAAGGGAAATTGTAAATGAAAAAGGTCCACCCAATATGGATGGGCCTTTCGACTGTAGACAAACTCGATGAAAATCGAGTTTGTCTACAGTTTTTTGGCTTGTATGGACGTTGATTGGAACGTAGGGCACTCGCTTTCCGCGGGCGGTCAGGGAGCCTCCTCGGCTTTCGCCTGCGGGTTATCCCCTAGACACGCTTTACCCGCAGAAGTCTCGTACACCCGCTCCAATCAACTTAGATATAACATTTAGATAGAAACCAGACCTGAGGGGGGAAGGTATTGCTTTGGGTCATTTGGTTCGGGAACATCATTTGATGAATGATACGTTTTCCGAACCCCTTTTTTCATTTCCACCATCTTGTTTGAGGGAAATCCGTTGAACCAAGCACTACCGGTTCGCCTATTTGAGGTGTGCAGACCTGGACACCCAGATCATTGGCCGCTTTTGTTACCCGTTCTATCGGATCTGTCCAGTCATGAAAAGACAATGTGAAACCTGCCCAATGAATGGGGATCATGCATTTGCCTTGTACATCGATGTGTGCTTGAACAGTTTCTTCCGGAATCATATGGATGGTTGACCAACGTTCATCATATTGGCCGCATTCCATTAAAGTTAAATCAAATGGACCGTATTTTTCGCCGATTTCTTTAAAATGGCTGCCATAACCACTATCGCCGCTGAAATATAACTTTTCTTGTTTTCCTTTAATTATCCAAGAACACCAAAGTGTCGTATTGCCATCGCCTAAACTTCTACCAGAAAAATGCCTTGCAGGTGTACAAATAAATTGCAAGTCCTTGAATGAAGTTTCATCCCACCAATTATGTTCCTGAATCAGTTCTTGTTTAACGCCCCATCTTTCTAGATGTCCACCGACACCGAGTGGGACAATGAACTGGCTGACCTTATCTTTTAATTTCTTTATCGAGAAATAATCCAAATGATCGTAGTGATCATGTGAAAGCAGGACGGCATCGATAGGGGGAAGCATATCGATATCAAAAGGCAGCTCCCCGCTAAAGCGCTTGTTCCCGAACCATGGAAAGGGAGTGGGTGCTTTGCCAAACATGGGATCCACTAAAATGGTTTTCCCATCTAACTCCAACATGAATGCAGAATGACCAAACCAGGTGATTTTATTGGAATTCTTAGAAGCGGGTTCTTTTTTTCCAATTACAATGGGACTGTCGGGCCTCCTCTTTGGATTAGGTTTTATGAAATCACGTAAAATGGAACCAGTATGCTTAAGACTCATCGCTTGACTGGCAGGAATCTGATTTTGGAATTTCCCTTTGGCAAAATTCTCTTTAGTAGTGAAACTTCTTACCTTTTCTTTGTTTGTCCGTCTTCCAAGCGGAGGATAGAGGTTAAGGAAAAGTAACAAGAGTATAAAAGTAGAAATGAGGATCTTAATAATTTTCATCATGATAGCTTCCTCCAATAGTAATCATAGCTTTTATTAATACATATCATATCATAGAATTTATACGGTTATTTACTATGATGTCCCACAATATAAATGATAAAGATATCTGCAAAATCACATTGGGTGGAGTGTTTTTTCTTTTGGCAAATGTTTAAGTTTCACCCGTCTCAGGCAGGGAATAGAGGTATATATAATGAATAATATAGAGGACGGGATAAGGAATGTAGCAGCTGAATGGTAGGGGGATAAATCGATTGTTAATGTTTTTCAGAGTCTTTGTATGGGTAGTATTTATTGCATTATTAGCCTATGTCATTCTTTCTTGGAAATATAAAGAGAAGGTTAGTAAAAGGATTGAAGCGATTCGAAAAACCTGGTATATCATTTTTATACTGGGAGCACTGATTTATTGGAATTTCTATCCGATGAGCATTTTTAATGAGTGGGAAAATTTCTTGATCATGGCTATCGTATTTATCCTGATTGATATGTTTGTGTTCTTGAGCATGTATATATCGAAGATTGGCGATAACGAGCTATCCTATGCAACAAAAGCCGTTGCGGAAAGTGATAAACTATTAACGGATAATAGGGAAAAGGTCAAGAATATGTTTCATCTCCTAAAGAAAGAAGGAATACCTGAGTATTATCAAACGAATAAGGAATACTTGGCTTATTTGAGCATTCTCCTTCAAGCATATGCAGCAAAGGAAGGGATGAACGTGAAAATCCTTCCTTTCAAAACCGAACAGGACAAGCAGTCGGTGATAAATGGGGTTCCGAACTTGAATGGCAGTACCATTCGTGCTACATTGGAAAGAGAAGATACGTATTATAATGATGAAGAAAAAATGGCTCTGCAGCCTGTTAGTATTTTGATGGAACCCTATATCCTTGACGTTAAATCAGAAAGCTTCGTTTCAGAAGTCGATTGTTTATTGATAGCATTATTAATCATGATGTTCGATATGGTCATAAAACAAAAACCAGGTGGTGAAGGATAAATGAGCATTTATGATAAAGCCGGCAACGACGTTTCAGTTGCCGTAATCAAACCACAGGTTAAAATACCCGATGTAGGTTTAAGTCCCCACACTAAAAAAGTGATGAAACAGAACGAACGCATCATTCTGAAACAAAAAGAAAAAGCTGCACGCTTCAGCCGGTTAAAAAGTGTTTTGTGAAAAGGAAGGGGTTTTTCCTTTCCTTATGATATTTAATGGTTAACCCGCATATACTATTCAAAATCAAAGAATAGGAAGGGTCTTTCAGAATATGAACAAAAAGCCCGAGAGAGTTAACATCCCGGTCCCCTCCGCTTCACCATCCGAGAAACGGATACATAAGGCAAATGCCGACCTGCTCAAGCTTTTGCAAAGGCTGAAAGCGAAACGTTGGATTTTTTTAAGGTGAAAGAAAGCCAGTCTCCTAAGGAGAACTGGTTTTTTTATTTGGTGTTTCGCATACTTTGTTGCTATTTACTAAGTAGTGCGGTGTGGTTGATTTCCCCTCCAGTTGCTCGCTTTCCTTGGTGCGGGCGGTGAGCCTCCTCGGCGTAAACGCCTGTGGGGTCTCACCTGTCCCGCTGCTCCCGCAGGAGTCTCGCACTTCCGCTTCAATCACCCTTGTTTTAAAAATAACAATCTTTACGAAAAGAGCATTTTATTTTTTACATGATCACTCAGGGTGGAAGTATTGAATATTTTTCCGTCCAGACTCTTTGGCCATATACATGGAACGGTCCGCTTTTTTCAAAAGTGAGTCCATTTCCATACCATGATGAGGATAAAAGCTAATCCCTATGCTAGCTGATACAAAATGATCATTTCCATTAATGGTAATGGGCATTGTGGATAAACTGTTCAATAATAATTCAGCGTTTTGCTGAGTGCTTTTCATTAAATCCTCACAATGCGAAGGATTTAATAATACAATGAATTCATCACCACCGATTCGAGCCACCTGACTGCCTTCGGGGACGGTTTGCAAAAAACATTCGGCAGCCTTTTTGATGACGCCGTCACCAGTATCATGTCCAAAGGAATCATTAAAAAATTTAAAATGGTCAAGATCGATGTAAAGAAGGGCCATTTCATCGTTCGTTTTATCTTGATGATAATCAAAATAATTATAAATGAAGTTCCGATTATAAAGACCTGATAAAGGATCCCTGATAATCCCTTTTTCAAGATTGATGGCATGACTAATCAAAGCTGCCATAGACTTAATGAGGGTTAGGTCATATTCTTTAAAAACATGAGGATTAATGTCGAATGCACATAATGTCCCAATGATTTCATCCTCATTTATTAGGGGAGCTCCCATAAAACACCCATTCCCGATTAAACTGGTTGCAGGGTGGTCACTAGTCAATTCATGTTTCCCCAAATTCGGGATTACGAGTGGTTCCAAGCCATTCTCAACAACTAATTTACAATAAGCCATATTATATGGAAGGATGTCACCTTCACAAATTAACTTTGCATTTCTATTGAAGGACTTGATCATGAAACTCTGGATGGGATTCACTATAGAAAGGAAAAATGTATTGACCTCAATGGTTTGAGCTAATAGTGCTAATACTTCTTTAGCGATGGAATCAAAATTTTTATAATAGTTGATATCTTGCTGAATCATTCCCAGGCTCCTTTTTTTATCTATATTCTTTTTAGGTTTTCTGATGTTATTTCTTATATTCAAAGCATAGACACAAAAGCGTAATCTGAATATCGTGACAGTTGCCCGGATTTCCTCTAAACTCAATTAAGGGGTTGGAATTGTATTATGGATGAATCATGTAATCGGGAAAGTTGAAAAATGGACCTTTACTTAATTTTCGGCTTTTTTTATTATCATTAAATTCTCCTGATTATAAAACGATTCTGGCCAAGGCTGGGTATCTCTTCATAATCCATAAATTCTAATCAGTATTTATAGCATTATACTGTAAATGAAATGGTGAGAGTAACTTTAATGTGCATATTTGGCATATTTTTGATATTCACCTTGGAAAGCAAAGCAACCTGGCATTTTTGCATCCTCTCATGATAACGGAGCTCATGAATTTAAATGATAAAACGAATGTACCAAACTCATTTTAAAAAAGAATTTGGGGAGGATAAAAAGAAGTAATAAAGTACATATTGGATAATTCAAAAGGGGATCACTATGGGAAAATTAGAAAGTATATATCCTATTGCTATAGAGAATACAAAAGAAAAAATCATCCAGGATATTGATTTTTATTTAGAGAATCAAGAGACAATGCCTTCTTATTCAGCATATATATCAGACAGGACGACTTTTATTGAGCAAATTTGGATTAATGTTTGGATAAATAAAGCATCAAATGATGTGCCCAGAAAGGAAAAAAAGGCTTTTTTAAGCGAAAGGGGATTTGTAACGGAAGGTTCAGACCATAAGCTGATCAATAGCATGTTCCGGAACGAATTAAAGAAGTATCGCCCATTTGATGGCTTAACGTGGATTAAAAAAACCTTTGCTGACAATCAAGAAGATTGGGAGAAGAGATATAAAAATGCAAGGGAGAAATTCTTTAGGCGACAAGAAGAACAGCGGCTTGCCAAACAGCGTTGGAAAATACGCGCAAGGCTGCAAGAAGAAGCCAATTCATTTTTCGAAAATAACTCACTTCTTTTATATTTACATGTCAGGTATTATATTGCCGGTATTATGGCAAAAGATCTGAAGAATAAGCGTAAATTCCAATATGTCGATCCGTACTTGCTTGAAGAACAATTAGTTGAAGAGGGCGGTTTTCAAGCTGCCGAATACCTAATGGTCACTGACTTTTTCGAAGAGCTGACAGGCGATATCCATTCGTTAATCGGTTGGGGCCGGAACCGTTATGAATATGAAAATTACTACTACAGGTATGAAAGGTTAGTTTCGGATTTCATAAAGAAATTAGCCCCTGACAAATACTTGAACCATCTATCTGCCGCCCTGCATCATGATTTTTTGGAGTCATATGGGGAAAGGCTGACGATTGAAGCCCTTCAAGGTATACTAAGCGATGAATTGGCCGATTTGTCTCAGTCCTGTTTTGATGAGCTTCAGGAAGAATACCTTTCTGATTTACTGAAGCTTGAAGGAATTCCTTTTAATGAAATATTGCAAGAAGAAATATTTGAAAAAGACGTGGAGAACAGAGAAAGAAGAAAAGCTGAAGTATTGGCAGAAGAAGCCAGGAAGCGGGCAGAAGAGCAAAGGATGATCGATGACATCATCGGTAAGGCCTATACTCCATCATTAGGAAAAAAAGTTAGATATGTTTTGCATATAGGTGAGACCAATACAGGGAAGACGCATAAGGCCCTGGAAAAAATGAAACAAGCGGAAAGCGGAATGTACCTGGCTCCACTTAGACTGCTTGCACTGGAAGTGTTTGATAAATTAAATGCGGATGGTGTACCTTGCTCATTAAAAACCGGTGAAGAAGAAAAGGCTATTGAGGGTGCGAAACATGTCTCCAGTACCGTTGAAATGTTTCATGAAAAAGACTACCATGAAGTAATCGTCATAGATGAAGCCCAAATGATTGCCGATAAAGATCGAGGCTTTTCTTGGTTTAGGGCAATTACGCAAGCTAATGCGAATGAAGTACACATAATCGGGAGCAATAATATCAAAAAGATGCTTCTGAACCTTCTGAATGAAGCAGATTTAGAACTTCACGAATATAGACGGGAAATACCGCTTGAGGTGGAACAAAGGGAGTTTGGACTGAAGTATACAAAAAAAGGGGATGCCCTCATTTGTTTTTCTAGAAGGCAGGTACTGGAAACAGCATCCCGGCTTAAAGAGAGTGGACATAATGTCAGCATGATATACGGCAGTATGCCTCCTGAAAATAGAAAACGGCAAATAGAATTATTCAATCGCGGTGAAACATCAGTTGTCGTTGCCACCGATGCGATTGGAATGGGATTGAACTTGCCAATACGCCGCATCGTCTTTCTTGAAAATGAAAAATTCGACGGGACACGAAGAAGAAGATTGACTTCTCAAGAAATCAAGCAAATCGCAGGCCGAGCGGGTAGAAAAGGGATTTATGACACGGGGAAGGTAGCATTTACAGCAGAAATCAAAATCATGAATAAGTTGCTGGAACAGGTAGATGAGCCAGTTCAAACCTTCACAATCGCCCCAACCTCTGCTGTATTTGAACGTTTTCAAAAATATTACCGGAACCTGGGGACATTTTTCGAAATGTGGGAGAGGTTTGAGCCTCCTAAAGGCACGAAAAAGGCTTCGCTATCGGAAGAAAGGGAGCTTTACGAACTGATACGGGATACAGAAATCGAAGCTCGTTTTTCTTTAATGGATTTATATGGTTTCCTGCATATTCCTTTTTCGGCAAAAGAACCAAGTCTGATCAGACAGTGGCTGGAAACGGTCGAAGCGATTGCCGAGAACAGTGACCTTCCTGAACCGATCATCAAGACAAGGAATCTTGAGGAATTGGAGCTATCTTATAAAGCGATAGGTCTTCATCTTTTATTTTTATATCGGATGGGTAAGCGTACGGAAGCTGTTTATTGGGAGCGTATCCGTGAAGAAATCAGTGATGGCGTTCATGATCAGTTAAAAGATGAAATGTTGAATTATCAAAAAAAATGCAAGCGCTGTGGAAAAAGGCTGCCTGATGACTCACGTTTTCAAATATGTGACGCTTGTTATCATAGAGGGATTAGAAAGACGCACAGATTCAATTAAACGAATTCTTTTAATAATAACCCGAATACATTGCATTCGGGTTATTGGTGTTTGAATAAATCACTTAGTCGTTCGTTTCAGTTTAGCAATAAACGCTGCTTGCCGCTTCATTCGTTTATCCGCTTTCTTGTCATGCACCACTAGGATTGCATGAATTAATCCAGGGACATAAAAAAATAGTGTGAGGACCAAATTAAGCACAGCCTGAATGGGTTTACCGGCCAATAAAACCGCTAATGGAGGGAAAAGAATCGCAATTAAATAAAGAATGGTGAACACTCTCCAATATAATGTTTTTTAACTGACTTCGGTTTGTTTCTCTTAATGGTTACTTTACTTTAAATGAGCAGCAATTTGGTTACTGATGTTCCATTTTCCTGATGATTCCCCTTGTTATCGCCTTGATAAATATATGCTCAAGAGCCCGATTCATACCTACTGAGCAATCTGGCTCAAAGAAGCAGTCTTTTACCCCGATATAACAGGAGGGACATGGTTATTCATCGTTTTTGCTGCCATCGGTCAATGTGTCGCGTTTTTGTGTTAGAATAATCAGAATACTAACTGACGAAAGCGGGAGATTTATGAAAAAAAAGATAGGCTGTTTGCATGCACACTATACAAATATAGAATACATAGAAACCGCATTCTCGAAATTCGATATTGAATGGCTTCATTTTGTAGATCCGGGATTGATGCAACGGGTGTCAACGGATGAAAATTTTAATTATTCGGATGCTCAAAAAAAGGTTAAACAACAGGTCGAATGGATTGCCGAATGTAAAGTGGATGCCATCCTGATAACTTGTACAAACTATATTGCTTTATTAAACGAAGAACAACTATCTTTACCCATGCCCATCATTAAAATCGATGAACCATATTTTGAGCAAATTTGCCAATTGCAGCAGCCGCAAATGATATTATTCACGAACCCTGCCACTGTTGAAGGAACGGTCAAACGTTTAACTGCACATGCTGAAAAATTTGGGACTGTGGATTTTGAAGTCATCATTATCGACGATGCCTTTGAATTCATTATGCAGGGATTGGGAGAAAGATATAATCAGGAAATCATGAATTATTTATCCCAGTTTAAAAACGAAAATAGACGGCTGTCTGTAGCTCAACTATCAATGGTCGAAGCGGCAAGGAGATATGAACTTCAGACAGGACAGACAGTTTTAAATCCATTGCATGCATTGGTTGATTCCATGATCGAACAACTAAAACTAAGTTCCTTGAGTGGCGTTTGAATACGAGGATGTATGGTGCCGCATGCACGGTATATTGTTAAATTCAAAAAATGTCTTTGGGTATGAAAAAAATTCATGAATGATCTGGTTAAATCACAATGCAGGGATTTCGAAGATAAACTCGAAAAAAAAGCGAGTTTGACTGCCGTTTTTTATTTAGACTCTTTTCGTAAAGATTGTTGTTTTTAAAACGAAACTATTTAAGGTTGATTGGAGCGGAAGTGCGAGCCTCCTGCGGGAGCAGCGGGACAGGTGAGACCCCACAGGCGTATACGCCGAGGAGGCTCACCGCCCGCACCAAGGAAAGCGAGCATCTGGAGGGGAAATCAACCACAACTCACTACCTGGTAAATAGCAACAAAGTATGTGAAAACAGCCTTTATTTAAAAAACGTTCCAGTTAATTTCAGAAATCCATTCCTTTCCGACTACTGTCTGCCAAGCCGCATCAAAGAGGCTGTGGTGTCCCGGCTAGCCAGTAACTCGGCAGGAGTGTCGCAAATTTGTTCAATCCAATAAGGATTATAGTAAAAAACATGATGAAGGATAATCTAGTCTTATTATATATTTTAGGTAGAACCCCATTCTACAAACTGAAATCCCTATGCAGGGATTTTTTTATGCCTTTGTACGGATTTGTTCTCGGATGTTTTCTAGTTCTTCGAGGGATAGATCCGTCAGCGAATTTTTAATTTCCTCTTCGACCCGTTTTCGGTCAAGCTCCCTATATTCGCTCCACCAATCCCGCAGCCCTTCGGTGTTTTCGAGAAGATACTCTATATCGATTTCTTCTTGCTCATCATCTGATAAATATCGCATGACTGCACCTAATAATCGATTGAGTTTAGCTGCTTCACTTTCCTTCTCAGGTGAAGCGGGGGTATCTTTAACTTCTAAATCATCTTTAGCAGGAACATTCCGAGGTGTCATAATATCCTCCTGTTTTTAATACTAGTGTGCCTAAAAAGGGCGATTTTCAATAGATGTTTTTCGTATTTGTTGAAATTTCTTGGTAAATAAATTTCAACAAATACCTCGTTAGAATATATAAGAAATATCATCATCCTTTAATAGGTTCAAAAAGTAGTCAGTTGGTAAGGGGGAAGGATAATAAAAGGAATAGCTAATGCTATTCCTTACAGTTTGTAGACAAAAGGGGTACGGAATTAATAAATTCTGAGCCCCTTTTGAAATTTCCTCTGAATTTCGCCTAAAGTTATGAGATTGGGGCTCTACGAGTGCACTATGTTAGGCCATTTTTGGACCTGGCCATGTTCAATTGGCCATCTTCTTTAAATTTAATGGCAGCCTCCATTTTACGAACCAAATAGTTCGGTGGCACCAGTTGATCTAAAGTAATCAATTCAAGTTGATCTCGCTGAATAGAATCATGTTTAGAAGGCATCCTCATCACCTCAGGTTTTAATACTTAAAACAAAACTCACTCCAGGCAACAGTGTTCTATCTAAAATGTAAGACAAAGTTGATTGGAGCGGGTGTACGAGACTCCTGCTTAGAAAAGCGCGTCTAGGGGAGACCCCGCAGGCGAAAGCCGAGGGCCGACCGCCCGCGGAAAGCGAGCCTTACGTTTCAATCAACGTCCAAATTGTACAAGCCATAAAAATGGACAAACTCGATTTTCATCGAATTTGTCTATAGTCTGAAAGGAATAGCTAATGCTATCCTTACATCAAGCGACTATTTTTCTGCATTCTTCTGCGCATCACAAACAAGCCTCGGCACATTT
Source organism: Peribacillus sp. FW305-BF15 (assembly GCF_058783805.1). NCBI lineage: Bacteria > Bacillati > Bacillota > Bacilli > Caryophanales > Bacillaceae > Peribacillus > Peribacillus sp. FW305-BF15. The sequence continues at coordinate 202,199 of NZ_JBYSYV010000001.1, read as the reverse complement.
TTGACACTGTTCATGATCGTGTTTTTTGCATTCATTTCCGCAGCTTTCACAAATCTTGACAAAACATTAGCCAACTCTGAAATAAACGGGGTTCCTCTACCTATCGCCTGTACTAAAAAAGAGCAAATATCCGCATATTCCCGATCCAAGCGAATGCTTTCCAGCATCATGTTTACATGTTCTTCTTTTAAGCATGCGTCGTAACAATGATTACACGCCCTTACTATTATCCATTAAACTACCCTTTAAACTTCATTTGGGGAAAGGTAAATGGTTCTTTAAAACTGATCGGACAAGTAATGGACTATAGGGAATGAATGAAAGGGACAATGCATAAATTTAAATGAAAGGAGTGGATATATGAAAATGTTCATTAAATTAAGTGTTGCCAGTGTCTCCGGAGCCGTCGTGTATTTGATATATAATGTCAACCAGACGCTGCGTAAAGGAATGGGAACGCTCGAAGAGACAAATAAGACACTGGAAGAGGTAAGAAATGCCGTCCATGGATTGACGCAAGAGTCCAAACAACTGATCCACTCTGCCAATCAAATTACTGCGGATGTAAAAGGGAAGATGAAAAATGTAGATCCATTGCTGGAATCCGCTCAAGATGTTGGGGAAATGATTCATAATGTAACCAATACCATGAAAGAAGCCAGTTTGGAAGGCCGCCCCAAGGATTTATCCACACCGTCAGCTCCTTCAACTCGAACTAAAGCTGGGGGGGTTCAAATAAAACTTAAATAGAATCATCATTTATCTTTAAAAACTGGCACTCCGGGATTCACTAACCTATTAAAGGCAATCGTTTCTACCATTTAATTCAGAGGGGGAGCTTTATCTTGATTATTCAATATAGTGTGGCTGCAATCGCTTTAGCCTTCATTTGGTTGGTCGTATTTTTGATAAGTACACTTCAAAAGGGAATGGTCACGATAGGGGAAGCCAATCACACATTGGCTGAGGTGCGAAATGCCATCCACGATTTATCCGGTGAATCGAAACAACTATTGCAAACTGCAAATGAAATCACCGACGATGTAAAAACTAAAATGAAAACGGTTGAACCATTATTGGATTCTGCCCAGGACGTTGGTGAAGCGATACATTCAGTTACAAACTCTGTTAAAAAAGCCACTAACGGCTTCCGTACAGAGTTTTCCCCGAGAAAAATCAATGCTATCAAACCCAAAAGCCAAGTTAGATAAAAAAGAAAAAAATAAAAATGAAAGACACTGCCGGGTTTTGGAGTGTCTTTTTTGATGGTATGTATAATAGCCGTACTCTTATGCCTCATTTGGATATTGTTAGTGGTTTATATCTATAAGACCCATTTCTCTCATACAGATCTCTTAACACCCTGTATGAGAATATGGAACAAACATAAATGTTGTATGTTTTGTATGGATTGTAGGACAAGCAATTATTTTTCTGTCTTGTCACCTGTAGAGTGACCGGATGTTTTTGAATCACTGGAATGCTTGACGCCTTTACTAACATATGGTTTGGCGCTTTTTTTCTTGTTGGCACTTGTTTTCCAACGATTCCAGCCCTTCTTGCCCGTTCCAGTTCCCGTACCTTTACCCGTTCCGCTCTTAGCCTTAGCTTTACTCATGAAATCACTCCATTACTATTGTATGGTTAGTTTAAACCATTTTACTTGATTATTACCCAAGTATGTTGAAATATACAGTAACGAAGGTGATATGTACAGGGAAAGGCTCAATATTTTTAATCTAAATCTTTATAAACCAATAATAGCAAAAGTTTTTGCCGTGCGGAACTTGCTTTTGGCTTCATTTTATCGATATCGATCTTGATTTCGTCAGTAAGATGCTTATGCCGATTTTTTTGCAAATGGTCAAGTAGTGCATGAAGGTTAATAATACCGCACCAGTGTTCATTCCTAAAATGATTCCTCCCATATTAAGAGAAGCCTGTGACCCTAGGATATACATCATTAAAAAGGCAACAATATGGGACCATACGGTATGGATGAAAGCATCTTTCACTAAACCCAGGCCGATGAGATAGGCTTGCATGGGAATGACAAAAAAATGAAAAAGGAAGTAAGGACATAATAATTTTAAATAGTATGCGGCAGAAGTTGAAGAAAAAAAGAGGGAGGTCAAAGGTTCCGCAAAGAAATAAATGAAAAACACGGCCGGAACTCCATACAATACGGTGAAAGACATCGATTTTTGCAATAAAACCCTCAATTTTTCTTTATCCTGCCTCTTGTATGCATTCGAAACATTCGGAATGAGCATGATCATTAAGGAATGCGCGATAAAGGCTGGAAAGAAGCCGATCGTCATTGCAACTCCAGTAAGCATCCCAAAATGCTCTGTAGCTACTACCGCACCGAATCCTGCCGAGAGAAGGGCAGTGTGGATCAAAAAAGGTTGGATGGCATTTGTTATCGCATGAAAGATCCTTAACCCCATGGTGGGCAGAGAAACCGCCAATAACTTTTGCCGTGCAAGTTTACCGGTTGTCCGTGAGTTCGTACCGCGCCTCATGATCCGCATTTGAAGAATCAAAAGGTTGATCAAGTAAAGAAAAACGAGGAACTCACTGCCAATCAAAACAAAAAAGGCCATCAATAATGACTTTTCCTGGTTAAAATGAAATAAGTTAAAGATGAGGAAAAGCAAGCCGAATTGAATGATATCTTTTAAAAAGTTGGAAAAGGCAATCTTCCCCATTTGCTGGACACCCATGAAATAGCCTCTTGCAATCGACGAAAAGGCAACTATTGGGATCAGTGTGATGAGCAGCCATTTAATATAGGGATGGTATTTGTCCATTATGGATGAGAAGGAAAGTATGAAAGGCATGACTACACACATTACCAATACGACGACTGCAGCCATCTTAAGTGCATGAATGATAAGATTATAATGCATGGTCTGTTTATTTTCCGCAACGAATTTTGAGATGGAAATATGTAATTCAAGGCTGGCGATCACATATATCAAAAAGAAAATTGGCAATATGGACATATAAAGCCCCATGCCCTCTTCGTGTAATTCCCTGGCTAGGAGCATGTTCACTAAAAATTCGATACATTCACCAAAAAACGCTGCGATAATCAAGATGAGCGTTCCTTTATAAAAAGATTTCATGTTGGTCCACTCCTAACAAGGTGTTTGTATAAAGATATGAGACATGCCATGGAATATTCATGAGGAACTGCAGATCACGGCTATACAAAATGCGATTATGCCTATGGCAATCCTTATTAATCGCTGTTGAAAGATAAAAAATTAAATAAGGGTAAGCTCGGGAAATGGAATGAATCGATTTGGTTACAATCATTTCAAATGGGAAAATCATTAGCCATGACATTTATCAAAAGGCTTCATTCAGTAATATTCCAATCGAGGGCTTTTTTGTTGCCATGTTTCCTTTATCGAAAGTGTCAGAAGAACATAAGAGTGGGACACGAATTTCGCTTTGAAATTCAAGCTTTATTTTGCTATCCTTTAGCAGAGGGGATGATCAATATGAAATTCACATCTATTAGTCAATCAAATATAGATGAATTGTGCATTGCGTTTGAAAGTTGTCTTACGAAACATGACATTACATTTAAATATGTAGATATGATGGAGGATAACGGAATCATATCGTTTATTTTTTGTGATGACCCGGAAAATGCGAGATCTGTCGACATGGAAAGTGAACGCTTCATTGGATTGGACACCGATTACATAGCCAAGGAAATTTTAGAGCCAATCCTGCCTAAATTAAAAGAATTTGCACAATATAAAATCATCGATTAAGATGATTTTTTTTGTTTTGACATTTGGTTTTTATTGCCCAGATGTAGCTTGAAATTTAACTTCCTATTTATATACAGGGGTGGTTAGGGGAACTAAAAAAGCTGGAAAGCGGTTTACCATTGGGTAGCTGGCAGGAATGGTGACTAAATAAAAGAAATACCCTGGGTGTGTAAATATCCAGGGTATTTCTTCTTTGAAAAGCAATCTTGATGGATTGTAAAAATTACTTTTCACCACTTACTATACTTCGCAGCGTTCTGGATTAAATGACCATTTTTTTACCGGCATTTAATTCAACTTCCTGCTTAGGCGTTTCTATGGTCTTGTTTTTCTTCACTCTAAAGTGATAAACCGCATAACATCCAAGGAAGAATGTTCCCCCGCAATACAGGGCCATTCGCTGCTCAGGAACAAATGCTAAACTGATCATGACGATGCAGTTTGTTGCTAAAGCAAGAATGGGGATGAATGGGTATAGCGGAACTTTGAATTTCAGATTTTCTATCTTTCCACCTTGGCGGGTATATGATCTTCTAAAAGCAAGAAGACTAGCAGATATGGCAATCCAGCCAATTTGTGCACCTAATCCTGCAAGGGAGAGAAGAAAGACAAATACTGTGTCTGCAGCCACTACACTAGAAAGTAAAGACAAACCGGCAATCGCCAGTGTGATGAGCAGGGCATTAAGCGGAATTCCTCTCTTATTCACCAAACCGAGTTTCGGACTTGCCATGCCTTCCCTTGAAAGCGAGTAGAGCATACGTGTGGCAGCATAAAGGCCGGAGTTCGCCACTGACAATAGTGCTGTAAGAATGATGAAGTTCATGATGTCAGCTGCATACGGAACCCCGATACTATCCAGTACAACAACGAATGGACTTTCTGAGATACCTGCTTTTTCCCTTGGAATCATCGCCGAAAGTACAGTGACCGAAAGAACAAAGAAGAAGAGGGTTCTCCACACCGTTTGTTTGATGGATTTTGGTATGACCTTTTCCGGGTTTTCACTTTCTCCAGCGGCAATTCCGATTAACTCTGTGCCCTGGAAGGAAAAGTTCACTGTAATCATTGTGATGAGCAGGGCCGATATCCCATTAGGAAAAAGACCCTCAGCGAAAAAGTTTGAGAAAAATGGTGTCTCTTGTCCACCTTTCATATCAATCAAACCAAACATAGCAGCACCGCCAACGATGATGAACAGAATGATGGCCAATACTTTTATGCTGGAAAAAACAAATTCCGATTCGCCAAATGCCTTTGCTGATAAGGCGTTTAGTGAAAAGATGAGAAAAGCAAAGATTGCACACCACATCCAAACGGGTGATTCAGGGAACCATCTTTGCATAAGCTGGCCTGCCGCCAGAAACTCCAAGGCAACTGTAACTGCCCAACCTAACCAGTAAAGCCATCCAATGGCAAACCCGGTGCCAGGACCGATGAACTTTGTCGCATATGTCTGAAACGAACCGGAAACAGGCATCGCAACGGATAGTTCACCTAGACATAGCATCGTTAAATACATGATGAAGCCGCCGACTATGTAAGAGAGGATAGCGCCGAAAGCTCCTGCTTCATGAATGGTATAGCCCGAACCGATGAAAAAGCCCGTACCAATACATCCCCCTATTGAAATCATAAATAAATGTCTTGCTTTCATGCTCCGTTTTAATTCATTTGGTTGATTTTCTGCTGTTTTCATTGAAAAACTCCTTTACCTGATGGGTGCAAACGGTTTCATTTATGTTGGGACGTTTTTAGGGAATTTGTGTTCTTACAAGTCTAATAGCTTAGAATCTGATTCTTAGATGATGTCGAATTCCCTCCGAAAGGAGATTACTTCTGCATTAAAGAAGCATGATTCAAGGAACATAGGTACCTATGCAGAATTAATTTCGAAAGCGCCGCTTAATAAAGAAAGAGAAGCCAAGCGTCAGGAAACTAGGGATATAAATTGATTCAAATCGATCATCCGCCAATGGAGGAAGAAGCTCATAAACGAAGTATGGGCTTTTTCCTATGGAGTATCACTTTAAAGAACTCTCTATCTTTCTATCAAAAACAAAGTGTCCGATTATTTAACTTGAGCCAATAAATCAGGAGTGATATGTTCTTCCGCTCCATAAAGTAATTTTTCCCCAAGCAATGAGCCCATTAATGCGACAGCAACTTCAGCCGTTTTATTATGCTCGTCCAATATTGGGTTTATCTCAACAAACTCTGCCGATGTAATGATATTAGCTTCAGCCAGCATTTCCATGGCAAGATGACTTTCACGGTAACTAATGCCTCCCATTACAGGCGTACCGACCCCAGGTGCATCATCTGGATCAAGACCATCAAGGTCAAGTGATAAATGTACAAGATCCGTACGTTCTTTCAGATAGGCGATCGATTCTTCCATCACTTTTGTCATACCCATTCTATCAATCTCATGCATCGTATAGACTTTAATTCCTTTTTCCCTGATTAACTCTTTCTCACCTTGGTCTAAAGAACGGGCACCAATGATGACAATGTTCTCTGGTTTGACCTTTGGAGAATATCCGCCGATGTTAGTCAGTGCAGGGTGGCCAAGACCCAAACTTACGGCTAGGGACATACCGTGTATGTTTCCTGATGGGGAAGTTTCGGCAGTATTTAAATCCCCATGTGCATCATACCATATTACCCCTAAGTTTTCAGTATGCTTCGCTAAACCGGCTAATGTCCCGATAGCAATGCTGTGATCTCCTCCTAAAACTAAAGGAAAACGATTTGCTTGGATGACTTGATCCACTTTTTGACTCAATTTTTCATTACCTTCTGCTACATCCTGCAGATTCTTTAAATTTGTGTCACTATCACTTTGTGCTCTTTCCTGTATTTCTACTTTAATATCACCTTCATCACGGACAGTATAGCCAATGTTTTCAAGTCTTTCACTTAATCCTGCATATCTGATGGCACTTGGCCCCATATCCACTCCTCTTCTAGTTTGACCAAGATCCATTGGCACACCAATGATTGAAATTTCCTTTTTCATATGTAATTCCTCCTTCGATTTTTCTACCCTAGTATAAGGGTAAAATGATAGATGACTCAACTCGACATTTTTTTGAATATTTATACGATTGAAAAAAGGGTAAAAGTCCTGGGTTTAAATTCCTATTATTGGTTATTTATGAATAGGATACATTACCGTGTGGGGTATGAAGGGAATTGGCTGAATTCCTTTGAAATCTGCGATTGTTAAGATTTTTATTCCAGGAATGGAAGTGATAGCGTTGCCAAACTGAATCGGTGGCCGAAGGAAGATTCTGAAGATATTGAATATATTATACTGGTTACATTTATTCATCAAAATGAGCGGTTTCACCTAAAATGCATGGAAGGATTTTTTATTTTTATATTAAAAAAATTTTTTTGACGTGAGAATAAAGAACTTTTTCTCTAATGTGGTTAACCGCGAGAAACGATTCATTACAAAAAATAGGATAGATTACTAGAGGAAAGTGCCATTTTGAAGGGTTTGTTTCACAAATACAAAAAAGGTAAAGAGCGGCTGCCTTTTACCTTCCTGTTAAACTATATGTTGGTTTTAAAACCTTTTATGCCATTCCTCATCTTCAAGTGGCACACCTTTGGTACTTATATATTCTACAATCATATTTCCATGTTCAAGAACTTTATCTTTTTTAAGGCCATTGATCATTTCGTTAAAGCGGTCTTCATCTGCATCCTGTTTCTTACGTGAAAGGGTAATCCGGATGGTAGGGGAAACTTCGTAATCTTTATAGCTGGCTGGCTTATTCGGATCAATGTTCAATTCTTTATCGATCCCCTCATCAAAGACCAAGAGTAATTGATTATAATCACCTATTTCTTCTTGAATCTTCTCCCAATCTTCGCTTTCTGCAATATTTTCCATTTCCTTGGATATCAACACGTCACCCAGTTCTTTTTCAACATATGGCCTGATTTCCTTCTCTGCATCATCTTGCCATTTATCAGATAGGAATGTATCCTCCATTTCCCCTGTTTCATCATTAAAGAAAACAAGAAAATGCGTACCATATTTTTCATGTTTCACTTTAGCTGCGTATTCAAAATAGCCCCGGTTTCCCATATTGTCGTATAGGACATCATATATTTCGGTTCCTTCATCAAAAGTTTCTTCTAAGTATCTTTCAGCTTGATCCCGGATCTTCTTTTCTTCATCGGGATCTGCTTTCATGCTCTGTGTGAATGTAAACAAAAGGATCACAACACCGACCAAGATGATTGAAAAAACACCTAGTAAAGTAAGTAAAATCTTCTTTGTTTTGCTCAAGGAACACCCTCCTGTAATCACTGCTACTTTAAAACAATTCCCATATTATTCTAACATCATTATCGCTCATTTTACTATGGAAATTGAGCCTATCTTTTGCCCATTGCGAAATCTAAATTACCTGCCCTCCAAAAGATCGGGATACTTTGTTACAATAAATAAATCCTTAGTACCCTAAAGGGAGAGATTGACTTGGAAACCTATCAAAGAAAAATGAACCATAATCGGGATGAATACAGAAAGTTACGGTGGAAACAACATCGTATACAAGTTACAGGTTTATTCGATGCCGTTTTATCGAAAAAAGCGTTCGTAGATAAAGTGGCTATCGTCGGAGCAGGCAATTGCGATGATTTGGATATAGAGTATCTGGCAACTAAATGCAACTCCATATACCTATTTGATATTGATATGGAAAGTATGGAAAAGGGTACGGCAAATTTGCCTGAACGGACCCGGGAGAAAATTCAACTTATTGAAAGTGATGTAACAGGCCTCGATAAAGTGGATTTTGATCACCACCTATCTTCCATGCTGAATCGTGGTGAAACGGCAAAGGGAATTATTCGGTATTTAAAGGATACCGAGAATCGGTTAGGTCAGCTTTCTGAACGTGTTTTTGCTAATTATTATAATGATTTTGATATCGTGGCAACGTCCGCCATTTATACTCAACTATTTTATAATTGGGCCATGGAGCTTCTTTCCGATCATGCAAACCACTATCAGAAAAAAGATGCAGAAGAGATGAAGAATGGAATTTTGGATGTAAGGGATGAAATCGTTCGTACAGTGAATCACTCAATATCAAAATGTACCAAGCAAAATGGATTCTGTATTACATGGACTGATATCTTAAAAATCGAACCTGAGTATATGGATACCATTAACGAAGGGCTGAATGCCATCTTTGCATTGGCCTCGAACGTTGGTTATGGGGCAGCCTTAATAGGGGTAAAAACGTTTATTGAAAAATTGGATAAAAGTGAATTAACTCTTCGATACTGGCCATGGGATTTTCAAGAAAATAAACAGTATTTGACCATTGGCATTATCGGGAGAAACAATGGGGTGTAATTGAATAATGGCGGGATAGATAAGCAAATAAGCAGCTGGATCTATCCTTTTTTTGATTGGTTATAGCCCCCTTAGGAATTAAGAACGCAATTATATAAAAGGTATAAAAAAACGATGATATTTTTAACTATTTGTCTAATGATTTCACAATCTGGTGTGGATATAATGAATCTGTTGAAAACAGAATATTCCGGTAAGTGGCGGCAGGGACAGCAAATGAAGAGGTGACAGAACTGAGGGGGAAACAATAAGGAAGGGGTGTGTTGGTTGAAAGCTGATATCGTGTTCATAAACGGCGAAGTCATAACCGTAAATCAAAAAAATGAAGTCGCGGAAGCCCTGGCAATTAACGGTGATCGTATCTCGGCAGTCGGAACGAATCAGGAAATCAAGGTATTTATCGGAGAAGAAACAAATGTGATTGATTTGCAGGGAAAGTCCTTACTTCCCGGGTTTATAGATTCTCATATTCATCTTATCTTGTATGGTGTCAATCAATTGGCAGTGAGCTGTAAAGCTGAACATATCAAATCTGTAGAAGATTTGTTAATCGATCTGAAGAAGAAAGCTTCGACGATCCCTAAAGGTGAGTGGATTCGGGCTTGGGGCTTCAATGAGACCGCAGTGAAAGAAAAACGTTATCCAACAATAGCGGAATTGGATGCTATTTCAACAGACCATCCCATTATCGTGAATCGCACATGCAGCCATATAAGCGTGGTGAATAGCAGGGCGCTTGAGATTGCTAGAATTGATGAAAACTCAGAGAATCCAACTGGAGGGATCATTGAAAAGGATGGAGCGGGGAGACTTACAGGAAAACTCATTGAAACAGCAAATATGATAATGGCCGACAGAGCAAGCTATTCAGAAAGTGAACTGTTGAAGGCGGTCAAAATAGCATCGGGACATTTCATTGAAGCAGGCATTACAAGCATTCATGAAGCTGGTGCTCATGGTCCTGACAGTTTCCGTTTAATGCAGCAGGCCATAAAAAATAAGGACATTCGTGTCCGTATCTATGCGATGGTCGGTTCATTGAATAATTCTCATGAATTTGTGAATAAAATGGTAGATTCGGGAGTGATAACCGGAACGGGGGACGAAAGATTCAAAATCGGACCAGCCAAATTGTTTACGGATGGCAGCAGTACCGGTCCGACAATTGCCACCCGTGAGCCTTATACGAGTGATCCTGGTTATTCCGGGATTCTTTATTATAAAGAAGAGGAGATCCATCAAGTATTAGGTCAGGCACATAAAAGAGGCTTTCAAATCACAGTCCATGCCCAAGGAGACAGGGCAATAGAGATGTATTTAAATTGCGTGGAAAAGGCTTTGAATGAATCGCCCAGAAAAGATCATAGACATAGAATTGAGCATGCTGGAATATCTTCACCAGATTTACAAAAAAGGATGAAAGAACTTGGGGTCATCCCAATCCCCAACCCCCCATTTCCTTATGAATTCGGTGATATATATATTGAACATTACGGCAATAGGGTCAACCATATGTACGCTGCCCGTGATTTTATTGATAATAGCATCCTGGCCGCAGCCGGTTCAGATGCTCCCGTAACTGATCACGACCCTATATTAGGCATACACGTTGCTGTTAATAGAACAAGCAGGTCTGGTATGAAAATAGGTGCGATTCAATCGATTAGCGTATTGGAAGCCATTAAACTATACACATGGAATGGCGCGTTTGCTAGTTTCGATGAAGATGTCAAAGGCAGCCTGGAGGCAGGAAAGCTGGCCGATCTAGTAGTATTGAATGATAGTATATTGAAAGTGGATTCCCAAAATATCAAGGATTTGAAAGTTGAATCGACGATTCTGAATGGGGAGATTCTTTATCATAGGGAAACAATGGTGGAAATATAATCTAGCATGACTATTCTAAAACAACAGGACCTTCACTTACATTTTTTTGGCTTAAGCGAACGAAGAGGATTTAGCAGGTTATCTAAAAGGGGGATATTCGCTATGAAAAAGCAAAAATTACTAATTAATGGTGAGAGGCTGAGTCGTACGCTAGAGAAATTTGCTGATTTTGGACGCACAGAAAACAACGGGGTCACACGGCTATCCCTTTCCGACGAAGATCGATTAGTCCGTGATTATTTTTGCGCTTGCTGTAAAGAATTGGGTATGACCATTAAGATCGATGATATGGGGAATATTTACGCCACTTTAGCGGGACTTGAAAACAAACCACCTATTGTAATGGGATCGCATATGGATACTGTAAAAAAGGGCGGGCGGTTTGATGGTATCTTGGGTGTAGCTGCAGGCTTGGAAGTCGTGCGTACTCTGGTCGAAAACAATATCCAGCCTAAAATTCCGGTAATGATCGTCAATTTTACGAACGAAGAGGGAGCCAGATTCGAACCTTCCATGATGTCTTCGGGAGTTCTTTCGGGTAAATTCGAAAAATCCGTCATGCTGCAAAAGACGGATAGTGAAGGAACCACTTTCGAAAGTGCCTTGAGTGACATTGGTTATGCAGGGGATCAAGAGTCTCGTTTAAAAGAAGCAACTGCATTTCTAGAGTTGCATATTGAACAAGGGCCCATTCTTGAACGGGAATCACTAACAATCGGTGTCGTTGAATGTGTCCTTGGTATGGTTTGCTATGAGATAGAAATTACAGGAGAATCCGATCATGCAGGAACCACCCCGATGAATATGAGAAAAGATGCTTTCTTCACCGCGAATAGCTTGATCATGGAGGCCCGTCAGAAGCTAAGCATGCTTGATGACGATTTGGTTTTTACGATGGGAAGGGTAAATGTGTTTCCGAATATCCATACGGTCATCCCTAATAAAGTGGTTTTTTCGCTTGAAGCGAGACATAAGGATTCCAAAGTCATCGAAAAGGTGGAGGAAGTCATAAAAGGCCTTACAACTAGAGGTTCAGAAGGCGGCTGCGACATCCAAGCGAAAAAATTGTGGGACAGGGATACCGTGTGGTTCGACAAATCCATTTGCAATTTGCTCGAGCAATCGAGCAAATCATTAGGACTACCATATAAAAGAATGGTAAGCGGTGCAGGACATGATGCACAGTTTATAGCCAGTTATATACCTACTGCCATGGTTTTCGTCCCAAGCATCAACGGGAAAAGCCATTGTGAAGAGGAACTTACCACATGGGAAGATTGTGAAAAAGGCGTCAATGTAATATTGGAAACGGTCCTTGCCATCCAGTCATCTTAAGCGGAAATATGGTTGGTTGTATACAGCCAGTACCGAAGGGTGCCATCAAACCATCAGTTCAGCTTGAAAGTCGGCTTGACTGATGGTTATGCACCCGTGTAAGGAAACTAATTAGGGGAGGGTATAATTTGGCTGCTATTAAGCTATTGCTTTTTGTTCCATTTATAGGGTTTTTAGGTTTATTGCCCTATGCAAATAAAATAGAACCGTACATATTGGGAATGCCTTTTTTGTTATTTTGGGTTGCAGCTTGGATGGTGATGGCATCGATTATCTTAATGATCGTCTATAAGTTCGATCCTGATAATAAAGGGAGTGAATCTGAATGAATATCTCATTGCTCATCATTGCCATCTTCTTGGTTCTAGCACTTTATTTAGGGATTAAAGCAAGAAAAGGGAAGGATATGGATATGGAGCAATTTGCCGTAGGGGGCAGGGGCTTCGGTACATTCTTCATTTTTCTCTTGATAGCAGGTGAAATTTATACAACTTTTACATTCCTGGGCGGAAGTGGGTGGGCATACTCAAAAGGTGCCGCTGCTTATTATGTTCCCGCCTATATTTTCTTAGCTTATGTCCTATCATATTGGCTCGTCCCTAAAATATGGAGATATTCAAAACGACATTCCATTATCTCTCAGCCAGAGTATTTTGCATCTAAATATAAAAGCAGGTCAATGGGGATGATCGTTGCTGTATTGGGAAGCTTAGCCCTCGTCCCGTACATAGTCATACAGCTTAAAGGATTGGGTATCATTGTTTCAGAAGCATCATACGGAGCAATTTCACCAGTTGCGGCAAGTGTGATCGGTGCTGTGGTTGTAACTACCTATGTAATGATTTCAGGCATTCATGGTTCGGCATGGACTGCCATACTGAAAGATTTCATGATTTTGGTGGTCGTCATCTTTTTAGGGATTTACATTCCAGTTCATTACTTCGGAGGCATACAGCCAATGTTCGAGACCGTGCAAGCTGCCAAACCGGAAATGTTGGTTTTGGCAGATCAGGGATTGAGTCAGTCCTGGTTTGTGTCCACCGTTTTGCTGAATGCACTAGGATTTTATTTGCTGCCACAAACTTTCATGGTCGTTTTATCGTCCAATGGGGAAAGGACCCTTCGCAAAAATGCGATTGCGTTACCTTTATACACATTGTTGCTGCTGTTCGTTTTTTTCATTGGGTTTACAGCCATCATGCAAATCCCGGGTTTGCAAGGAGCTGATGGTGATCTCTCACTTTTAAGGCTGGCGATACAAACATTCGATCCTTGGGTGATAGGGGTAATCGGAGCTGCAGGTTTATTGACGGCCCTAGTACCGGCTTCAGTCATGCTAATGGCTGCATCGGTAGGTCTGACAAATAGCTTTTTCAAAGTCCTGGTCCCTGCTGCGACTGAAACACATCAATTGATTGTCTCAAGGATAATCATTATTGGTATCTCAATCATTGCTTTAATTGTAACGGTTACAGGCGGCGAGGCTTTGGCCATCCTGAATATCATGTCATACAGTTTAATTACGCAACTGGCCCCGTCCTTGTTTTTCAGTTTGCCAAAAACCAATATAATCAATAAGTATGGTGCGATGGCTGGAATATTGGCAGGTGTCCTGATTGTTTTATATGCGACAATTGCAGATGTGAAGGTTGCTACATTCCTGCCAAATACCCCACATGTAATTAATGATATCAGTACAGGCGTCATAGCTTTGTTGATTAATATACTAGTAACATTCCTTGTAAGTGCCCTGACTAAACAAATCTCCATGCAACAGACCGAGATGAATGATCTGGACAAGATATCCTGATTTCTTTTAAAAGTCTGGAAGAACTGATAAAACATGATATGGGAGGGCTTTTGTGAAAATTAAAATAACGGCTTGCCAATTTCGTGTAGAAAAAGTGTCAAATTTCCTTGAATTTCAGGAACAAGTAGAAGACTTGATCACCCAAGTTCCCGAAAACTCGGATTATATCATTTTTCCTGAACTGTTAACTATCGGGTTATCAGCGGCCTTTGGAGAACAGGATGCCTCGTCCGTTATCAGGATCGATGAATATACCAATCAATACAAAGATCTTTTCAGGTCAATTTCAAGAAAAAGAAAACAAGTCATCATTGCAGGAACTCATCTGGAACGCCGCGAAAATGAATACTACAATATTGCTTATATTTTTGATGAAGACGGATCAGTCGTTGAGCATAAAAAGACTCATATCTTTCCTGCTGAAGCGAATTGGCATACTTCTGAAGGCGATGAACTGGAGGTTTATTCCGTGGGTCCGGTTAAGATAGGGATAGCGGTATGTTATGAAGCGGAGATACCTGAAATTTCAAGGATATTATCAGTGAACGGTGCCGACATCATTTTTTGCCCATCATACACATTTACGGAGGCTGGTTTTTGGCGAGTTCGCCATTGCGCACATGCACGTGCAATAGAAAATCAGGTATATTTTGTTCATTGCCCCACAGTTGGTGAACCAGGATCACCCTTGCCGAACGGATATGGCCGTGCCAGTATCCTTAGCCCCTGTGACAGCGCTTGGCCTGCTAATGGAATAGTGGCCGAGGCGGTAATGAATGAACATACCATCATTACCGGTACAGTGGATATGGACGAACTTTATGAGAATCGAAAAAGTGGTGCAGCAACCACCTTCAAGGATCGTAATCGCCGAAAAGATATGTATGCAAAATATGAACCATATGAAGGGCTGAAATGAAGTGTTGGATCCCGAACCATTGTCGTCCGAATGATGGTCCAATAAAGTGCGGTGGTAGGTCAAAAAATGACCCCTGAAATGAGTTCTTTAACAATACCTGGTTATTCTTCGTGATTCTTCAGTTTGATTGGCGTATTAGTTATAGAACTTATCTATTCTCTGGCCGAAGGAATCGGGAATTGACTTAATATACAAAATATATTGTCAAATACTTGCTATATATATTAAAATATATATAACCATTTCATATTGTAATAATATAGATAGTCACCCTATTTATACCTGTTATGATGTCTGTAATGGCAGGAGGCACAACAATCATGTTTCAACAGAATACAGTATATATAGTTGGCGAATCGAAGGCACCGTCCAATAATCCAATTACACAGCAATTCAACTGCTTTTTTATCGGGTTCGTCATTAATCGTGATACGCATGAAATAGTGGATGCGGAATGCTCGACCACGATATCGATTACATATCGCTTCATACAATCCATGTTAGTTGGTAAATCCATTCTTCGGCCCGATGAATTGGAGACAGAAATTGAGCAACGGTATTTTGGTTCATCTCAGAAAGCACTGACCGTCGCCCTAAGAAATGCCAGCATCAAATATCAGCAACTTTATAAGTTATAGCTGCTTCTTTTGTCAGTCGCAATTGAAATCCAGCTGTTAAAGAGTGCATACGCGCTCTTTGGCAGCTGGATTTTTCTATGTAGTGCCATGCAATAATTCATTGATGGGGTTAAATAAAATGGAAATTGCATTTAGTTATAAAAGATTAGGAGGTATGGAATATGATTCAAGATGGTGTAATGTTTGTCTGCTTTTTATTGGCATTTACTGCCCTGATTGCGGTTGTGGAGAAAAAGATAGGAGGAAAGTTCTTCAAGTATGTTCCAGGTATTGTCCTTATTTATATTGGAGCGGCTCTGATGAAAACATTCGGGGTCTTTTCAGATAGTGAGTCAGTCGAAAGTGCAAATAGCACCATACGGGGGCTCCTCTTGCCTGCCATGTTGATGCTTATGCTTTTGCAATGCGATATGCGGAAAATCATCAGGCTTGGACCAAAGATGCTGTTAACTTTTTTTGCGGCTTCATTCAGCATTATTGGAGGGTTCACTATTACTTACGTTTTAATGAATGGCTTTTATGCGGAAGGAACTTGGAAGGCATTCTCGGCCTTGAGCGCAAGCTGGACAGGGGGCTCTGCCAATATGGTGATCTTGCAAGGCATACTCGATGTGCCTGAAAATATTTTTGGCTATGCGTTGATCATGGATACTGTTAATTATTCCATTTGGGTCATGTTCTTGTTTTGGCTGGTGCCTCTTGCTGGAAAATTCAATATTTGGACGAAAGCGGATACATCTTTCATTGATCAGATGACTTCCGAGCTTGAAGCGGGGGAAACCGCCAAGACGGAATTTGGATTCGTGGAATTGATCGGTTTCTTGGCGCTGGCTTTAATTGTTTCAGCAGGTGCAACCAAAATTGGGGAGAGACTGCCGGTACTCGGTGCCGCTGTGAATGGAACCACTTGGACGATCATCATCGCTTCGACCGTAGGATTAATTCTGGCTGTCACGAAGGTTGGACGTATCGCCGGTTCCATGGAAATTTCCAAAGTCATGCTTTATATCGTCATTGGTTTAATTGCTTCCCATGCCGATTTTTCACAGCTGTTTCAAGCACCTGTGTATATTATTTCCGGCTTTATGATTCTATTCTTTCATGGATTGATCATGGTCATTTTGGCCAAAATCTTTAAGTTGGATCTATTTACAATGGGAGTTGCCTCTTTGGCCAACATAGGGGGCGTGGCATCAGCCCCCATATTGGCTGGTGCATTCAACCGGTCGCTAATACCGGTCGGGATATTGATGGCAGTACTTGGCAGTCTTCTGGGCACCTATTTTGGAATTCTTACATCATATATACTCTCAAGCTTTTAAGGAAGGGTTGTTAATATGAAGATTGAAAGTTTACAAGTATCAGTGGAAACCTTGCCACTTATCAAGCCATTCAAGACTGCATTACGCACTGCAATGGAAATTGAAAACATCATGGTTTCCGTAAAATTGGAGGATGGAACGGAAGGTTTGGGGGCTGCAGCCCCTACGGTTGCCATCACAGGTGATTCTACAAAAGGAATCATGACGGTCATTGAAGAAGTAATCACACCACATCTAATTGGCCGCGACATCGAGAATATCAATGCATTGTCTCAGCTGATCCAACGATCCTGTGTAGGTAACACAAGTGCAAAAGCTGCTGTTGAAATCGCTTTGTACGACGCAGTCAGCAAACGATGGCAGCTCCCATTATATCAATATCTTGGCGGTAAATCTAATGTCCTGAAAAATGATATGACAATCAGCGTTGATGAACCTGAAGAAATGGCAAAGGCGGCATTGTCCCTTATCGAAAGCGGATTCTCTACGATGAAGATAAAACTGGGGAAGGATTGGAAGAATGACGTGGAGCGCGTTGCCTGCATTCGTGCTGCTGTTGGCGAACAGGTTATGATCAGGATTGACGCAAATCAAGGGTGGACAACAAAACAAGCGATTTCCATCATTCATGAAATCGAAGAAAGAAAGCTGAACGTTGATTTGGTGGAACAGCCCGTGCAAGCCCATGATATCGAAGGATTGAAAGAAATAAAACGCTCTGTCCAAGTGCCGATCATGGCCGATGAAAGTTTGTTTTCCCCACGTGATGCCATGAGGCTCCTGAATGAACATGCTGTTGATTTCCTTAATATCAAATTAATGAAAACTGGCGGAATTCGACGAGCACTCCAAATCGCAGATATGGCAGAAGCAGCCGGGGTGGAATGCATGATCGGGAGTATGATGGAATCAACAGTTAGTGTAGCGGCCGCGGCTCATCTGGCAACCGCCCATCCAAATATAACGAAGATTGATTTAGATGCCCCATTATGGATTAAGAATGAGCCATTTGAAGGCATTCAATTTATGAAAGATCAACTTCTCATTTCCGATAAACCTGGACTGGGAGTCAAGAGGAAATCCTCTTTTGCTCAATAAAAACAATTTCGAAAGGGTGAATGATTTGAAAAGGTTAACCGTTTTTGTTTTATCTTTATTGGCTTTTGGTATTTTAGTATTCAGTCCCAATGAAGCTAGTTCCAGGGAGAAGCAGAGAATTGCGTATGTTGATGTGAACGTGGCCACTCTTTGGACTGAGCCGGGATTATTAAGGGGAATCGATGCCCCTTCTGCATCGAATCCCGCTGATTTGAATGAATGGATCGGCTCGATGAAATATGAAGACAAGCTGTGGCTTGTAGGTAACCTGGAAACACAAGCTTTATATGGTTCTAAAGTGACGATTCTTGAAGAACGTGGCGAATGGGTGAAAGTAGCCGTTTCCAATCAACCTACACCCCGCAATGATATTGGTTACCCAGGTTGGATGCCGAAGGGACAATTAAAAGACGGACATTCTTTTGAGAAGCAATTTAAACGAGGATTTGCCCTTGTAAATGCCCCAAAGACCTGGCTCTATTCGGATTCGAAACTTCAGTCCAAATTCATCGAAGTCAGCTTCAATACCCGCCTTCCGCTATTGCAGGTGAAAAAAGATAAAGTGAAGGTGATGACACCGGGTAATGGGGCAAAATGGATGGAAAAGCAAGACGTGTCAGTCTATCAAAATGAAAATCAAATACCGGCTCCAACCGGTAAGGACATCGTTGAATCAGGAAAAGGTTTTTTGGGGCTACCTTATCTATGGGCTGGAATGTCCGGTTTTGGATTTGACTGTTCTGGATTTACGTATACGATGTATCACGCTAATGGAATAACGATCCCACGGGACTCTTCCATTCAGGCCCAGCATGGCAAAAAGGTTGAACAAGAAAATCTTCAGCCAGGTGACTTACTATTTTTTGCCCATGATAAAGGGAAAGGAAAGGTCCATCATGTTGGAATGTATATTGGTGACGGCAAAATGATCCATTCGCCTAACAGCTCAACACATGTAAGGATAGATGAAATAAAAACATCGGGATACGGAGAGGAATATGCCGGAGCAAGAAGATATATCGATTGATGCTTAACAAGCTTAAGAGCCCAGTGCTCTTAAGCTTTTTTCATATGTAAATAGATCAGTCTATCGAATGACATAACGATGCTCCGATGAATTTAAAAAAGAATAGTTTTGCATAACCTGGATGTTCCGGATGCCTATAGAGTGTTTTAGTTAATATTAAATGAGATTATATTATCCATATTTCGCTAGTTAAAACCTTAATTCACTATTTCCTCAGTACCGATGAGGAAAAATATGGTATAATTATTTACGGATATTTCTCAATATTATAAAAGTAAGGGGTTGCCAATGATGATCACTTTTCCAAAACCTGATGTTGAGCAATTTTTACGAACGTTTTCCATTGCTGATTTTGCTGTAAGTCCAGATGAAAAACATCTGGTTTTCAGTACCAATTTGAGCGGCAAGTATAATTTATGGGGAATGGATTTGCCAAACTCCTTTCCTTATCCGCTTACATCCATCGATCAAAGCTGCCAAGGGCTTATATATGATAAGAAGAGCCGGTTTATCATTGCTGGTTTCGATCAAGACGGTAATGAAAATACCCAGTTTTACGGAGTTCCTTTGAATGGAGGTACAATGAAGGAAATCGTTAATCATGAAAATACACGTAATTTCATGCCAAAATTATCGAATGACAGTAAAAAGCTCTACTACACGACATCCAGAGGAAATCCTTCCTTTCTTAATTCCTATTGTTTGGATTTAGAATCAGGACAGGAAAGGCTGGTACTGGAGGGGAAAGATGCAGCGACCTATTTATTTGGCTTCAGCCCGGATGAAGAAACCTTACTTTACTATAAACACTTTGCTAATACATATACTCTTCTCTATGCAAAAAAAGGGAATGAAGATATCCTGCTCACTCCGCCGACAGAGAAACAACACACAGTGAATGATGGGGTTTTTGTTTCGGATTCGATGATATATTTATTGACTGATTATGATTCGGACTTTACCTATTTGGCTTCATACAACCTTGAAACAAACAAGTTCTGTAAAGTTAAAGAATTGGAGAATGAGAGTTTTACTGCCATTACTTATAGTAAAGAGAATCAATTATTATATATAACCAGTCAAAAGGGTGTAGAGGATCAATTATATGAAATCAATCTGCAAAATGTAAATTGGAGAAACATCCCCGTGCCATGCAGTGTCATTAATAAACTTGAAGTTGCTGCATCAGGCACGCTTTACCTATTTGGCATGAGTGCAACCAAGCCTCATAATATCTATAAAAATACAGGTGATGAGTGGGTATCATTAACTAAATATACTGTTCCTGGCGTCGATTCTAATGAATTGGTTGAACCGGACATCATTACCTACCCTTCCTTTGATGGCCGGGAGATCGAATCGTTATTTTTTAGGGCAAAAAAGGAAAATGACAATGGTGAAGTCATTTTTTGGCCTCATGGAGGACCTCAAGCGGCAGAACGGAAGTTTTTTAGAGCTTCATTTCAATTTTTCCTGAATAACGGTTACAGTATTTTCGCGCCAAACTTCCGCGGTTCTACTGGTTATGGTTTGGAATTCATGAAAATGGTAGAGGGAGATTGGGGAAATGGACCGCGACTTGATAATGTAGCCGGCCTTGATTGGCTGATAGACCAAGGGCATGCACAAAAAGGCAACATTCTTTTGATGGGCGGAAGCTTTGGAGGCTATATGGCCCTTCTGCTGCACGGGCGACATGCGGATTATTTTAAGGCGGTTGTCGATATTTTCGGCCCATCCAACCTATTCTCATTTATCAATTCCGTACCTGAAGACTGGAAGCCAGTCATGGACCAGTGGGTAGGAAATCCGGAAAAAGATAAAGAAAAACTAATCGAGTATTCGCCTATCACTTATCTAGAATCCATGATAAAGCCAATGCTTGTCATTCAAGGAGCAAACGATCCCCGTGTCGTCAAAGAGGAATCGGATCAAATCGTTCAAGCGTTGAAGGATAAAGGAAGAGATGTCGATTATATGCTTCTAGAAAATGAAGGACATGGATTTTCCAAAAAAGAAAATGAGATTGCCGTCTATCAAAAAATACTCTCCTTCTTAAATCGATTCACAGCAGTAACAGAGAAGGTGTAATCCATATTTTTACAACTTAAGAACCCCTGCCTCTCACGTTCAAAGTGATGAAGCAGGGGTTTTTAAGTTTTGGGAGTTAGTAAATAGCTACCAATATGGCGTTTAAAAAAATTATTCCTTTAAAATTCAGAATTCCCCGAATAAACGCTAGTCACCTAGTTATAAAGCGCTATATAATATACGGAAAAAGTATTTTTTGTTTAACGGAGTTGATTCGCAATGCCACAGGAATTATCGATATACTTACTCGTAGTTATATTGGCAGGTGCTTTAAGTTTGTTCCTGTGTTTATTTGCACTATTAAAGGTCAAGGATGCACCTGGAGCAAAACCGTATATTATCGTGACATTATTGTCTTCCATTTTTACTTTTTCCTATGCTTTCGAACTTTCCAGTACATCTTTGGAACAAATCTTATTTTGGTTAAGGGTCGAGTACTTGGCCTTGCCATTCATCCCAGTCTTCCTTTTGTTGATGTGTATTGAATATATAGGGCATAGCCTCAAGAAGGTATGGAAATATGCACTCTTCATCATACCGTTCATCACCATTTTCATGCATTATACAAATGATTCTCATCACTTATATTACAAATCAATGCGATTGAGAGGCGATAGTCCTTTTCCAATAATTAAACTGGTGGGCGGCCCTTGGTTTTACGTTCAGTCCCTGTTTCTTTTTTTATGTGTGATGATAAGTATAATAATATTGCTAAGGCAGTTGAAAAATTCTTCATTCAGATTCAGGATGCAAATATCAATGATGGTGGCAGGTCTGCTTATTCCTATAATAGCAAATTACTATTATATAAACGGATTAAGCTCATATGGAATCGATCTTGGTCCTGTATCCATGAGTATCACGTTTATCTTTCATGGTGCGGCACTATTGACTTTTCAAATGTTCAATGTAGCACCGATCGCCAGGGATACTGTTTTTGAAAGTATGAAAGAGGGTGTCATCGTTTTAAATCAACATGGTTTGATTGTTGATTATAACCATGGAATGCGCAAAGTCATACCTTTGTTGGATGAACATACTATAGGTAAATCTATTACAAGTGTGCTAAATGGGAATCATCACCTTAGGGAAATAATCAATCTTAAGCAAGACAGTGATTTTACATGCAGCATAAATGGTGATATGGTACATTACCATATTGGTTTTTCACCCGTGTTCAACAAAAGCAACCTGCCTATCGGACAGATCATTACCTTCGCCGACGTAACTGAAAGAGTGCTCATGCTGGAAAAGTTGAAACAACTTGCCAGCTTGGACGGATTAACCCAAATATTGAATAGAACATTTTTCATCAAAAAATCAGAAATTTTATTCGATGCTCTAAGCAGGAAAGGCGGCAGTGTTTCAGTCATCATGTTTGATATCGATCATTTTAAAAATGTTAATGATAATTTTGGACATGAAGCAGGGGATGCCGTCATAATGCTTGTTGCAAATACAGCAAAAGAATATATTCGGGAAGGAGATCTATTGGGGCGCTATGGTGGTGAAGAATTTATCGTGTGTTTGCCGAATACCGCTTTATCCACTGCATATGAGTTAGCCGATGTTATAAGGGGTAAGGTTTCTGAAAGTATTGCAGAGGTTAATGGAGAGAAGATTTCCGTTACCTGCAGTTTCGGTGTGACTCATGCATCAATTGAAGCTGGTGATCGAGGCCATTCCATCCAAACATTGATGCCACGGGCAGACCAAGCCTTATATGCCGCAAAGAAGAATGGCCGAAATTGTGTACAGATCATAGCCTAAGACTATATTGCCTTTCTTTTAAACCTTGAACTTGTTCTAGGTTTTTTTCATTGTGTTCAAGATTCCAGACACATCTTAAGCTGCGTTATTCATGATGAGTGCCCTATTTTTTACTAGCTCTGTATACTCTATAACCGAGGCTGTTTCCGTAAGAAAAAAGGAGGCGGTAATGTTCGTCCATGACTCGTTTCAAAGATTCATTCAAAGGCTGAAGGGGGCTATTTGAAACTGAAGAATTCATTAATTGCTCTAAGGCGGTACTCGATCTCAAGATATTTACCTCTGAAAACCCGTTTTATCGGAAGGAATTCAACCATTCGGATTGCATTTTAATAATTCTCTTAAATGATAAAAGTTCATGATTTCCTTTTTTGAGGCGGAATCAAGGCTGGTTTCCGCTGTCATATCAATGGATAACAAAGTTCCTTTTAGTTTTAGGACCCTGTAAAATTCACTGAGTGATTTTTGTATATCAGTGATTGCAGTCGTTGATTCGGCTATGATCAAATCAAAA
This sequence comes from Peribacillus sp. FW305-BF15, assembly GCF_058783805.1. Classification (NCBI taxonomy): domain Bacteria; kingdom Bacillati; phylum Bacillota; class Bacilli; order Caryophanales; family Bacillaceae; genus Peribacillus; species Peribacillus sp. FW305-BF15. The sequence goes on along the minus strand of NZ_JBYSYV010000001.1, from coordinate 178,611 downwards.
GAATTATCGTCAAAAGGCAGTTTTTCTATTGAATGCTCATATAGGTCGATGCTTAAGTTAGCTTGTTGGAATCTTTTTATTGCATGTTTCACCATTTCAGGGTGATGATCTAGCGCTGATACTCGGCAAAGGAACGTTTTTGCCAAGAAAGCTGAGGTTTGCCCTGTCCCGCATCAGGCATCAAGGATTTTTGACGTATGAGTGATTTTTTCATTTTTTAAGAGCTGCTTAGTCAGTTCAAATCCACCAGGGTGTGCCCCTTCGATGCCAATTATGGCTAGTGCGTATTGGTATGAATGGTTCATGGAATTGTCTCCTTTGTAAATGTATAAATGTATTTTATGCTTTGGTTTTAAATAGTGATTTAACCATTGACAAGGAATATGGGAAAGACGTTTAAAGGAATGGTGGGTTTTTAAACCATGCAGGCTAGTCCCCGAATGCATACGATGTAGAATCACTAACAAGGGGAGTGTAATACGGTATATCAAAATTATTATCATAAATGCAGGCAAGGTGTTGGAAGACCGATTGAAATTCGTACAAGCAGAGGAACCGTACATCGGGGAATCATACACCGGGTTACGCCGAACCGTGTATATATTCGTCCATTTGACGGTGTCGGAAACCTTGGGGGTTTTGGTTATGGAGGCTTTAATGCAGGATATGGATGGGGTGCGGCAAATGGATTTGCCTTTGGCGCAATTGCATCTTTAGTCTTTCTCGCATTTCTCTGGTAATGCGAATGATGAAAATTTTAAAAAACCTGACAAATCATCAGGTTTTTTTATTTTGTAGCCATTGGAGTGGATTCCTGAAAAAATCAGGAAAATATGTATAGATGTACAACTAAGATAAAGCCGTGAGCTTTGAATGATTTTGGCTTGTTTGCCGAAGTTAAAAAGACCGTGCAAGACGGAATCCTAGGGAATCAATTCCTTTATTGATCAATGACGGTTTTAAAAGTTGCTTTTATTGTATGGAAGCTTTTTTCAATATGGGAATGCATTTCCTGTTCGGCTCGTACCGGATCTCTATTCTGAATTGCTATAAGGATCCGTTCATGATCATCTACAAAATCGGAAAAGTTTTTAAAATGTACTTTTAAAATGCTAGTCCTTATATATAGTATTTTCGTCTTGATAACATCGCATAATTGGATTAATTGGTGGTTGCGGGAAGCAAGATCAATGATATCGTGAAATTCCTGATTTAGTTGTGTAAGCTTTTTTGTATCATTCATATTCACGGCTATTTTAGAGTCATTTATTACTTCGACCAACTTGCTTAATTCCTCGTCCGTGATATTCTGAGTCGCTAATTTAACAGCTAAAGATTCGAGGCTAATTCGGCATTGATATACATCAATAATGTCCTGTACGCTAGGGTTATAAACTGATATGGCCTTACCTTCACGAACCAGTAGGTAATCTTTCAATAACATCTGGAAGGCTTCTCTAATTGTACCCCGGCTAACCCCGATTCTTTCAGCAACCCTGGTTTCGACCAAACGCTCTCCAGGCTGATATTCACCGTCTATAATCATACCCTTCAGAATATGATATACCTGATTATGAAGCAATTCAGTTTTTTGTATTTCTTTCATAATAGTGCCTCCTATGTAACAAATTAATATCTATTTAACAAACGGCCTTCAATTTATCAGAGTTTTTCAATACATAGATATATTTCAATAATAAAAGCTTAAATCCTACTTTAATAGCTCAAATTATAACATAAAAAATGTCAACGGTTAACCGTTGACATAATAATAAATGTCAATTATTATAAGAATTATCAAAAAATTAGGAAAGTTTTTATTTTAATGAATTGATTTTTATAGAAAGGAAACGTTTATATTTAACCGTAATCTACCTAGATAGAAATATTAAAAAGGGGTGAATGCTCATGGGTGAAGTTATAAAACAGGGTGCGTTGAAGGGATTAAAGGTTTTGGAATTAGGTAGTTTGATAGCTGGTCCTTTTGCCGGAAGATTAATGGCCGACTTCGGTGCCGAGGTAATAAAAGTAGAACCACCAGGAAAGGGGGACCCCATTAGAAATTGGAGATTACTATATGAGGGCACATCCTTATGGTGGTTTGTTCAATCCAGGAACAAAAAAAGTATTTCATTGGACTTACGAAAAACGGAAGCCCAAGAGATCATAAGGGAATTAACAAATGAAGTCGATATTATTATTGAAAACTTCAAACCGGGGACTATGGAGAAGTGGGGGCTTGGCTATGAGGATTTAAAAAGAATTAATCCGAAGATCATTATGGTTAGGGTATCAGGATATGGCCAAGATGGACCGTACCGAAATAAGCCGGGGTTTGGAAGTATTGGAGAAGCAATGGGGGGGATTCGTTATTTAACAGGCTATCCTGATAGGCCTCCAACAAGGGTCGGAGTAAGCTTGGGAGATTCTGTAACTGCATTATATGCTGTTATGGGGGCATTAATGGCTGTATATCATAGAGACCAACCTGGGGGGGAAGGACAATGTGTTGACGTCGCTCTATATGAATCTATTTTCAGTTTAATGGAAAGTGCAGTTCCAGAGTACGACCATTACGGAGTGATTCGTGAAAGAACCGGAAGCACCCTCCCAGGAATTGCACCTTCGAATACATACCCTTGCAGAGATGGGAAATATATTGTGATCGGGGCAAATGGAGATGGCATTTTCAAGAGGCTTATGGATGTTGTTGAAAGGCCTGATTTAAGGGATGACCATAAATTCTCAACTAATGACGGTCGTGTACAGAATGCTGAGTATCTAGATGAAGTGATTGGTGGTTGGACAATCCAGCATAATTTAGCAGATGCCTTGGTATTACTTGATAATTCAGAAATACCCGCAGGATCGATTTATAGTGTTGAGGACATGATGCATGATCCACATTTCCTTGCTAGGGAAATGATCTATAAAATGGATGTTGAAGGCCTTGGAAAACTAAAAGTTCCAGGTATTGTACCCAAATTGAGCAAAACTCCCGGAAGTATTAATTGGGCGGGTCCAAAACTAGGAGAGCACACAGAACAGGTTTTAAAGGGGGTTTTGGAACTAGCAGAGGATAAATATGATGAGTGGCTCGCTTCCGGGGTTATTTCAGATCATGAAACTAGTAAGCTGAAAAATAACAGTACAAAATGAGGAGATGAAATAAAATGAACTTACCAAAACGTGTTGAAATCATAGAGTCTGGACCGAGGGACGGAATTCAAAATGAAAAGATCTTTATTCCAACTGACTCGAAATTGCAATTGATACATGCACTAAGTGAGACGGGGATTAAAAGAATGGAGGCTACTTCATTCGTTTCACCCAAACATGTACCACAAATGGCAGATGGAGCCGAAGTTTTTAGAAATATCAACAAACGTGAAGATGTGCAATACATGACATTGATTCCGAATAAGCGGGGATTTGATTTGGCTAAAGATGTAGGGGCAACCAGCTTAGCCTTGTTTGTTGCGGCAAGTGAGACGTTCAATAAAAAAAATGTAAGGATGTCCATTGAAGAGTCCTTATTCCAGTTATCCTCTGTCGTAGAGGAAGCTAAGAATGAAAATATGTTCATACGGTTCCATATCTCAACAGCTTTTTATTGCCCATATGAAGGTCCGGTTCAGGAAGGGACAACCCTTGGCCTTGTTCATGCATTAGAAAAATTAAATGTGGACGAAATTGTGCTTTGCGATACAATTGGCAGAGCTAATCCTAAGCAAGTATATCATTTGTTCGGTAAAACCTTGGACCTCTCACCCACAGCGAAAATAGCAGCCCATTTCCATGATACTTATGGTTTATCAAAAGCCAACTCATTAGCAGCATTGCAAGCGGGTATTACTTCTTTTGATACTTCCATAGGAGGATTGGGTGGTTGTCCTTTTGCGCCCGGAGCGGCAGGAAACGATGCAACTGAAGACTTTGTATTCATGCTTCATGAAATGGGAATAGAGACTGGTATTGATTTTGATAAACTTATGCATTGTGTAACTCTGATAAAAAAAATGACGAATCGTACATTGACTGGCCACCTCCACAAAATAGAAAATTCATACTCCCCAGAGAATAACACCAATATTGTAAAACAGAACTCTTAACCGTTTTTTCATACAAATAAATATCACTCCCTCCATATAAAGTGCAACTGGCGATTTCTCTTCATGACAAATAATGTAACCGTTTTCCCGGAGAGTTTAAAAGGTTAATAGAATTTTTCTTCAAACCCTTTCGTTTAAAAGATATAAAGGCTACAAATAAATCATTTACAAGGGGATATGTGAATGGCTATTTTAGGGTTTCTGATGATTGGTACATTTCTTTATTTAGTAATGTCAAAACGAGTTTCTGTTTTAATCGCATTTGCACTTGTGCCGATTATTTTTGCACTTATCGGCGGTTTTGGTTTGGAAATAGGGAAAATGATGTTGGATGGAATTGCAAAAGTTACACCGACAGGTATCATGATTGGTTTCTCCATTTTGTATTTTGGTTTGATGATCGATAGGGGCTTATTTGACCCAATGATATCCCGGCTCATTCGTTTTGCAAAAGGAGACCCTCTAAAAATAGTTATGGCCACGGCTATCATAACTTTAGTTGTTGCTTTGGATGGGGACGGATCAGCAACTTTCATGATAACAGTCACGGCTTTGTTGCCAATATATAAGAGGTTGGGCATGAGCTCACTTACTTTAGCTGGAGTAGTGGCGTTGGGTGCGGGTGTCATGAATATTATTCCATGGGGAGGGCCGCTAGCTAGAGCAATGGTTTCCCTTGGGGCGGAATCCACTGAATTGTTTAATCCCATTATTCCAGCCATGTTAGCTGGGGCTGTTTGGGTAGTATTTGTATCGTATATATTTGGTAAGAAAGAACGTAAAAGAATAGGCATTATTAATATTTCGAACAAAGGCGATTCAATGGAATCGGGAGAAATCGCGGCAACACTAGAAATGTCATCGAGTCTGCCGAAACTCTATTGGTTCAACTTAATCTTAACTATTTCTTTGATTGTTGCTTTAATAATGGAAATAATTCCAGTTCCCGTCTTATTCATTATTGCGTTCGCCATTGCTTTGTTAGTGAACTTTCCCGACGTGAAAAAACAGCAAGAACAAATTGCTTCACATGCGCAAAGCATGGTTATGGTATGTACTACCATATTTGCGGCTGGTATTTTCACAGGAATTCTTTCAGGAACTAAGATGATTGACGCCATGGCTGTTTCTATGGTTTCAGCCATACCGGATTGGCTGGGAGGACATCTGCCAATCCTGGTAGCCGTGGTCAGTATGCCTTTAAGTTTAATATTTTCCCCTGATGCCTTTTATTATGGGCTGCTTCCAGTCCTAAGTGAGGCCGGGGCAGCCTTTGGAGTTGACCCAATAGAAATTGGCAGGGCTGCTTTATTAGGGAACGGGACAACGGGTTTTCCCTTGAGTCCATTGAATCCGTCTGTTTTTGTCCTCATTGGATTATGTAAGGTCGATTTGGGAGATCTTCAGAAAAAGATTTTTTTCTGGGCTTTTGGGAGTACTATCGTGATGACAATCGTGGCATTGCTTACAGGGGCAATACCTCTTTAAATAAGACAGGTTGAAGTATTTTATTAGGGAGTGGTTCAATGTTACCTCTTGAGGGAATTACAGTTGTGTCATTAGAACAGGCGGTGGCAGCTCCCTTTGCCTCTCGCCAATTGGCAGACTTGGGAGCGCGTGTGATAAAGGTAGAGAGGCCTGGAGCTGGGGACTTTGCACGAAACTATGATTCTACCGTTCACGGAATGTCGAGCCACTTTGTCTGGCTCAATCGGTCGAAAGAGTCCTTGACGCTTGATCTAAAACAAGATGGAGCAAAGATGGTTTTGGATAAACTGCTTTCGGAGGCGGACGTATTCATTCAAAACCTTGCACCCGGTGCTGTTGATCGTCTTGGTTTCAGTTCTTCTATCCTCAAAGAAAAATATCCTCAACTTGTGATTTGCGGAATTTCTGGGTATGGTACGTTTGGTCCTTATATGGATAAAAAGGCATACGATTTACTCATTCAATGTGAGGTGGGAGTCGTTTCCATTACTGGAACAGAAGATACTCCATCGAAAGCAGGCATTTCGATTGCGGATATTGCAGCAGGTATGTATGCGTACTCTGGTATATTAACTGCACTTATTTCCCGTTTTAGGACAGGTAAGGGTAAGGTGATGGAGGTTTCAATGCTTGAGGCGTTGGGAGAATGGATGGGATATCCACTATACTATTCTGGGTATGGTGGGACGGATCCGAAGCGAACTGGGGCAAATCACGCAACGATTTATCCTTATGGCCCGTTCCTAGCAGGGGATGGGAAATTAGTATTCTTGGGCATTCAAAATGAGCGGGAGTGGGAAAGCTTTTGTACACAAGTGTTAGAAAAATCTGAATTAATTACAGATAGAAGGTTTCATAGTAATGCATTCCGCGTTTCAAATAGCGGTATTCTCAAGGAAATGATTGACGCTGTTTTTCAAAAAATGAACTCGAGTGAGATAATTGAAAAACTTGAAAAAGCAAAAATTGCGAATGCCCATTTAAATACGGTAGAGGAATTCATCAAACATCCACAATTGAAGGTCCGGGGACGTTGGCGAGAAGTCGATTCTCCTGCTGGAAAATTAAATGCACTCATCCCCCCTGTTACTTTCGATGATTTGGAGCCGGTCATGAATCCTATACCGGATGTTGGCGAGCATACAGAGTCTATCCTAAAGGAGTTTGGATTTGAAAACGAAATCATCGGAAAAATATAAGGCATACCCTAATGATGGAAAAATGAAAAGGGGTGAAGTTATGATTACTCGGACATGGATGTTCATTCCTGGGTCTGATGAAAAGAAATTAAAGAAAGTGCAGCAATTATGTGCCGATGTATTCATTTATGATTTAGAAGACGCTGTTTCTCCAGAAGGAAAAAAAGATGCAAGAGATTTAGTAAGGAAATATATCAAGGCGAATCAGGAAAAGGAAAATTACATCAGAATAAATGGATTTCACACACCATATTTTTACGATGACTTACTTGATCTAATCGATCTCGGTTTGACAGGAATTGTATTACCGAAAGTTGAGACAAAAGAAGAAATTAGGTCTTTGGATCATTTATTAGTTGAAAGGGAATCAAAAAGGAATCTAAATAAGGGCCAAATAAAAATTGTACCTTTAATAGAGTCTGCTTTAGGATTATATAATTCTTTCGAAATCGCTTCTGCTAGTCAGAGAGTTCAGCAGCTTGCTTTCGGTTCCATGGACTATGCATTCGATATAAATGCAACCATAACGAAGAATGCCCATGAATTGCTCTATGCAAGATCCCAGTTGGTTGTTACTTCCAGGGCTGCGGGAGTTGGACCCCCTATAGACACGGTTTTTGTTGATATAAAAGATCATAAAGGCTTTCTAGCCGAAACCCAGCTTGTTAAGGAGCTTGGATTTCAAGGGAAATTAATCATTCATCCCGATCAAGTCGATCTTGTAAACCAGGTCTTTACCCCAAGTCCTGAAGAAATCGAGGAAGCAGAAAGAATTGTAAGAGCGTTCGAACAGGCATTAGTCAAAGGGGAAGGCGTTTTGCAGCTTAATGGGAAAATGGTTGACCTTCCTATTGTAGAACGTGCTAAGCGTACCCTTCAATCAGTTAATTTATATCAATCGTGACGTCAAGTTTCGCTCAAGTTCCCACTGGTGCTTGAAGGGAGGAAGTTATTATTATGAAGAAAATTAGAATTGGTTCGGGTGCTGGATACGCAGGCGATCGAATTGAGCCAGCGATGGAATTAATTTCTAAAGGAAATTTGGATTATATCATCTTTGAATGCTTAGCAGAAAGAACAATTGCCCTTGCTCAGCAGGAGAAAATGAATAATCCTGATAAGGGGTACAACCATTTACTGAAGTATCGTATGGATAAGGTCTTATCACTGTGTGTCGAGAATAATGTCAAATTAATTACCAATATGGGAGCAGCAAACCCTCTCGCAGCCGCTAAGATCGTTAAGCAATTAGCAGAGGAAAAAGGCATCGGACATTTAAAAATAGCAGCTGTAAGTGGAGATGATGTATATCCGAACATTGGGAAGTACATGGATTGCACAATAATAGAAACCGGAGTCCCCTTGAAAGAGGTGAAGTCTTCCATCATTTCTGCAAATGCCTATATCGGAATTTCAGGAATTGTTTCCGCTTTGCGAGAAGGTGCAGATATTGTAATTACGGGCCGGGTATCTGATCCTTCATTAGTAGTTGCACCACTTAAACATGAATTTGGTTGGCAGGATACAGACTATGAGCTTCTTGGTAAGGGGACAGCCGCTGGTCATTTACTCGAGTGTGGAGCCCAAGTGACCGGTGGTTATTTCGCAGATCCGGGGTATAAGGATGTTCCTGACTTATGGAATGTCGGTTATCCGATCGCCGAAGTACAGGAAAATGGGAACTTTCTTTTAACCAAGCTTGAGGTTTCGGGAGGCATGGTTACGGCTGCTACCGTAAAGGAACAGGTTGTATATGAAATTCATGACCCAACCCGATATCTTACTCCGGATGTTATCGCTGATTTTTCTCAAATAGAAGTGATAGAAAAGGAAACAAACCAAGTGCATATTAAGGGAGTGTCTGGAAAAGAGAAGAGCGGTTACTATAAAACGAGCATCGGCTATTTGGACGGATACATAGTTGAAGCAGAAATCAGTTACGGAGGTTCGGGTTGTTTGGGAAGGTCAAGACTGGCGGAAGAAGTAGTGAGACACCGGTTAATTCAGGCAAATATTGAGATTCAAGAAATTAGATTCGATCATATTGGTTCTAATTCGCTATATGGATCTTCTATATCGGAACCGTTGTATAACAAAGAAAAACTATCGGAGGTACGATTAAGGGTTGCAGCCAGGACAGCTGATAAAGTAGGCGCTAACTTAATCGGCCAAGAGGTGGAAGCTTTATATACTAATGGGCCTGCTGGAGGCGGTGGTGTTCGGGTTAATGTCCAAGAGGTTGTATCCATTGCTTCAATTCTTATTCCTAGCGAAGATATTACAATCGACGTAACGTACGAGGAGGTAGACAAGATTGAAACTCAAGCAAGTCGCTCACTCTAGAACAGGGGATAAAGGAAATATTTCAAATATTTCCGTCATCGTCTATCGTATGGAGGATTTTGAGAAAGTAAAAAAACAGGTAACTGCAGCAAAGGTTAAGGATTACTTTCACGAAATAGTGAAGGGTGATGTAGTTAGGTATGAACTGCCGAAAATTGGCGCATTGAACTTTGTCATGCAAAACGCTCTAGGCGGAGGAGTCACAAAATCACTTGCTTTGGATAGACATGGAAAAAGCATGAGCTCAGCCCTAATGGATATGGAAATCGATATGGAAGCTGATGTACATGACCCAAATTATTAATTTTCTTATGAAGGCGAGCCAAATATTCAAGGGCTCGTTTTTTGTATCCCGATATTTTGAGGAGATATTCTTTTGGTATCCACCCTAACATATAAGCTGACACTTTGTTATACATCATTGGATCAAACAATCCGATCGCTACGATAGGATTATATGATATAGCAAGTGAGGAAGTATTCAAATGCTGCTTGGTTAGTATAAGTTGATGAGCAGAGGGGGGCAGGGCCCCTTTCTCTTTCCGTAAAGAATGATGATCATTTAATAAAAATTTGCTGACCTTTGTTCATTTTTTGTTCATAAGTATTTCCTTAAAGGAATAAAAATAATAAGTGTGTTTCTTTTACTTTAAATTATGGGGGAGAGCAAATGAACGAGTTTTTGGAGAAAACAGCAAGATTCGAGCATCGGTTTTGGCTGCAAATCTTAGGAGACCATGCCAGGTTCATCCACGAGTCTTTAGCTCCGGTCGAAGTGGAATACATTGAAATTGCCTCAGAATTCATTCAAATTTTTGATACTCTCCTTGGTAAAGCCAATTCGGAAGAAATTTCGCAACTTACTGCCACAGCAGAACAAGAAACATTAAGATTTCGGGAGTTTAAGCTATGTCTTTTAAAAGAGCATCTGGTAGGTAAAATTAAAATACATCTTTCACCTTCATTCATTAATCATATGGTGAACGAATTAGAAGAATATTTAAGATTATTGAAATATTTCAATGCAAATCAAATGCCGCCGATTTTTCATGAACTTCATCATCATTTGCTTTGGCTGCTAGATGCAGCAGGGCATGCAGGTACAATATCATCCAATTTGGATGATGTTGAAAAAAGATTAAAAGAGAAAAGTGAGCAATATAAAAAACATTTTAATGATTTTTATTTAAAAGCTGTTGAAATGGCTGGATTTTTACGAACTAATCTTTCAACATTCCCAGCGTTGGAAAAAATGAATGCGGACGTTACATTGGAAATTAAATTCTTCCAGCACTTCCTGCTTGAATTGGAGGAGCTTGACCTCAGTGCGCAGGCTCTTGGAACTTTTTCGCCATTAATGGCCGATCATATGTGGCGTGAAGAATGTTATTATTTAACGAAACTCGCTGAATCGACAGACATGGAAAAGCCAAACTGCGATCCAGCGAAACCCAGGCTAGTCGAATAAAAAAGTACCTCATGGAGCCCTTTCTTTAAACGGGCTCTTTATATGTGCTTTCCTTAATGGGTGTGATTTATAAAGGAAGTTAATTCCTATCCTTATGTTATACTAGAAGAACTAAAATTAATTATAGAAGTATAGGAGTGCTGAAAGATGTTTGGAAATGCTTCCAATTTGACAGATGGCATTTATTTTGGAGAATCGTTACCTCAACAAATCGCTAAACACATTTTAAAAAAAATCATTGAAGGTGAAATAGAAGCTGGAGAGAAAATCGTCGAAGAAGACATTTCCAAAGAATTGAACACTAGCCGTGCACCCGTACGCGAAGCCCTTTATTTATTGCAGGTTGACGGTATTGTTGAGAGGATGCCGCGGCGGGGAACGATCGTCAAGCCATTTTCACAAAAGGAAATCATTGAATATAATGATGTTACGATCGGGTTGATCCAGATGGGCATTGATTTTTCCCAAGGGAAGTGGCATGCAGAAAATAAGCAATCATTACAAAGGCATTTGGAAAGTGCAACCGATGAGTGTGAAAATAGGAATGTAATCGAGTATCAAAAAAGGGCAACACAGATATTTCGCTATATTTTTTCAATCGCTAATAATAAAGCATTATCAAGATTTTTTGAAGAAGCCAGTCATATCCTTATGGTTTTTGCCCAAAGTCAATGGAATACGGAAACGATGGAAAACTTCCATTTCAGATTAAAAATGTCCATTGAGGCCATTCTAGAAGATGATTTCGTTAAAGCAAAAAATGAAATTCATGAAGCCTTGAGTCGTGGAGTGATGTAGAGTCTTTGACTCTAAAACCAAATTGTCGACAATCGACAAAATAAATGTTATGATGTAATCGTATTCAAACAAGAATATCTTCAGCAAGATTAAAGGGAGAAAGGGAGAATATTATGCAAGCATTCGATTTTACAGAAAAAGTAGCAATTGTTACCGGCGGCGGCGGGGGGATCGGCCGGGCAGCATCTATTACACTTTCAGAAAATGGAGCCAAAGTGGTTGTTGTAGACCTTTCCGAAGAGGCTGGCATGCTAACGGTAAATAAAATCAAAGAAAACGGCGGCGAAGCGAAATTCGTAAAAGCCGATGTTACAAAGGAAGCCGATATTAAAAATTATGTCCAAAAAACGATAGATTCCTATGGGAAAATCGATATTTTCTTGAATAATGCCGGGTGGGAAGGCAAAATAATGCCCCTTATCGATTATCCTACTGAGGTTTTCGATCAATTAATGACAATAAATGTACGCGGCGTTTTCTTGGGCTTGAAACATGTATTGCCACATATGATTGAACAAAAAAGCGGGGCAGTCGTGAATACAGCTTCTGGAGCGGGTTTACTGGCAACGCCAAACATGATGGCGTATGGCGCAAGTAAACATGCGGTTCTTGGAATGACGAAAACAGCTGGTGTCGAAGTTGCTCCACATGGTGTCCGGGTGAATGCGGTCTGCCCAGGTGTCGTCAATACAGCTATGATGCGGTCGATTGAAAGCGGATTTGGTCAAGGTGATTCCGCGGCAGCAGAAACGGCTAGAAAACAGTTGGAAGCAACGACTCCGGATGGACGGTATGCTGAGCCTCAGGAAGTTGCAAATCTAATGATGTACTTAGTATCCGATCTTTCCAGCCACATTACGGGTCAAGAACTTGTAATCGACGGAGGGGCCATTTTAATCTGATTAGCAAAAAACATTATTAAAGGGGGACACATACATGAGTTTAAAAGGAAAAGTCATAATAATTACAGGAGCGGGCAGCGGAATTGGTAAGGAAACGGCATATAAATTAGCTGATCAGGGAGCTATTGTCGTAGCGGCTGATTATAATGATGTTGCCGCTAAGGAAACGGCTGAATCTATTCAACAAAAGGGAGGCACGGCATCTTTTGTGAAAGTGGACGTAGCTAAAGCGGAAGAAGTGGAAGCGATGGTCGAAGCAGCAATTGCCAATCATGGCACCATCAATGGCATATTCAACAACGCTGGAATTGGGCTAGTAAAACCATTTTTGGAAATGGATCCAGAATCATACCACAGAGTCGTTGATGTTGACCAACACGGCGTATATTATGGCATGTATTATGCAGCAAGGAAGATGGTCGATCTTGGTGTAACAGGGGCAACGATCGTTAATACAGCTTCTATATATGGGACGATGGTTTCAATTGGCAGCTTTAATTACCATGCCGCAAAAGCTGCAGTCATCGCCATGACTAAATCCGGTGCCATTGAACTTGCGCAATATGGGATTCGTGTTGTCGGCGTTGCACCAGGTTTCATCGAAACGCCGATCATTGGTGAAGATCAAGAGTTCCTGGACAGTTTGGCACAACTTCATATGAGGAAAAAATTGATTCAGCCAGAAAAAGTTGCTGAAGTTGTAACGTTCTTGTTCTCTGAAAAAGCGGACGCCATTAATGGACAAGTCATCCCTGTTGATGATGGATTCTTAAGCTTTAAAGGATAATAATAATCAAAGGATTTTCGAGATAACTTAAAAAAGGGAGTTTTGACAAATGAGCGAACGATTCGATGACAAAGTTGTAATCATTACTGGGGCAGGATCAGGGTTAGGACAAGCAGCCGCATTGGAATTGGCTAAAGAAGGGGCTAAACTTTCATTAGTTGATTTAAACGATGCTTCTTTGGAAGTGACAAAAAAATTAATCTTGGAAATTGCACCAAAATCGGACGTGCTTCTGGTCACTGCAGATGTATCGGATGAAGAAGCAGTAAAGAACTATGTAGACCAAACAGTCAGCAAATATGGCAGAATCGATGCATTTTATAATAATGCGGGTATCGAAGGTAAACAAGCCCCTATGGCTGAATACGATAGCAAAGTTTTCAACAAAGTGACGGACATCAATATCAATGGTGTGTTCTATGGTATGAAATACATTCTGCCAATCATGAAAGAACAAGGATCAGGGGCAGTGGTGAACGTGGCTTCCGTAGGTGGAATTCGTGCTGTGCTTAACCAAAGTGCTTACGTTGCGAGTAAGCATGCTGTTGCAGGCTTAACGAAAACAGCTGCCATTGAATATGGTCAATATGGAATCAGCATAAATGCCATTGCACCAGGAGTTATCTTAACGGCAATGGTAGAAGGTTCATTCAGGCAAATAGGCGGGGAAAATTGGGAAGAAGCAATGGCGGATTTCGTCAGTGTGAATCCTAAGAAACGCTTTGGTAAACCAGAAGAGGTCGGCCGTTTAGTCGCCTTCCTATTATCAGGGGAATCGGAGTTCATCAACGGGGCTGTCATTCCGATTGATGGCGGACAGTCTTCACAATACTAAACGTGTAAAGGGAGTGACAGTATAGGTCACTCCCTTTTTAATCGTATCCTTTTATTTTATGACCAAATGAATTCAAATTTTAAAAATCAGTACATTTATGAAACGATGTGAACCATTAGAATAGTAACGGAACTCATAAAAAACGCCATATTAAGGCGCTTAACAAACATTAAAGAAACCAATCGTTACTTTTCTTTATCATGAAGCTTATCTTCATATTCAGTTTCCAACATACCATACAGACCATTCATTTCTTGTTCATCCGGATCTGCCCCAAACTCGTTTCTATATTTTTTCTTTTTATCATCAAGGATTTCTTCTTTTTCATTCTTTTTGTCCATACATATCACCTCCAACCAATAGGGTTTCTCATTGCTTGATAAAATATGCATGGTAATCTCATTTGCAAAACGTTTTATTGGGTATTCTAAATAGTTATTAGTCTTACTATTTGTTAAGATATAAATATATTAACTTAGAGATATCGGAGAGAGAATGTGAAGAAGAAGAAACGTAAGAAATCAAAGAAAGTTTTTACCATTTTCATCCTGATTTTTGGATTTTTGCTCATTAAGGAGATCATGAAAACCCCCTATTCCGAAAATGTTTCCACATCAGTAAATACGCTTGATTCTTTCGCGAACGTAAAAAAGTATAGCTCACTCCTTCAAGGGGAGTTGGCTAAATACGGACTTGAGGAGCATACTTCGACATTGATTGCTTTGATGCAGCAGGAAAGCCGAGGAAGGGGCGGTGACCCAATGCAGGCATCTGAGTCAGCGGGTCTTGATCCAAATACAATCACAGATCCAACGGAAAGCATTAAGTATGGGGTGAAACATTTTAAGAGGATCAATGAATATGGCAATGAAAAGGGTGTGGATTTTGCCACGATCATTCAAGCATATAACATGGGTATTGGTTATATTGATTTCGTGGCGAATGAAGGGGGCAAGCATAATGAAGAGCTTGCGAAGAAGTTCTCCATGCTTCAGGTCGAAAAGAACCCCAAGCTCTATGATTGCGGCGGGGACAAGGATAATTTTCGGTACCCATATTGCTACGGCGACTACTCATACAGTGCAAAGGTATCTAAGAACATTGAGGAGCTTGGTAACAGTATATCGGCTCAAGCTGATGGTGAGTGAGGGGAACAAAAAGCCTACTGAATGAAGTAGGCTTTTTTTCATGGTAATGCTACCTCTTTTGCGGAGTTCAAAGAATTAAAACGATTGTCATTTATTGTTCAACCATGGAAGGAGGTCAGTATGTTTATAGAGTTTCCCGGATTCCTCAATGATTTGTGAAAGAAGGATATCAATGGAATCAAGTAAAGAGTTTAAGGCTTGTTTAACAGAGCCACTCTCAAATTGCTCTAAGGGCACAGGTAACTCTTCCTCGTCCAAAATAAAATGTGACCCATCCGGAAGCACCATGATATCAATGATCAAATCCTCAAAGGATAACAACTTATCCGCCATATATGTATTTTTTACAATATTGAAATAGGAACCTAAATAATTGCCTTCATTATCTCTCCAAATGTATAAATTATAAGGGCAGTCTTTCCAATAATAAGCTATCGTATAACTTCCAATGGGTATGTTTAATTCTATGGGACCCGCTTTCATCGTGAACGCATCCATGATTTCATGAAAAAGCACGACATGATGATTTTGTGCGTTTAATAGCATGCAGGTATGTTCTACAACTAAAGAGTCATAGCGGATTTTTCTTTCAATTATTTCATTGCCAAGTTGAAGTGGTGTTGTATATATTTTGTCCATCATTTTATTTCTCCCTTAAAAACCATCTAGATCATTATGCCATTTGTTTCTTTTCTACTTTGGTAAATATCAAAACCTAATTTCACAAGTACCGAGAAATTAGGCTTTAACTATACCAAAATCGTTCACTCTTCTGCCTAATCAGAATGTTGTTTATTGGAACTTATCCTTGATACGCCTGCTCTAAAGTTTTAATGTCAATTTTCTTCATTTGGAGCAACGCCTTCATCATTCTTTCCGATTTTTCAGGATTGGAGTCGTTCACCATCTCGGTTAGACTTTCCGGGATGATTTGCCATGACACACCAAATTGATCTTTCAGCCAACCGCACACTTGCGCCTTTTCATCTCCGCCTTCCGAGAGTTTCCCCCAATAATAGTCCAATTCTTTTTGATCCTCGCAATGGATGATAAATGATATTGCCTCTGTGAATTTGAATTGAGGACCGCCATTCAATGCTACGAATTTTTGTCCTTCCAATTCAAATTCCACGGTCATCACAGAACCCATTGTCTTTCCATGAATTTGATTTCCTTCATTTCCATAGCTGGTGATTCTTCCGATCTTAGAATTTTCAAAGATGGATGTGTAGAACTTCGCAGCCTCTTCGGCTTGTGAATCAAACCAAAGGTTAGTGGTGATTTTTTGAATTTTGTTTTTCATGATTTTTCTCCTTTATTGTTTTCATCCTTGCTATTATGGTCAGGAAATGAGAATTGATTCGATAAGATAAGATTAAATACCTGGAAAGTACCCTTTCACTATACACCTTTTATCCTGAACCAAGATAATGCTGTAAAGTTAGGTTGTGTTTTGTGTTTTCCAACCGATCATTTAACTAATCCCCTTAATCCTTTACTTGTTACAATATCCTTCTCATGGTGATGGAAATACAAAAGGATATAGAAACTTTTCAACCGTGAAAAGTCCTATATCCAAATTCCGTTTCTCAGCTTTCGAAGTTAAATTGCCATTTGATTCCGAATTTATCGGTTAACTGACCGTAAATTTTACTCCAGAATGTTTCCTGCAGCTCTAGACCAACCGTGCCGCCTTCACTTAGTTTGTTAAAGATCGATTTAATTTCCTCCACATCATTACCGACATATGCCAGGCTGATATTATTTCCTTCTACAAAAGGCATACCAGGAAAAGTATCTGAAAACATGATATTGCTACCATTAATAGTAAGCCTTGTATGCATGACTAAATCTTTCGCTTCTTCTGGAAGGGGAAATTCCGGATTAGGCGGTGTTTCCCCAAAGGTCATGATATTTGGTTGTTCCGTTCCAAAAACCTCTGCGTAGAACTCTACTGCTTGTCGACAATTCCCATTAAAATTAAGATATGCATCAACTGACATGTATCTCACTCCTATTTTCTTATTTATTTTTCAATGCTCCCAATTTATTACTTAATGCATGATTACCTTACGAAAAATTCCGGTGGTTCAATTCCAAGGGTTCTAAGATAAATATAACCCTGTCCCCTATGGTGGATCTCATTTTCCAAGGCATATTGAAGTCTATCAAAGTGGCTTTGTGAGGGACCGAAAAAAGGATCTTTTTCAACCACTTCAAGCGTTTCCTCGGTCATTTCCTCCCACAATTTCCTCGTCTCATCCCTTACTGTTTCGCATGCAGATACAAGTTCTTCTTTGGTGGAAATTCCGGCAAAGGAATCTGGAAACTCCCAAACACCCAGTGCAATTCCACGCATATATGCAGTTTCAATGTTCATGATTTCTTTAACCATCTCTGCGAAAGGGCGAAGCTTCCCGGCCGGTGTATAATGAAACAATTCCTTTTCAGGGAAAGCTTCAACCACCCGCAACGTCAAGCTCCTGTTGCCTTCCAATATATTTAACAAACCCTCTTTCGATAGAACCACCATTTTCACTCTCCTTTGAGAAATACTCTGTATAGAAGTTCTGTGAAAAATAGAAAAGTCCTGCAAATTTCTGTATATAAAGATTGCATAGCTTTTTTAAATAAACAATGGAGCAATTCCATTAATGTATAATTAACCAAAAGATAAAGTAAAGGGGAAATGTCATATGTTCGGTTCCTTAAATAAAACTAAATTAATAAAAAATGATTTAAAAGGCATCGCGAAATTAATGTATCAGGATGTGTCAGATGACACTTGGGATCAAGAGAACCTAACAAAGAGAAATTTAGATTTTACTATTGAAAGCACTCGTTATATAGATGCTTATACGAAAAGATTAAGCACTACTCAAATGGGTAGGGAACTTTTAAAGAATCATTTTGATAATTTTGTGGTAAGGATAGGTGCGTATATTGGAGAAGTTATAAAAAGGAATATAAATCAAGATTATAAATGGTATGAATATGATTCTGTATACCATTTTTCTTCTGCACTTGATGAAGTGAATAGGGGCATTAAAACAGAGACGGTTCTTTATTCCAAAAAGAGAGATAGAGTTATAATGCCATTGACTGTGGTAGCTCAACATCTGGAAGGGAATCCGGCACATACAGATTTCTTGGAATATGTAGAAGAAACAATTAAGCAAAGTTCGTAAGAGATATCCGCTTCCCATAGACAATTGTGTTGGTTTTCAAAAACCTTCCCAAAAGAGGAAAAATTCAATTTTTGTAAATATTGATTAAATCTTTCATTTATTATACGATTTAATCAGTTATATTTTCCCAACCAGCATGATGCTTATACATAAATGATTCAATTAATAACGGAACCAGCAGAAAGGGAGAGAAGCCAATGATTAATAAAGTCGGTCAAATTATGTTATACGTTAATAACCAAGATGAGTCATTGAAATTTTGGACGGAAAAATTCGGATTTAGCGTAATTTCTGAAGAAGATAACGGCCAAGGGTTAAGATGGATTGAAATAGCACCAACAAAGGATGCACAAACGAGTATCATCCTGCATAATAAGGAATTCATTGCTAAAATGCAGCCTGAATTAAATCTTGCTACACCTTCATTAATGTTTTACTCGGATAATCTTGATGAATTATATAAAGACTTTTCGGAGAAGAATATCAAAGTGGGAGAACTTGTAAATATGCCATCTGGAAGAGTCTTCAATTTTGCTGATAATGAAGATAATTACTTTGCGGTCATGGAAAAGAAGTAAATCATTTAGCTAAAGATAAAAATCATCAAAATGACTAGAAAAAATATTTTTAGTCGTTTTGATGTTTTTTGATCAAACTACACTCTTTATGAAACATTTAGTCTTCAGGCCTTGGCCCAGCAGGAAGTCCAGAGTTCTCAACCGTTTTGATCGGCCGAATTGTTATGTCTCCATTCACGTAAATTTGACAAGATAAACGCAAATGATCTTCCATTCCTTTTTCCTCAAAGACCTTTTTTTCTTTATGTGTAACCTCCAAAAAATCACCTGCCAATATTTCCACTCTGCAAGTTGTACACTTAGCTTTCCCACCGCATCGGTGGAGAATATTTATCCCGTTATCTTCCAATGCCAATACTAATTTTTTTCCCATTTCAACTTCAAACGTTCCTTGGTCTAATACAGTTACATAAGGCATCTAATACCACCTCTTATTATAGGATATCTATCAACAGGTCATTAATATATCTATTCTCTTACCTTGTCCATATGACATAAAAAAATGTGAAGTCACTGCTGATTTATAGTAAAGATGAATAATTAATTATCGTGAAGACAAACTTTAAGTACATTCATAATTATTAATGTAAAAAGGGATAAATAGAGCTAGGGAAAATAAGCATGGTCTTTTAGTGGGAATTAAGATCCATTCAAAAAAAGAGTCGAATAATTAAAGGGAGGTGCATGCCTGTGAATAATGGACATTGTGATTTTTCACCAATGAAACAAACGTTAAAAGAGGAGATACGCCAAGTAATATCGGCATTACAGGATAACTTAGAAGCAATGGGTGATGAAAATTATTGTCTTCTTGGAAATTTCGAGAAAATAAAGGATAAATTCATATACATTGATATGAAAGCAGCAACATTTTATCTAAACTGTTATTTGTCACCATTTACGGACAAATATCCCGAATTATCAACTTGCGTTCAAAATTTATCGAATTTGAGACATGGCGGGTTGATTGTGATTCAACGGGGAGATCCCCTTGATTCATTGATTCAACCCGGTATTTCTATTGGAGCGGAGTTAACCCATTCTTTATTGGAATCGATTTTTTTTCCTGGAAATCCACTGCATGATGGTGCCGTTTTGGTTAGTCAAAATCAGATTGTTTCCGCAGCAAATGTCCTTCCGCTTTCAGACATGTCAACCGGGGGAAAGAAACTGGGAACACGGCACCGCTCTGCTTTGGGTTTATCTGAACGGAGTGATGCCCTTGTATTGGTAGTATCAGAGGAAACAGGAAGAGTTTCATTTGCAATGAATGGGAAACTGTACCCAATTAATACACACGGGCCTATATAGAATTATTAAGACCATAAGTCACAGGGTAATTATCATGTTCCAGTTAATTCACCTCTGGAATATTCAATCGCGTAATAAGTAAATGCTGGATCCTTTTTAGGCTTTTGTAATTTTGCTTATTTTATCAGAATTACAGGTACAGAAAATTTCATGAATTAATCAACCCGGTGATTTTTACCGGGTTTTTGGTTGCTTTTTATATAAAAAAAGGCATATGATAAATAAGGAGTCTCAAGCAGATAAGTTATAAAACGAAAGAGGATTTTACATGATAACCATTAAAAGTGAACGAGAAATAAATTTGATGCATGAAGCAGGCAAACTTCTTGCTGCGACGCATAGAGAAATTGCAAAAATGATAAAACCGGGTATCACGACTTGGGAAATCGAGGAATTTGTCGATCAATATTTGGCAGAGCATGGTGCTACACCTGAACAAAAGGGTTATAACGGTTATAAATATGCAACATGTGCTTCAGTGAATGATGTGATTTGTCACGGGTTTCCGCAAAAGAAAGCCTTAAAAGAGGGAGACATCGTCACGATCGATATGGTGGTGAACCTTAACGGCGGTTTGGCGGATTCAGCTTGGACATATGCAGTCGGAGAAGTTTCCGAAGAAGCTCAGCGCTTAATGGATGTAACCAAGAATGCTCTATATAGAGGCATTGAAGTTGCACGGGCAGGAAATCGTCTCGGGGACATTGGGCATGCAATCCAGTCTTATGCAGAAGGTGAAAAGTTTTCTGTTGTCCGCGATTTTACAGGACACGGAATCGGCAAAACCATGCACGAGGACCCTACCGTCCTACATTATGGTAAGCCAGGTAAAGGTGCCCGTTTAAAAGAGGGCATGGTCATCACGATTGAGCCTATGCTGAATGCAGGAACATGGCATATGAAAATGGACCAAGACGGCTGGACGGCGAGAACGGCAGATGGAAAGCTTTCCGCCCAATATGAACATACCCTCGTCATTACAAAAGAAGATCCGATCATTTTAACGGAACAGTAAGCAAAAAAGAAACGGCCTATGATAAGGCCGTTTCTTTTTTTGTTTTAAAACTATTTCACAATAAACCTCGACAGAATATTCGGAATTCTCCTATCCCACAATAGATCGAATCCAAAAAATTAGTACTAGGCAGTTTGGCATTAAAAACTTTACTATTATGTGGCAGCACAGGATAATAAGGGGAAGGAAGAAATATTTAATTATATACAGTATTAAGGGGGGAATGACTGTGAAGAAAGGGGAGAAACTGTCTGCGACGGTAGAAACCGTGGGGTTGAGCCAGCGCGAATTTTTAACGATTTTCTTACTTCACTCTTTGAGGATAAAAGCGAATTATCCAAGGGCGATTCATCAGGACCTGAAAAATACGTTCACTGGAAAAGTGCATAGCTATGACTATTTATGTAAAATATCGAATTCGCTAGTCGAATCCAATCATTTATCATTATATACGAATAAGGGAAGAAATTATTATCAAATAACGGAAAAAGGCAAAGAGCTTTACATATGGTATCAAGAAAATTTCCTGGAACGGTTTTCCGAAGTGAAAAAGGTCATTGATCGCTTCATGTTCGATTTAAGGGGATCTGGTGAAAACCCACCGGTTGTAAATGAGCTTCCAGAAGAATACAGGTCTTATTTCTCGAAAATAATATCGGTGAAGGACCTTGTCCGTTATGTAACTTTAAAAGCCGCTTTCACTAAGAAACCCATTTATATGGGGGAAATTGGCGATCTGCTTAAAAATCAGTTCGGCTGGATCGCTTCAAATGGCTATTTATACGATTTATCTCATGAAATGGAAGAGAACGGCCTACTTGTCGGCAGGTGGGAAAGTGAAAAACGAACTAAACGGTATTTACGAATAACCGATGAAGGACAGCATCATTACAAACAGATTGCGGATTCTGCGGCCTTTCAAGTCCAGGAAATTCAAAAATACATGGCCAGTGTAGTCATGTTCTTAAAAGAAAAGAGTTAAATGATTAGACCAAAATGGAGCCCCTTAATTTGCAAGGAGAATGAAGTTACATGCTTAAATTGAATCGTTCAAGGGTAAATGTTACTTAATACACTTCTTAAAAAGGGGGAATGAGTGATGGCGGAAAAACAAGATGAAATGGGAAGCATATTCAGTTTCATTAAAGGCCAGGTAGATAAGCTCCCAATTTCACAATCGAAAAAGACCAAAATGCTCGACCAGCTCTTAAAGCTTAAAACGATGACTGTTGATGCAAGGGAACCGCGAATTGCTCTTGTCGGTAGAAGAGGGTCTGGAAAATCCTCACTGATCAATGCGATGTTTGGTCAGGAACGGCAATATGTCAGTTCCGTTAAATCTGGAACGGGTAAGGGTAAATGGTTATGGTACCCGAGTGATGCCGAACCCAAAATTCGTTTGCTGGACTCACGCGGGCTGGGTGAGAGTGAAGCTCCTACGGAAGAGTTCGAGGAAGATACACCATTGGATGAATTGATAAAAGCGGTGACTGAAGAACAGCCTGATGTGTTTCTTTTCTTGATTAAAGCAAAAGAAGCAGATTCACGTATTGAAGAAGACTTACAAGAATTGAATAAGCTGCGCAAGATCGTTAAAGAGAATCACCATTATGATGTACCTGTCATCTGTGTGGTCACACAAGTGGATGAATTAGATCCGCCACATTATAAACAAGTACCTTTTGATGCCAATCCTAAGAAAAAACAGAATATTGATGAAGCCATCGCTTTGATGTCAAAACGATTTAAAGAGAGTGAAATACCACTTTTGAACATTATTCCTACTTGTTCGTATATTGACTTTAATGAAAGCGGAAATATTGAATATGATATGCGTTGGAACATAGATTTGCTTTCTGATTACTTAATTGAGGCCTTACCCAGTGAAGCGAAGCTGAAGACCGCCAAAGCAATGCAGAGCCAATTCGTTAAGAAGAAATTCGCGCGGACGATAGTGGGAACGTTTACGGCAATCGCAGGTTTAATCGGTGCAGAGCCAATACCTTTTGCCGATTTTCCCATTTTGACCGGCATTCAAGGTTTGATGATTGTGGTGATCGGTTTTATCGCGGATAAGGAAATCAATACGAAAACGGCAAGTGAATTCATTGCAGCGTTAGGAATCAATGTTGGCATCGGACTCCTTGTCAGGGAAGGTGTCAGGGCTGCAGTCCGTTTCATTCCAGGAGCTGGTCTAGTCGTTTCCGGTGCGGTAGCGGGTGCCGTCACTTATGGAATCGGGCAAGCCGCGATAGCTTACTTTCTCGAAAACAAGAATATTGATCAGGCGAAGGAGGCATACAAGAACGCGAACAAAGAATATAAAAATGAAGACATTGACTCTTAATCTGAGATTCGAACCATAAACTACACTAAGGTGATATGATAAAGTGGAGTTAGCCGTTCTGTTTCTTCAGCTGGATGGTTCAAGATTTTTGTTTACTAGAGGAGGGATGATCTTCATGTCGTTTTTTCAATCACAGAAGCAAAAAGAATATATACAAAAATTAGAGGCGGCGATTCAGTCCTTTACCGACCGATCTGAGGCACTTGATGATTCAAAGGGATTTCCTTATGAAAACATTCAGGAGTTAAAGGAATTCGGATACCCCCAATTAACTTTAGCTAAAGAGCATGGCGGTTATGGCGGTTCCTTATATGATTTTCTCCTATGCCAAGAAAAAATAGCTCAATATTGCGGCCCAACAGCCTTAGGAATAGGCTGGCATGTCGGAACGGTACTTTCCTTATCGGAGAAGAGACCTTGGGAAAAAGGAGTCATGAAAGAATTGTATGATGAAGTGTCGAAAGGTGCACTAATCAATACGGCAGCATCTGAGGCTGGAACGGGGAGTCCGACGCGCGGAGGCCGACCGGAAACCATCGCGATCAAAAAGGGTAATCAATGGAATTTGAATGGCAGAAAGACTTTTACTACACTCTCTCCTGTCCTTGATATTTTTCTCGTAACGGCTTGGGTTCCCGAGGATGAGCGACTTGGCACATTTTTAGTTCATCGTGATGTAAAGGGTGTAAGTATAGAAGAAACTTGGGATATGATTTCCATGCAGGGGACAGGAAGTCATGATCTGGTGTTAAATGATGTCAGCCTGCCTGAAAAGTATTATGTCATGAAAAGCAATCCTGGTGAAAAAAGAAAACCTGAAGCGTGGCTATTACATATACCGGCTTGCTACTTGGGAATCGCAGTGGCTGCCAGAAATTACGCAGTCGAATTTGCGAAAACCTATTCTCCGAATAGCCTGCCAGGACCAATCAGGGACCTTCCGAATGTGCAACGTACAATCGGGGAGATGGAACTGGAATTGGGTGAAGCACACCATTTCCTCTACTCTGTCGCAGAAAAATGGGTGCGGCAGCCTGAAGATCATGATGAATTATCGAAGCAATTGGGGGCAGTTAAGTTATCGGTCGTCAACAAATCGATCTCCATCGTCGATAAAGCGATGAGAGTCGTCGGAGCCAAAAGTTTACAAAGAAACAATCCCCTGCAACGCTACTATAGGGATGTACGCGCAGGACTCCATAATCCTCCGATGGATGATGCGACAATCACCATGCTCGCAAAATCAGCTCTTTATTAATTCTTATTCAGATATTTTTTGATGGCACTGAAATGATCGTTTCAGTGTTTTTTCCTGTTCTTTTTCTAACATAAATTTGTGTTTTCGTTTTAAGGGCATGATTAGGTGTAGTCTTTTTTCCGTACACATGTAAGACTTCTAGAGTGTGGGGAAAACTAGAACAAAACATTTATGGATTCAATTGCAAAATAAAAAGAGGCACGAAAAGTACTATTCACTCGTAATCAAAGGGAAGGTGCCCTGCCACCCTAGTTGAAAGCTAACTGATGATTTGAAGTAAACTCTGTGGAGAAGAGTCTCAACAGAGTTTTTCTTCATTTTTCTTATTTTGTGCCGCTAAACCATATTCCAATTCTCTATTACTTATAGAACCTTTATTTTTTCTGGAATTCGGGAGAAAATAGGATTAGAAAGTCCCTGAATCGGCGCTTGGCTTTTTTGTGTTCATGGCAAGTGCAATAAACCGATTGAGGTAGTGTAGAGAAAAGCACCGTTGAAGTGGAATTTAATCCAGACATGTACCATAACATTAAAAAAAGAACGTGCGAATTGTAGCACGATTTCTTTTAGAGTAACATATACTTTACCGGGGTATGGTTTATATTTTGTATGGTTTATCATTACCCTGGCCG
This sequence comes from Peribacillus sp. FW305-BF15, assembly GCF_058783805.1. NCBI lineage: Bacteria > Bacillati > Bacillota > Bacilli > Caryophanales > Bacillaceae > Peribacillus > Peribacillus sp. FW305-BF15. The sequence continues at coordinate 153,202 of NZ_JBYSYV010000001.1, read as the reverse complement.
TTGATTGTTTCCATACATCCTGTGGAAAAAGGAAATGGCGTTTATACTCTGAATTTCTACCTGCCTGAATACTCTTATGATGCGTTTGTTGATAGTAAACCCGGAAACCTTGTCATCAGGTTAGTCCGATAGAGTTTGAGGTTGATAAAAATATGAGGAGAATTTAAGTTTTATGATAAAGTCAATAGCTATCCATTTGCTATAGAGGTCAAATAATAAGGAAATGGGGAATTTATATGAACTTAGATGGGGTTAGCAAACATCTATTAATTTGCAACGGGAAAACATGCACGAAAAATGGAGCAGAAGAAGTAACAGAGACGATTAGGGGGGAATTGAAAAACTTAGAACTACAAAAGGAGATTCACACAACAAAAACATTATGCAACGGCCAATGCAAGCATGGTCCGATCGCTATTCTATATCCACAAGGAACCTGGTATAGAGAAATGGATAAAACAAAAAGTAAAGAGCTTATTCATAAATTGAAAGAAAATGACAATGTTCATCTAGGCTCTGAACTTTATTATCATGATGGGAAAACATTCAAGAACCAGAAGAGTGAATGAACTGTAACATCTCACTTCTATATCTAAAAAGGGTTTCTGTATATGACGCTTTTCTGAAAGAAAAAAATTGCGTTATTCAGTGGACTGATCATTTTTACCCATCAGTCGATAATTTAATCAATAGAGTTTACATCTCCCCATTAATCCTAATTGAAAATTGTTCTCTTAGAAAATTCAACAGTTTTACCAATATGAAAAAAATACCGGTTCTTTAAGAACGGGTATTTTTTATATAACATTACCTCAAATTCTTTCCTGGATGGCGGAAGAGGTAACTTTTATTTACCTCATAATAATTTCACTAGCTTATCATTATCTATCTTGATATGATTGATATGCCTGTCTAAATCTTCGAAAAATATCGAAAGTTCGGTGTAAAAATGAATCTTATGACCAAAGATTTACTGATTAACTTTTTACTTATCCTTTTTCCGATCTTTTTATTGCAAATGAGCTATCTAGTGAAGTACGTATACCGTTTAGATGCATTAAAAGGATCCTTCCTATCGATTTTTCCTATTCTTTCACTTGTTCTATGCATGCTATTTCCCGTTGTTATAGAAGAGGATTTTGTTTGGGACCTTAGATGGATCCCTTTTCTGTTAGGCGGTTTATATGGAGGCTATCGGTTAGGAATCATATTGATAGTCATCACTCTTGTTATCCGCTATTTATCAGGGGGTGATAATGGATTTTATATATCATGCATCACTTTTCCACTAGTGGGTGTTTCCTTGTTTTTTATATCTAAATACTATTTGAAACTCTCTGTCAGTAAAAAAATTATCATCGGTATATCATTAATCTTCATTGTACATATTCTCACGCAGTTTATTTCAACAGTAGTATTTGAACTTACTATCGGCATAAGTCTATGGAAACAATACTTCACGATCCAAGTCATTGGAATTGTTGTTGTAATCTTACTATGGGAGGTCATCCTCACTAATTTTCAGGTTCTCGAAAAATTAGTGAAAGCGGAAAAATTGCAAATCGTTAGTCATCTGGCTGCTAGCATATCTCATGAAGTCAGAAATCCCCTTACAGTTACCAGGGGATATATACAAATGTTAAGCGAAGACGTTTCTTCCCATACAAAGGTCAGATATGCAAATATTGCACTGAAGGAATTGGATCGGGCCACGGATGTCATTAATGACTATTTGACATTTGCTTCCATAAGCCCTGAAAACACGGAGCGATTAAGGGTATCGGAGGAAATTCAGCATGTCGTGAACAGCATAAAACCCCTTGCTAACAATAATGGAATAGAATTGAAGTTATCACTAATCGAAGATGGAGCTTATTCTATCATGGGTGAAAGGAAGAAATTCCAGCAGTGCTTGTTCAATATCCTAAAGAATGGCATAGAATCGATGGACCATGCTGGCGAAATATACATAGATTTAATTCGTGCTGCCTCCACCATCCAAATTAAAATCCAAGATCAGGGAATTGGAATGACACAGGAACAGATATACCGTTTAGGTGAGCCTTACTTCACGACAAAAAATAAAGGGACGGGGTTGGGTATGATGGTTTCATATAGCGTTATCAAAAGCATGGATGGTACGGTACATGTGTCAAGTGTACAAGGGAAAGGGACATGTTTCTCCATTAACCTGCCCATACATAAATACGAGCCTAATTGAGTTTAGTGTAAATTGACAGTTTTAAAACTCATAGATTACAATTTAAGTAAACTACCAATATTATGAAATGATTCAATGACGCATTTGATACCTAAGGGAGATGATTGCATGAAATCGCTTACAGATGGACAAATCATTTGGGAACCGACAAAGGAACAAATCGAGCAAACGGTATTGACTCAATATGTGAAATGGTTAAAAGAAAAGAAAGGTTTAACATTTCATGACTATCATGAATTATGGAAATGGTCGGTAGATGAACTGGAGCAATTTTGGGCTTCAATTTGGGATTATTGTGATGTAAAAGCCGGCAGGAAATATGACAGGGTTATAGCGGAGCAATCTATGCCAGGTGCGAAATGGTTCGAGGGGGCAAGGCTTAATTATGCTGAAAATGCATTATTGAATGATCAAGAAGAGAAAACGGCGATTTTTTTTCGCTCCGAACATATCAGGCAGCAAGAGGTTAGCTGGAAAGAGCTGAAAGAAAAAGTGGCATCTGTCGCCCATTCATTAAGGAAACTTGGTGTGAAATCAGGTGACCGTGTTGTTGCCTATATGCCAAACATACCCGAAGCGGTGATAGCTTTCTTGGCAACAGTGAGCATAGGTGCCATCTGGTCCAGTTGTTCACCTGACTTTGGGGCAAGAAGCGTCATAGATCGTTTCAAACAGATTGAACCAGTTGTATTACTGGCGGTTGATGGATATCAGTACAATGGAAATGTATATGATAAAACATCGGTCGTCTCCCAGCTTAAACAGGAATTGGTCTCTGTCAAGCATACCGTGCTGGTTCCTTACATAGAAAAAAAGATTTTGGAAGTGAATCTGGCAGATACAGTTCCTTGGGATGACCTATTAAAAGAAAAGGCAGAATTATCTTTTGAAAGTGTTCCTTTCGATCATCCGCTTTGGATTCTCTATTCATCAGGTACAACCGGGATGCCAAAACCGATTGTACAAGGGCATGGCGGTATATTATTGGAGCATTTCAAATCAACAAGAATCCATCAAGGCATGACTTCCGAGGATACCGTATTCTGGTTTACGACGACAGGCTGGATGATGTGGAATCTCCTTATGGGTGGTTTGCTTAATGAAGGGACCATCGTCCTTTATGACGGCAGTCCTTCTTATCCGAATATGGATGTTCTTTGGGAATTGGCGCAAGATACAGGCATGACTTTCTTTGGAACAAGTGCACCATTCCTTACGAATTCCATGAAGTTAGGAAACAAGCCCCTGGGAAAATATGATTTATCGAAATTGAGGGCTCTTTTTTCAACTGGAGCTCCATTATCTGGAGACGGTTATAAATGGGTGTATGAAAATGTCAAGAAGGATATCTGGCTCAGTTCATCCAGTGGCGGGACCGATGTATGTGCCGGATTTGTGGGCGGTGTTCCAACATTGCCCGTGAGGATCGGAGAGATACAAGGAAGGGCATTGGGTGTTTGTGCGGAAGCCTTTGATGAGCATGGTCAAACATTGATTAATGAAGTCGGTGAATTGGTCATTACGAAACCGATGCCGTCCATGCCGCTTTATTTCTGGAATGATCAAGATGGGAAAAGATACTACGAGAGTTATTTCGATACGTATCCTGGCACATGGAAACATGGTGATTGGATAAAGATCGATGACAAGGGCAGCTGTATCATTTATGGACGTTCCGACTCGACCATCAATCGTTCTGGTGTACGGATGGGAACTAGCGATATCTACCGGGTCGTCGAAGCGATAGACGAGGTAATGGAAAGCCTAGTCATTGATAGGGAAGTGCTTGGCCGCGGTTCCTCACTGCTGTTGTTCGTAGTCCTTAAGCCCGGGGAAAGTCTGGATGCAGCATTGACGGCAAAAATCAAGGAACAAATCAGGGGGCATGTATCCCCTCGCTTTATTCCTGACCAAATCCATGTCGTTGAACAAATTCCTAAAACGTTGAACGGAAAGAAAATGGAAGTCCCGATACGTAAAGTATTATTAGGTTTCGAGTTTGATAAAGTAGTGAATGCAGACTCCATGGGAAATCCAGAATCGCTACAGTTTTTTAAAGAATTGGCACTCGAGTTGAATGAGAAAAAAATATTCTAGTATTCAGGCGGAGCAAAAAGCTTCATCTCAAACTGTAGACAATCTCGATGAATATCGAGTTTATCTACAGTTTTTTTAGTGTTTTGTGTAATTTATACGTTGATTTCCACTCAAGGCACTCGCTTTCCGCGGGCGGTCCGGGAGCCTCCTCGGCTCCATTGCGCCTGTGGGGTCTCCCCTGGACTCGCTTTTCCAGCAGGAGTCTCGTACCTTCCGTTCCAATCAACTTTGTTTTAATTTTTAAATAGACCCCTTTTGTCTACAAACTGAGAAGGAACAAAAAGCTCCGTCTTTTTAAATTTCTCTTGATTGAACTTAGAGATGATTCTCCAACGAGCAACTTCTCCATTTCTGGATACTGGTCTTTGATTTTAGAAGGTTATGCCATATGCCATCTAAATAAAATGTGCTGTTGGAAATATTTTCTTGACAATTTAAAAACAGATGAATAGAATAAAACGGAAAGTCAGTAAGTACTGACGGTCTATTCGGAGGAAGTGAGAGCATGAGTAGCAGTAATAAGCTTAGTACCGATGATAAGCTGCTGTTGGCGGCAATCGATCTAATTGCAGAGAAAGGGTACAATGGTGTTTCTACTCAGGAAATTGCTGGTTCCGCAGGTTTTAGTGAAAAAACACTATTCCGTCGGTTTGGAAGCAAGCAAAATCTTTTAGAAACGGCATTTGACCGATATCATTATGCTGAAGAGATGACCAAACTTTTTAATGAAGAGCAAATCGTGTGGGATTTGCATTCAGATTTACTACTGATCAGTCGAACATATCATGAAATCATGAATCGTAACCGGAAAATGATTATGATAAGTATCAAGGAGGAAGGCAATTTACCTGGTTTTAGAGAAAAAACACAAAAGCATCCCCGACAGTTACTGGGTATTTTGACAAACTATTTTAACACGATGCATGAAAAAGGAAAGCTTATTCCCACAGACCCAGAGCTTCAGGCGTTGTCGTTCATGATGATGAATTTTGGTGCCTTTATGAACAATCTGGATGCCGATGAGAACTATCCAACCGTGTCCCTGGAGGCATTTATCATGGAGAGTGTGCAAACATTTACTAGGGCTTTGACTCCCTAGTTTTTGAATAAGTATAATGATAGTCAGTACTGACATACCATGGTGATTGTAAAGGAAATGCCAATTTTTAATGAACTAAAAATAGTTTGAAGACAGGAGATTATGAATACGAAATCAAGTAATACAATAGTATGGATTAATGTATTTACAGCTAAAACAGGCAAACTAGATGAATTGGTTGCTATCCAAGCTGAAGAACTGCTCAATTTCAAGAAGGGATCACAAGGTGTTCCCGGTTGGATCAGCAGCCGTTGGCATCGTTCTGTAGATAATGATAAGGCAATTATGGTAACGACCTTTGAGAGTATTGATTTTCATAAAAATTGGTTAGAAAAAAGTGAATTCGGAGAACATCTTAACAAAATAAAGCATCTCATTGAAGATACAGAAGGTGGGTACTACACGTTAGTGGAAGAGATTGAAAATATGTAAATCCATCATCTTATAAAGGTTATATTCTTAAAACAATTAATTGGCCAGTCAGTTTTTACGAGGAGGAGAAAACATTGGAAAAATTAAAGATTGGAATTATCTTAGGAAGCACACGAATAGGACGCGTAAGTCCACAAGTGGGAAATTGGGTTAAAGAAATAGCTGATAAACGAGAAGATGCAACTTATGAAATTGTCGATATCGCAAATTACAAATTGCCGTTTTTTGGAGAAGGCACTGGTAAAGAACCAGGATTATTAGCTTGGTCAGAAAAACTCTCTAGCTTGGATGGTTTTGTGTTTATCGTACAAGAATATAATCACAGCATTACAGGGGCATTAAAAAACGCACTTGATTCCGCACGTGATGAATGGAACAACAAAGCTGCGGGCATCGTAAGCTATGGTTCAACTGGCGGAGCCCGTGCAGCCGAACATTTGCGTGGCATATTAGGGGAATTACTAGTTGCGGACGTTCGTGTAAATCCAACATTATCGCTATTTACAGACTTTGAAAACTTCAAAACGTTTAAACCAGCTGATTTACACCTTGGTAATGTCCATGCAATGCTAGATCAAACAATTGCATGGAGCGGTGCGCTTAAAAATTTACGTTAAGCTTGATAGTTTACTAGCTAGGTCCTTCCTTTCTAACTATTTAACAAAATTCATGTTAGTAAATACTGAAACCTAAATAAAAGGTGTATAAAGAGCTTATTCCTAAGCTTAAGCAGGCTGCTTTTCACATTCAAACCATCTTTGAACTTCAGTTATAAGTGAATTCGGATCGTATATTTTAAACAAAACGAGACAAAACGAGACACCAATCTCATTTTGTCTCGTTTTGTTTCTGCTGAAAATAGTTAATGTCCTAATTTTACCGCCTCCCATTTTGGCACGGCAATTGCACTATATAAGATTGACTCGCTATTACTGATTGGGGGCTGAAAAATGGAAACGGTTCAATCGAATGAAATAAAGTTATCTCAGGACAAGGCTTATTGGATGTACAAGAAAATGCTGGAGATCAGAAAATTCGAAGACCAAGTTCATGAATCTTTTGCAAAAGGGATTTTACCTGGGTTTGTCCATTTATATGCAGGGGAAGAAGCGGTTGCTGTTGGTGTATGTGCCCACCTATCCGAAAAGGACAGCATTACAAGCACTCACAGGGGGCATGGCCACTGTATTGCAAAAGAATGTGACCTAAACGGGATGATGGCTGAAATCTATGGGAAAGTGACCGGGCTTTGCAAAGGAAAAGGCGGTTCAATGCATATTGCCGATTTGGACAAGGGGATGTTAGGTGCAAACGGGATAGTCGGCGGAGGCTTTCCGCTCGCATGCGGTGCAGCATTAACTGCCAAGTATAAAAAGACCGATCATGTTAGTGTATGTTTTTTTGGTGATGGTGCCAATAATCATGGGACATTCCATGAAGGGATAAATCTGGCGGCAATCTGGAAGCTGCCCGTAATATTCATCGCTGAAAATAATGGGTATGGAGAAGCCACGCCTTTCAACTATGCTTCTAGCTGTAAAACGATAGCCGATCGGGCGATAAGCTACAATATCCCGGGTATCCGGGTGGATGGGAAAGATGTATTGGCCGTGTATAAGGCTGCTGAAGAAGCCGTTCAGAGGGCTCGCAGGGGAGAAGGCCCATCATTGATCGAATGCGTTACTTATCGTAATTATGGCCACTTCGAGGGAGATGCACAGAAATATAAAAAGGAACAAGAAAAAAAGGAACATAAACAAGAGAAAGATGCGATTGCCCTATTTAGGAATTACTTACTGAATCAGAATCTGCTGGCGGAAAAAGAACTGATTTCTCTTGAGAATGCCGTTGAGGAATCTATTAAACAAGCAGTTAAGTTCAGTGAAGAGAGCCCATATCCAGAAGCGTCCGATTTATTAAACGATGTTTATGTATCTTATTAAACCATAAAAGGAGGAATTGAGATGAGTAGAAAAATCAGTATGTCGCAGGCAATAAATGAAGCAATGGCCATTGCAATGAGAAAAGACGAGAATGTCATCCTTATGGGAGAAGATGTAGCCGGCGGTGCAGAGGTCGATCATTTGCAGGATGACGAAGCATGGGGTGGCGTCTTAGGTGTCACGAAAGGATTGGTTCAAGAATTTGGCCGGGATAGAATTCTTGACACACCCATTGCGGAAGCAGGATATATGGGAGCGGCAATGGCAGCCGCTTCGACAGGCTTGCGACCGATAGCCGAGTTAATGTTCAACGATTTCATTGGCAGCTGTTTGGATGAAGTATTGAATCAAGGTGCGAAATTCCGCTATATGTTTGGCGGTAAAGCACAGGTTCCCGTGACGATCCGTACGATGCATGGCGCAGGGTTCAGGGCTGCAGCTCAGCATTCACAAAGCCTTTATGCCTTGTTCACCAGCATTCCAGGATTGAAGGTCGTCGTTCCCTCATCCCCCTATGACGCAAAAGGGCTTTTACTTTCAGCCATTGAAGATAATGACCCTGTCATCTTTTTTGAAGATAAAACACTATACAACATGGTTGGAGAGGTTCCGGAAGGCTACTATACAATCCCAATCGGCAAAGCCGAAATGAAAAGGAAAGGCTCGGATTTGACGATCGTTGCCATCGGTAAACAAGTTCACACCGCAATGGAGGCTGCTGAAAAACTCACAGCTAAAGGAATTGAAGTTGAGATTGTCGACCCGCGGAGCTTGTCACCACTGGATGAAGAATCGATTCTCTCCTCTGTGGCAAAAACAAATCGTTTGATCGTGATCGATGAAGCGAACCCAAGATGCAGTGTCGCAACGGATATTGCCGCACTGGTGGCGGATAAGGGGTTTGATACGCTCGATGCGCCAATCAAGAGGATTACGGCACCACATACACCTGTCCCTTTTTCTCCACCGCTTGAAGATATTTACCTTCCTACATCAGAAAAAGTGATACAAGCCGTTTCAGAATTATTAGGGGAACCTTCCATTCTAGGAGTATAAATAAATCCAGATGCATGCTCCAGCTTTTTCGCATAGAACTGCAAAGGTTGGAGCAACAAAACCAATGATGGATAAAACAAACCATTATGAAGGGAGAAATTAGATATGGCTGTCGAAGTGGTAATGCCGAAATTGGGCATGGCAATGAAAGAAGGCACTGTTTCGTTATGGAGTAAGGCTGTTGGGGATCCAGTCCAAAAAGGTGAAGCAATAGCCAGCATCAATTCAGAGAAAATAGAAATGGATATTGAATCTCCAGCGGAAGGTACGATTCTGAATATAGCTGTTCAAGAAGGACAAGGCGTACCTCCAGGAACCGTTATCTGTCATATCGGAGATCCGAATGAAAAAATAAAGATCGATGAACCTGTTGCTGTAGAGACCCAGTTGAAAATTGATGAACAAGAAAAGCCGAAAACAAACGAGTCCCCCACTTTGCCTATAGGAGATCGATTGATGATCACTCCGGTTGCACGAAAAATGGCACAGGCAGCGAATCTTGACATTGAGATGATTCAAGGCACCGGGCCAGGAGGAAGAATCACTAAAGAAGATGTCCAGAAAGTAATGGAGAAAAGGGATTCCATCCCGGTAAATACAGAAGAAAGAATAGTTCCGCCAAAACCTGCTATAGAGAGTCAGCAGCAGATTCCTGTTAAGGGAATGAGGAACATCATTGCCAAACGTATGAAAGAGAGCTTGCAAAGCAGTGCCCAATTAACGCTAACGCTGAAAGTTGATGTCACTGATCTAGTCATTTTGCAAAAACAGGCTACAGAAACGCTGCAAAAATATGAATCAACTAAATTGACTATAACGGACTTTGTTGCCAAGGCTGTCGTGCTTTCACTTAAAGAGCACCCTAAAATGAATAGTGCCTATATTGAAGATAACATCATTTTGTATGAGTCTATCCATCTTGGATTAGCGGTGGCCTTGGAGAATGGACTAGTTGTTCCCGTCATTAGAAATGCCGAAAATTGTACCCTAAGACAGTTATCGAATAAGGGGAAGGAGTTGGCCCGGTGTGCACGTGACGGTCAATTGCCAATTGAAGACATGCAAGGTTCCACTTTTACAATCAGTAACCTCGGGGCATATGGCGTTGAGCATTTTACACCGATTCTCAATACACCGGAAACGGGGATACTCGGAATTGGCACTGCTTACGATACCCCGCTTTATATTGGCGAAGAATTGGAGAGGAGAACGATTTTGCCACTCAGTTTAACTTTTGATCACCGTGTACTGGACGGGGCACCCGCTGCTGCCTTTTTACAAACACTAAAACGGTATTTAGAAGAGCCGATCACCGTGATTTTATAGAAAAGGAGGGAAAGACTTGAATCGTATAGTTATTATAGGCGGAGGTCCTGCAGGGTATGTAGCGGCAATCACTGCTGCCCAGCAGGATAAGGAAGTCATATTGGTAGTCGATGGGCCATTGGGCGGAACCTGTTTAAACGAAGGCTGCATGCCAACGAAGTCATTATTGAAAAGTGCCGATACGTATGACTTGGTGAAAAATGCAGGGCAAATAGGAATTCGCCTTTCCCTCAATTCGATTGAAGTCGATTGGGATACCGTACAGGAACGAAAAAGAGAGGTCATTTCTAAACTTGTGAACGGCATTCGATATTTAATGGGTAAGAATAAAATAAAAGTTATACAGGGCAGGGCTTCTATCCTTTCAAGCAATCGACTGCGGATCGAGAACGGAAATGAAAATGAAGTGATTGATGCAAGTAAGATCATCATTTCAACGGGGTCTGAACCGATTCCACTACCTTTTGCGCCGTTTGATGGTGAATGGATCATCCACAGTGGTCATGCCATGTCACTTCCTGCTATTCCCGATTCCCTGCTAATTGTCGGAGGCGGCGTCATCGGATGTGAATTTGCCAGCATTTATAGCAGGATGGGCACCGAGGTTACCGTTATCGAAATGGGGGAAAAGCTGCTTCCAGGGGAAGATGAGGATATCACCAGCATTCTGCATGAAGAATTGAAAAACCAAGGCGTTACGGTCCATACCTCCACAGCTGTCAAAAACATCAATGCAACCAGTAAAACGGTATATTTAGAGAATGGCGATGGCAAATTGGAAGAAATGCATGCTGATTACGTACTCGTATCTATAGGGAGAAGACCAAGAGTGAACGGAGTAGGCTTAGAGGAAAACGATATTGATTTTTCCCGACTTGGCATCTCGGTGGATGATCGAATGCAAACAAGCAATCCAACGATTTATGCCTGCGGTGATGTGATAGGAGGCATCCAACTTGCCCATGTAGCTTTTCATGAAGGACGGGTGGCGGCCCTGAATGCCTGCGGTCAATTTGCACAAGTGAATTACCGGGCAATCCCTCGCTGCATTTATACCTCCCCGGAGATTGCCAGTGTAGGCTTGACCGAAAAAGAAGCGCGTCAAAAATATGGTGAAATTAAAGTTGGTGAATTCGCTTTTTCGGCAAATGGGAAAGCTGCCCTTTCCAATAAACCGGTAGGAAAGGTCAAAGTCCTAGTGAACCCACAATATAATGAAATTCTAGGTTTTTCCATTGTCGGTCAGCATGCAACAGAATTGATTGGACAAGGGACGATCATGCTGCATGCAGAAATAACGGCAGATATGTTGGAAGATTTAGTGGCGGCGCATCCAACCTTGTCGGAATCCATACATGAAGCTCTTTTAAATGTAGTGGGTCAAGCTGTGCATTCCTAAAATAAATAAGTTTTTTTACTGAAGGGGGATTTTGTATGGTTAGCGGTCAACGGACGGCAGTCGTCACTGGTGCAGGTCGTGGTATCGGACGTGCCATTGCATTAAGATTAGCTCAAGATGGATTGAATGTGGTCATTAACGATGTCAAACTGGATACGGCTGAATCGGTCGTGAATGAGATAAGGGAACTTGGACGTGAAAGCTTTGCCGTTAAAGCGGATGTAAGCAATAGACGGGAAGTATTCGAAATGGTGAATCAAGTTGTGGAACGTTTTGGACAACTGGATGTTATGGTTTCAAATGCAGGAATTGCTCAAATAAAGCCTCTATTGGAAGTAACTCAAGAAGATCTTGAACAGATTTTCAATATAAATGTAAATGGTGTCCTCTTTTGCCTGCAAGCGGCGGCAGAACAAATGAAAAAGCAAGAAGGCGGGAAAATCATAAGTGCTGCCAGCATAGCCAGTTATAAAGGGTTTAGTTTACTAGGTACATACTCGGCCACAAAATTTGCCGTTAGGGGCATTACACAAGCGGCAGCACAGGAATTGGCCCAGTTCGGCATTACGGTGAATGCATACTGTCCAGGAATTGTCGGGACCCAAATGTGGGATTTAATCGATGAAAAAATGGGTCCATATATGAATCTTGCTAAAGGGGAAACATTTAAAAAGTTCACAGATTCCATAACCTTGGGACGCTCCGAAACCCCAGAAGATGTGGCGAAATTCGTATCTTACCTTGCTTCACCGGATTCGGATTATATGACAGGTCAATCCATCATGATTGATGGAGGAGTTATTTTCTCATAAACTTTATTGGTAAATAGAGAAGCATCATGTGAATGATCACATGATGCTTTTTTTTGCAAACTCAATCTATATATTGTAAGCGAATACATAATCTACTATAATTAAAAAGACCTCGAATAACATCCTATTTTATTACTCCATGGTATTTTTCCTCTAGATTGACTGGTCAAATGAAGGTTCAAACCAAATGATTAGAGGAGGATTATATGCTATCCACCAGTTGTTATCTACGTACATGGGAACGCTTTGTCAGTGAAGGGGTTCTCGATTCAAATCGTCTGAACAAGCGAATAATGGAATCCTGGTATCGCTGCAAAAAAGATCAAGTCAACCCATACCTTAATAAAGGCAAACACATTTTGACGGATGAATTATTGGACATTCAAAGAGAAAAAAACTCCTTCCTATTAGAAGTTGCATCACCCCAATTATCCAGGATGAATCAATCGATAAAAGAATCTGGAATGATGGCTTTATTGGTCGATCCGGATGGATATGTCCTTTCACTTTCCGGAAATGAGAAAATCCTCGATGAGGCAGGAAAAATAAATTTTGTGGAGGGTGTATGCTGGACGGAGGGTGAGGTCGGAACGAACGCAATTGGAACAGCTTTGAAAACGGGTGAAGCCGTAATGATCCAAGGTACCGAACACTATTCGATTGCCTCGCACAAATGGAGTTGCTCTGCCATGCCCATATTAAATGAAGACGGTAAGATATTAGGAGTTTTGGATATATCATGTCCAGTAGAATATTTTCATCCCTCCATGCTGGGGATGGTAGCCAATTTGGCGTATACGATCGAACAGGAAATGGGAATGCGTTCCTATAAAAAGGAGCTGGCACTGACCCAGCACTCGATAGAACTTGCAGAAACCTATCCAGATTTGCCTTTTATCGTATGTAATCATAAACAAATGATAATCTCCGCCAGTAAACAGGTTCGCAAAAAAATTCCTCAATCCATCGGTATGGCGTTGACCGATCTGTTAAATCATGGATATCGAATCGTAAAGGAAAATCCGCTTCTATCCAAAGAGGATAATAGGATTTCCGGTAAGTGTTTATTCCTATCGGAGAATCATGGTCGTGAAGCCAATAGGCTTTTTCCTGCTTCAATGCCTTCAGAAAGATTTGTCTTCGAAGGGGAAAGAGGGATTAGTGAATCCTTTCATAACACATTACGTAAAGTGAAGCTTGTTGCACCGACAGAAGCGAATGTGTATATATCCGGTGAAACGGGTGTCGGGAAAGAGCTTATTGCCAAGGCTATTCATGATAATGGCATCCGCAAAAAAGGACCGTTCGTCACGATAAATTGCGGAGCCATACCTAAGGATTTAATGGAAAGTGAACTATTCGGGTATGTTGATGGCGCTTTTACAGGGGCTAAACGGCAAGGTCACAAAGGGAAGTTCGAGCAGGCAAATGGAGGGACCATTTTTCTCGATGAAATCGGTGAAATCCCTTCAGCGATGCAGGTTGCCTTACTGCGTGTTCTTCAGGAAAGAAAAATCGTTCCGGTCGGCGGCACAAAAAGCATATCATTGGATATTCGCATTATCACTGCAACACACCGTAATCTTGAAGAGCTTGTCAATGAAGGGTCCTTTCGTAAGGATTTATACTATCGGCTGAACGTTTACCCCATTCATGTACCTCCCTTAAGGGAAAGGATTGAAGATATTCCTTATCTAGTCAACTACTTGTGTTCGAAGAATCATTGGAATATTCCATTAACTGAAGAATTATTGAACCGTTTAAAGGAGTACAATTGGCCAGGAAATATAAGAGAACTGCAGAATGTACTTCAGCGATTGACCATCTTACTAGCAGAAGGACCTCTTGATTATGTTAAAGTGTTGAATACCATGCATTCACCGACCGTTACACGGCATGATGATTTCCCTGCATGGGAAGAACCGGGTAAAAATGGCATCAAGGGAAATGAACTGACGATCCGTGAAAAAATTCAAAGGGATCTAATGATAGAGGCATTACAAAAATCAAGAGGAAATGTCACTGCTGCAGCAAAGCTGATGGATATTCCAAGAAGTACATTTTACAAGCGGCTCCATAAGTATGGTATATAGACATGCGTGTGTACATTATGTAAGAAAAACAGACTTATAGAAATCCTTGAAAAATGAAAGGGGTATGGCAAATGAAAACGAGAATGACTGAATTATTGGGGATTGAATATCCGATCATTTGCGGCGGGATGTTTCAAGTTGGCCGGGCCCCGCTCGCAGCCGCTGTTTCAGAAGCCGGGGGACTTGGTATCATCACTTCGAAAACACAGGTGACACCAGAGGGTCTCCGTGATGAAATACGGAAAGTGAAAACTTTGACCAAGAAACCCTTTGCTGTCAACCTGAACCTGTTTCCAAGTCAAACGGCAACCCCGAATGATGAGTTCATCGATATTTTAATTGAGGAAGATGTGAAAATTGTTGAAACGAGTGGCCGAAGCCCAGAAAGTTTAATGCCCAGACTTAAAGAGCACGGCTTTACCGTGTTACATAAGGTAGCGAACGTCAAAAACGCTGTTTCTGCAGAGAAATTAGGAGTCGATGCGATTATTATTGTCGGGAATGAAACAGGCGGACATCCAGGCATGGGGGATGTAGGAACGCTTGTCATGCTCCCTAGAGCCGTTGACTCTGTAAATATACCAGTAATAGCTGGAGGGGGATTTTCGGATGGGAGGGGCCTTATCAGCGCCTTATCACTCGGTGCTGAAGGTATCGTCATGGGGACTCGCTTTATGGCAACGCAAGAAGCACCGATTCATGAAAACGTGAAGCAGTGGATGGTATCGGCCAATGAAACGGATACGGTCGTCATCCAACGGAATATAGGCAGTCCTTCGCGTGTAGCATTAAATGCCGTCAGTAAAGAAGTGGACAAACTTGAAAATGAAGGAGCCACTATAGAGGAATTGATTCCGCTAATTACGGGACAAAGAAGCAAGAAAGTATACTTTGAAGGAAATTTAGACGGAGGCATCTGGTCATGCGGTCAATCCGTAGGACTCATAAAAGAAATATTGACCGTCAATGAACTGATCAAACAAATCGTCCAAGAAGCAAAAAACTCGTTCGAATTCATCCAAAGCCGTATCGAATCCATTCGAACATAAATAACCTAACTGGAACATGCAATCAATAGTGATTTCGTGTTCCTTTTTTTATCTATTATCCATAGGTGGTCAAGAATAGACTTTATCAAAAATGCATGACCGTTATTTATAACAGAAGAATGATTTATAACTCTAACGCGAAAAGCCAATTCAAGAGAAAAAAGCTACATAAGCCCATCAATTACTTGCTAATTAACTTTCAGCAACTTCTTAATAAAAACTTTCAAATGCAAAAAAACCAAAAAGGTAATTAACCTTTCGTGAGTGTTTACATAACATTATTATTCTGCTTAATTCAAACAAAGCTTGAGATTTTAAAACCATTCTATTTTATCTGGCATTTTTGATTCCTGAAACTTTTAAATCTTTTTATATAAAATGTAAAAATCGACTTTTACGATTTTATTTCACTCATGATAAACAAGAACTGATTGCTCAAAGTAGGTGTGGCTCTATACAAATTTAATTTGAAGGTTTGCCTTATAATCCTTGGCAGCTTCCTATTGATTCACTTCTTGTTTCCACATATGAAAGCGGTCAATGCTTGTTATTTTACATCAAAACTCGATGGCGGTTTGAGCATCATTAAGTTTAAAACAATTTTTAAAGGTTATTCATGCTAAAGGCTGCTATGAGGTTAATTATGAAAGCTTATATTGTAATTATGTGGCTAAATGGAGGAGCTATCATCAATTTCAGGTAGAAAGCGGAACTTGCATGATAAAAAACCTTTTGAATTATCATTGAGGTAAATTATATTTATATAACTTTTCATAAATGTTAACCCGTGATTTTTCTCATTTGGCCATTTAATTTATATATAAGAATAATAAAAATGATAAAAAATGTAAATAAAACCGGGATATTTAGATTACTACAGGTTATTAGATAACTATTCTTTGAATAGGTCTTTAGGAAAGGAAAGGGGAAGCAATATGAAGAAAAAGATTATTTGTGCACTTACCCTAGCTGCTTTTTTAGGAGGGGCAATCATTTATTACTCAATTTCTATTTCTTTATACACAGCTACAGAAGATTTAAATGAATTCCCTATACCTAAAAATGCTAAATTGGTTCAGTTAAATGAACAAGGGAATAGATATGAATGGTCAAGGGCTTCTGAAGAAGACGGCATTCCCAATGGATATGCAATGGCCCTTAAAGCGAATGGATGGAAAAAGGGGAAAAGTGAGGGCGCTTCCGTTTTATACATGAAGGGAAATAATAAAATAGATTTGATTACCACAACCAAGCAATTAGAGATCCTTAGAGTGAAATGACTAAGGATGATAAATACTAATTGAATAATCCGATCTATAGTATAAAAATGATTGAAAACGAAATATGTTAACAATTAGCAGATAAATTAAAAATCAATATATAAATCAAGAAAATTTTAATGACCGTAACTGATGTGAAATTACCTTAAATCAAAGAAATCTTATTGCGAATTTAGACCGAATTTTTAATTGAAGATCAATCATTTTAAATGGAACAATATTTATTTAAGTTTTAAAGTATAAGTTAACAATGACTAATTAATAAAAAAATTATAGATAAATAATGGCATGATATTAAATATAAAAAATCCGTATCCCGTCTCACTAAGTTAAGTATTCTTAAGATATGAGACAAAATAAACATTAAAAATACAACTTCCTATAATATATATTATGTAAACTAGAATAAAACATAATAGTACCAAGTGGTCTCAGCTTCAAGTTCCCGTAAGATTCATTATTGTCCCCTAACTTGGCTCAAGTTGACTATAATATTCAATGCTGCTTCCGATAATTATCAGGGTTCTTTCTATAAGTCGGTTAGTTCTCATAATAAATGGTTTCGAACATAATTCCTTGGGTTGGACCGAATAATTCCCAGGAGGTCAGATAATTATGAATTACGTTCAAGCTTCGGATGATTATCTTATGTACTTAGAAGTTGACAAAAATTACTCCTTGAACACCTTATCTAGTTACGCATTCGATTTAAAGCTCTACGGTGAGTTTTTAACTGATAACAACCGATCATTAGACTTAGATGATCTCACTTCGTCCAGTGTGCGGCGATTTGTGCAAGATCAGATCATTAATTATGGTATTAAGCCAAGAACGCTACAACGCCGCATTTCGTGCTTAAAATCATTTAGTAAATATTGTTTAAAAGAAAATTACATGAAGTCTGACTTCACAGCAGGTATTCAAGCACCAAAAGCCGATAAGAATTTACCTAAATATATGACCTTACAGGAGCTTAAAAAATTATTTACCTATTTAGAACATGATCCGCGCCCCCAAAGCATTAGAAATGAATTAATGTTTAAACTACTCGCAACAACAGGAATGAGACGTCAAGAATTAGTGGATTTAACATGGGAGCAAGTTAATTTAGAAAATCAAACGATTTTAGTTCGAGGAAAAGGGAGAAAAGAACGCCTCCTCCCCCTTCATCCCATTGTCTTACCGTTATTTCAAGATTATCAAGAAACCCTTTTGGAGCAGCAAAAACATTACAGTGAACCGATCTTTTATAATCAAAAAAATAAGCCTTTAAATCCTCGTGGATTGCACAAAATATTTAAGGAGATTCTAGAAAGGGCTGGCTTACCCGCTCACCGATTTTCTCTGCATCATTTAAGGCATACTTTTGCTACCTTACTCTTGCAAGAAAACAAAGATAAAGTGGATTTAAGAACGTTACAGGAATTATTAGGTTATGAAAGTCTTGCTACTATTAGTATGTATACCCATATCGATTTTAAACAAAAGAAAAAAGCGATAAATAGTTTTTTAATTGGTTAAATCTTGAAATTATAAGATTTATAAAAGGAAAGCTTCAACGGTTCTACATGCGATTTGATGTAAGTGTTCAATACATCAGGCAAACTAATATATGTTTAGAAAAAAAGACTGACTCAGTCTTTTAATAATCTTTGCCTGTCAGAAGACACCTTGCGTATGGGGTGACAATCGTCATTTTTTTAACGAAAAAAATGATATCCTTGCAGGAAAATAAGGGAAAGGGCTAAAAACCATACCGCATATTTCGCTTTTTTTCCAATCTCTCTGCCTACGGTTACCCCATGCTTAAATGTGTGGAAGATGATAAAAATCAGTAAAAGATTTGTAAGAAAAACCATAATATCAATCCCTTACGCGTTGTCGATTGGTGGGTAACACTTGTTCTCCGAATTGGTATAACTCCACCTCGTAATGAATGTTGACCGTGGCTTTTGGATAGTTTTCCATCCAATTGTAGGCTTCATATTGTTTCATGGTGAGAAATTTTCGCCTCGCCAGATAATAAAATTCAAAAATATCCACTTTCAATTTTTCTTGTGATTTTTCCACCACCTTATCCGTTTTCCTTTCCAATTCCTTTTCAATATGGTTTTTCAGCATGGTTCCATTCTCTGTATTCGTTGAGTAATTAACCAAACTCGGAACAGAAACGAGATCCACTTTCACGGGAACGGTCGCTGTAATGACGGGCCTTGATTTTTTTGTATTGACGTTTATTTTGGCCTTTTTTTCGATATAAATCCGTGTCCCAATCGTATTTTTTGTTTTGACGGGATCTAAAAATGCGGTCGTTAATTCATCTACATCTGAATCTTGTTGCAATAGGAGGGTTAACCTCGTTTCTTCACCCGTCAACTTTCCGATCGCTTTTCCATTTCTGAACACAACCGAACCGATGGATTGTGTGTGACTTCCTGATCGGATTTTCACCTCACCTGCCACATTATCATCCTCTTCTTTCTTTACCTGTTGAGGTCTATTTTTGGCTGTACCATAAATGGCTAAAAAGGCACCCGCATCGTGCTGCGTATTTTTTAAATACATTTGATACGTCGATAAAGGAACAAATCCCGTCTCTTTCCACCTTTGACCCATCAAATCGTAAAATTTGTGAGGCCTTGTCTCAAAGGGGGTTTTATTGTGTTTGATGAAATCGGATGCACTCTCCTTCGATACCAAAAATAACACGTTTTCCCTCAGTCCCCTTTCTTTTGTGATGGTTTCCGATATATGCAGAAACATGTTATCTTTCGCCAGTTCCTCGCCGACGATTAACGCTTTCACATGCGAAAGGGAAATGTTCCTTGTTATGCTTACATTCGCGAGTTGTGTGGCGACCGCAAGGTTCGGGGCAGAGAGCGTCACGATTTCAAAAGGTTTTTCTTTCTCTGCTTTGGAACGATCCGTTGAACCGACTTGTGGATTGGCAATTTGATAGGTTACATCGAGCATCCCATTTTTCCCTTTGTCCAAACCCACCACCACAACAAACGCTTGTTCTTCCAGTTCTATTTTATCCCAGCACCCCGTTAATAAGAAAAGGGACAAGACAAGCATCCACTTTTTCATGATTTCCCCTCCTTCCTTTTTGCAAATATCCACATAACGAAGGGCAAGAAAAAGAAATAGAAGGAACCGAAACGGAAAATAACGTTTTCCCTTATGCTGTATTCCGATTCGACGGGATTCTCAGGAAGCATGCCTAGACCAATGAGAAGCGCGGCAAAGGGAATCAAAAGGGGTTCGACTTTTTTGATGTTAAATAAATAGGAAAATAGGGCGGTGGTGATATACAGGTAAAAGGAAAATCGGATAAACGTCGAAAGAAGCCAAATCGGTAAAAAGATGGTTTCGGGGTTCGCTAAAAATCGTCCTGCCGAAACATTTCTGGTCGTTTCATGAAACAAATAGGTGATTTCCGTCACTAGCGGCACATCGTATAGCATGATATAAAACAAGAAAAACGTGACCAGTTCGAAAAAGACGAAAGCAAAACTGATGAGGCTCGATTTTTTATAGGTGGAAAAATCCCTAAAAAAAGTCATGAAGACGGCAAGTGCCATGATTTCCACGAAAAGCGGCATGAACTTGAACCCTGTGATGAAAATGTTTTCCCATGTTCGTCCGAAAATCGGAAAAAGATTCGAAAATTCAAGCCGATCCCACAGGAGGATAATGAGGAGGAACAACCCTCCTTTTATCATAAAAAGAAAAACGAAACTGGTTCGGGTGATTCCTTCCAGCCCCCTTTTTGCAAGAAAAACACACACAATAAAGAGAAGGAAATAAAGAGCGAGAAGGGGCGTTTTCGGAAAATAAAGAGTGGAAATGATATTCACATAGCTTCTGGTATCCACGGCCGTTCCGATTAGGAAAAAAAGAAAGAGGATCAATCCCACCATGAAACCCAAGGGTTTTCCAAAAATCATGGCAAACACGTCGACTAATCCTTTATCAGGGTATTTCTTCATCACGCTTAAAAAAACAAGAAAGGAAAGAAGAAAACAAAGAGCGGAAACGAGTATCGCCATCCAACTGGCTGTTTCCGTTTCGTCGAACATCAGATTGGGCGTCATGTCGGCAAACTTAATTCCAATGACGGGCAAAAGCAACGAGATGATTTCTCTTTTTCCGAGTTTATACTCTTTCTTCTGGATCATAGCCCTCTCTTTCCTTTCGTTTTGGAGTTTTCATTCGCTTTCTTCGGATGCAGATACATTGGTTTGATTCGATCCTTCCAGGAAACCTTTCTTCCTATCGTATCTTTAGACGATGGGAAGAAAGGAATGGTCGGTGCCAGGTACGGCACACCAAAAGAAGTGAGGGTGGATAAATAGGCTACACACATGATTGTCGCCATCATGATACCGAAAAGTCCCATAAAGGCGGCGAGGATGAGCATGGCGAAACGCATAATCCGAACCGCAAAGCTAAACGATACATTCGGAATGGCAAAGGAGGCAAGACCCGTTATCGAAACCACGATGACCAAAATCGGGGAGATGATATTGGCATCGACGGCAGCCTGACCTAAAATGAGTGCCCCTACGATTCCAATCGTCGAACCCATCGGTGTCGGAATCCTGATTCCCGCTTCCCTTAAGATTTCAAAAGCCGATTCCATCATGATGATTTCAAAAATGACAGGAAACGGGACGGTTTCCCTTGTTGCGGCGATGGCAAGAAGAAGGTCGGTTGGAATCATGGCACTGTGGAAGTTCACGATCGCCACGTACAAACTGGGTGTGAAAAGGGCGATGAAGACCGAAAACAATCGAATCAAACGTATGAAGTTTCCATAGGCCCATCTCAGGTAATAATCTTCCGACGTGTGAAAAAATGACCAAAAAGTAGCGGGCGCCACAAGCGCTGCGGGTGAATTCTCCATGAGGAGGATGGCATTCCCCTCCCGTATGAAGGACGTCGCCCTGTCAGGTCGTTCTGTATAGAGAATGGTCGGAACAAGGGAGTACGCCCTCTCTTCCATATGTTGTTCCAATACCGATACATCCTCGATATAGTCCACGTCAATTTGGGTCACGCGATGTTTAATTTGATGCAACAAGTCAGGGTCCAACACATTTTTTAGATACATCAGACTGATTTTCGTTTTCTTATCATGTCCGATATAGAGCGTTTCCGTTACTAATGATTCGTCACGGAGCCTTTTTCTAATGAGGGAAATGTTGACGGTTCCTGACTCCACAAACGCCTCATTGGACCCTTTGATCACATTTTCCGATTGCGGCTTATCCACGCTTCGACCGTCATATTTGGCTGTTTGAAGCGATAGGACGCTTGATGACCCTTCCATCAGGATGATGGTTTGTCCGGCCAATAAAGCGGAGACGGCTTTTTCCCTTTCTAAAAGGGTGGAGACTTGATTTCCTGTAAGAATCGTTTTGCTTATCGCTTCAGTCAATTCCTCGCCCGTTTCTATTTGTATCTCCTTTTCTTGCAAAGAAGAAATGGCGTGTTCGATGAGGTGGGTATCCACCATTCCCCTCATAAAAAAAACGAGGGCGTCTTTATTTTGTGAAGGAACATGTATGGAACGGACTCCGAAGTCGGAGTTATCGGGATAAGAAAAAATGGTTTTCAGATAGGTACTGTTTTCCTGCAAATCATACGAAAAAAGCACCTGTTCTTTTTCTGCGTTTTCTTTTATTTTGGATTTCTTTTTTCTTGAATGAAAATTAATCATCACACACCTCTGCCTGCTTTTTACTTAGTATGGGGCAAAGGACTATTAGTTATTTCTTAAATAATTAGATAATCGTTTATTATTTGATTCATTTCCTTATTCCCGAAATAATTCACAAATCTTTACAAATATCATATTCATGAATCTAAACTTTTCAAATATACCCCAGGGTGATTCAGATTTAGAAATCCATGATTTTCCACACGCAAAGGGATTCGACAATACTTCTTTTTACGAAAATCATATTACTCAGTAGCAACAATCCATTGTTCGGAATTCACTTGGAAGACTTGAAAGTTTAAGCTACACGGTTACATTGGCAGAACCGGAGTCTTCTTAATTCAGTTTTATAACCAATCCGATTCCATAAATAAGACGCTCTCCCCTTTTACAAATGAACTGCGTCTTATTCAGTATTGCCTTTTTCCCATAACTGCAGAAGTTAATTTTCATGGTAGTTCAACAAGCACATTCTCTTCAGTTGTAATTAAGTTTTTTCTTTGTAAGGTGTACATAACGTTGTTGATAAATCGATATTCCAGCTTCTTCTTTAAAACGACTTGCCCAAACGATATTCAGCTATCATTCTAATTGTACGCATTCAATATAACCCATTCAATATAACCCATTCAATATAACTTTAAATAGATCCTGATTTTAAAAAAACAAACCTAAAAATCCAAGCCTTTTTTTTATATCGGCATATATAGTTGTAGAAAGGAGTGATTAATTTGGCCGATCACGATAATAATTGTTGCAAAGAATCACACTGTGGAAAACAAGACCTCAAGGACCAGGGGGTGCTTTGGCTTATGGATCATTGTACGATCCGTCTGGGAATTTTGTCAGTGAGTGGAAGTGTTTCTTATAGATCTCCGTGACTTACTGTAAAACGTATAGGACCCTTGTATCCTCTGCTAAAGAGGAAATAGAAACTATTAAAGCAGAAAGAGAAACGGAAAAAACAGAAAAAAAGCTTCATTGTTCGACTTTTCGGAAAGTGAACAATGAGAAAAAGGGTGAGTAAAATAGATAAGCCAATTCAAGGTCGTAGATTTGTTGACACGACCTATAAGTGTAAAAAAGATGATTTCTTTAATAAAACAGATGATTGCGTCAATAAAAACGATCATAAAAAATGTAAGGATTGTGAACAAGGTCTTCGAGGACCTCAAGGACCTGCAGGACCTCAAGGATTTCAAGGACTTCCAGGACCTCCAGGACCTCAGGGAGAAACTGGACCCCCAGGACCAGGGGGTGCTTTGGCTTATGGATCATTGTACGATCCGTCTGGAAATTTTGTCACAGTATCTACGGTAAGTCCTCCTGCTCTGGGGCAGAAGGTTGTTTTTACAACTACTGGGCCGTTATTAGGAACTGCTCCTTTTCCTCCTGGTCCTGGTCCTTATACTGATATTGAGGTTCTGACTGCTGGGGTTTATGAGATTAGCATGGATTTAACAGCTAGATTGATTAATGCTTCTAACTTGACGTTTAATACCGAGGTGCAGTTCAGGTTATTCATCAATGACACAACCCCGGTTCTTGAAAGTACTTTTGAATCCTTTAATCGTATTTCAGGCGGTCCAGGCGGTCAACCATCGCAAGTTGAAACTAGAAACACGATAGGAAGAACAATCCAACTTCAATTATCCGCAAACGATAGGCTAAGTATTAGAGTTATTACTGCATCTGCCAATGTAACATATAGGTATCCCTCATTAGTAGTCACAAAAATCGCCAACTAGCTGCCAAAGTCAGTAAATAGGAGAAAAAAGAGCCCTAACCTAAATGTTGTGGGCTTTTTCCGATTTACTGAACGTGGTGGTTTTGGTTACACACTAGTGAAGTCATAATGTCTAAAAATTAAAAAGACAGTAAATTTGTGTTTATTAATTTAGTGACACAAACACAAACCTGCTGTCTTTGGATTAAATTCGAATTTTTGTTAATCGAATGAAAAACAATACTTTTGTGTCTTGATCACTTATTTGTTTTAGCTTCTACTCACTGATAAGTAACTAATGAGAAATATCCCCATACCCTTAATAATTCGAAAAGTGAAATTTACCTTTCTTCAGTATAATGCACTGGCATGATGTTAAAGAAATCTCTTTTATAAAAGAGGTTGTCAAGGAATGTACTTAAAGTAACCGTGCAGTTCAGTGTAATAATGCAGTTGCGCAACCAGCGCGCATTTGATTGAACCAGTTATTAAACTTAATCAATATCTCTCTAAACATGAAAGAATACTCCAACAGATTGCTGGAGGATTCTTAAAATTATTATTTAAACTTATCCGGAAACTGCTTTATAACTCCCGCAGTGATAGTATCTGCCATTAAGATTATATGTGTGACCCCTTCGTCTATTGCAGCGATTCTTGCGTTCCAATCTTTTGCTAAGCTTGCAGATAAATCATTCGTCACTAATTTCAGGTGGATATACAGTAAATTTTTCAGATCTTCATTTTTTAAATGGGGGTTGGCACCGCTAAGGAAAGCTGCTATTTCATCAGCATTTCTATACCATTCTTTGTTTAGCTGTTTCACCAAGGCATCATTTCCGCTTTTAGCCGCATCTACAATCTTTCCCGCAATTACAATATGCTCCTTAAGCAGTTCGGTAAGTTTGTTCCCAGCTTTCTCTCCGTATACTGGCTTTACAGCATTACCGATAGCCTCCTGATCCTTCAGAAGTCTAGCCAGTACCTGTTTTTGATCCTCCGCTCCAGCGGTGGTTGCACTTGTTATATAATTACTTGTCCATAATACATGATCAATCCAAAGTCTCCTGAATTCATTTTCGAAGTTTACCTCAGATTGGCTAATACGTTGTTCCTGTGGCTTAGCGTATGCGCTAGTTGTTCCGGCCACCATGTTTAGAGGAAATAATAAAATGAATCCCATCAACAATAATTTTTTCATAAAACCATCTCCTCCCAAAGTTAAAAAGTTCTTTTTTATTATTGATATATGCGATTTTTATATGCATAAAATTGCTTGTACTTACCACGTTTACATTAAATTGGAATTAGATGGACTCACATTGTCCAATGTAAGCTGTTTTGTATAAAATCAGGTCATCAATCATGATTAATACACAGACACAACTACGCCGCATTGGTGCTTGAAATATGATGAATTAATGTTTAAATTACTTGAAAATTCAGGAATGAGACGCAAAGAATTAGTGAATTTAATATGAGAGCAAGTTAATAGAAAAAGTAGAAAATAAGAGCGCCTCCTCCCCCTTCATCCCATTGTCTTACCAAGACTATTAAGCATTCTTTTAGAGCAGCAAAAATTAAATGTTTTTAATAGATCAGCAGGACTTATGCTCCAGCATGTGGGTAGTGCTCCAAGCAATGATAATTAAATATCAATTTGCAAGTTGCAATCAGAAAGTCTCCCATTTCCCTTAGTCAAAAGGCTTGATTACAGGGGTTTCTTCTGTAAGGGCCAGATTAACAAGAACATAGGCATTCAAATGATTACTATCTGTATAGTGAAGCTACTACTACAAACAGTCCACCCTCCTGAACGATTAGCTGTTCATTAATTAAGTCTTACAGTATCTTGTAATTGGAATCAGAAAGAGAAAAATAAATTTTTCTTTGGTGTACATAATATAGGGAATAATCAATGATAGTAAAAGTGTTATGAAAAGGGTGAGCAAATGGAAAGAAATAACGCGATTGACTTTATTAAATTTTTTGCCATATTTTCTGTTGTAGTCATTCATGTATTCCCTAGGGATAGCCAAATTGGTCTATTTATTCTCGATAACCTCTCAAGGTTTGCGGTGCCATTCTTCTTTACTGCATCTGGTTATTTGTTCGGTCAAAAGATGATCCATAAAAGGGATTCCTTTGATTATTTTAAAAGGTATATTATAAAAATCTTGAAACTGTATTTGTGCTGGCTCTTCTTTTATATGATGTATGATGTTCTAATTCTTTATAAAGATGCTGCCGATGTACCAAAGGAATTTGCGCAATACATTAATCATTTTTCTTTTCTTGACCTTTTATATTACGGAACTGGGACTAGCGGATACCAATTGTGGTTTTTAACCGCATTAATTTGGAGTGTTATCATTCTATTCGGTTTTTTTAAGTTAAAAAAAGCAAGGCTTCTTTTAACCATTAGCTTAATATTCAACTTGTTAGGTCTTTTCGGACAATCGTATTCGGTGTTCTATGATCTTCCTCTGAGTACACGGGATGCTTTATTCATTGGTCTTTTTTATACAACTTTGGGATTCTTCTTTGCGGATAATAAATTCTTTAAAAAGTCGGGAGCAATAACAGCCAAAACCAATTTATCATTAATTTTTATCTTCTTTACTATCCAAGTTGTAGAAGGATACTTATTAGAAAAGATATTATCGGGAAGTCATGGGGAATATTTTATTTCTACTATCTTTTTAACTGCATTTCTTTTTTTGTTTGCATTAAATAATAAAACATTGGGGAAGGATTTGTTCATTACTAAAGTAGGAGGAAGAGCCCTGGGTATATACATTGTTCATGTAGTCTTCATCGATATTTTTGATTTAATTATATCGGTACTAAGAATGGATCATATATCTGACAATCTTTTCTTAAAACTATTTGAGACACTCCTTATAATTACGATGTCGTACATTTCTTATGACCTGCTTCAATATTTCAAAAGGCGTTTAAACGAATTGGTAAAAATCTGTTAGTGGAAGGTTAAAACCCTTACTTAGTGCTGGGATTTATAGATAAAAAAAACCCCTGCTGGGAGCATGGGATTTTTTTTCAATTACAAATAATTAAAGCTTGGTCTCCACCGGATGAACTCTCGGTTCCTCTATACTGTCGCCAGCATGTTTTTTTGACCAGTAAGTCGCGAGAATTGGACCCGATATGTTGTGCCATGCAGCAGCCAGGACGCTTGGAAGTGCTGCCAGCGGGCCGAAATGTGCAGTAGCAAGCGCAACACCTAACCCAGAGTTCTGCATGCCCACTTCAATCGAAATCGCTCTTCTATTCACTTCATCAAGTCCAAGCACTTTTGCTGCTAAGTAACCAAAAAGTAGCCCAAATCCGTTATGAAGCATCACGGCAGTAAAAATAAGGAACCCTGAAGCAGCAATGCTAGCTGCGTTGCCTGAGACTACTGCACTTACAATAGTAATGATGGCTGCTACCGAAATAAGTGGTAAAACGGTCAAGCTTTTTTCAACTGCTACTGGGAAAAACCGCTTAATGGCCAATCCTAAAACAATCGGAAGAAGGATGACTTGTACAATGGACTTAAACATATCAAAAAAATCAACCGGCATCCATTGTCCTGCCAGCAAAAGCAGAAGCAGCGGTGTCATGATAGGAGCCAGTAAAGTTGATACCGAAGTCATAGCTATCGATAAAGGTACATTCCCTTTTGCAAGATATACCATCACGTTAGAGGCTGTTCCGCCTGGTACACAACCAAGTAATACCAGACCTGCAGCTAATTCTGCTGGCAAATTCATGAGTTTAGCAATAAGGAATGCTACAGATGGCATAATGATAAACTGGGCGCAAACTCCAATTATCACGGGGAGTGGTTTAGTAATGATGATTTTAAAATCAACTGCCTTCAAAGTGAGCCCCATTCCAAACATGACAACGCCAAGCAATATTGTAATGAATCCCCCCAATCCCAAAAATGGAGCAGGAAAAATAAAAGCAATGACGGATATTAAGATAACCCAAACAGCAAAATATTTTCCGGCTACTGCGCTTAATGCTTCTAATACTTTCATTCCATCACACTCTTTCTAGCATTAATATTTTATTTGGATTTAATAAATTATCTGGATCAAGGGCTAATTTGATTTTTTCCATCACAAACAGTGAGTTCCCATGTTCTTTTTCCTGATATTTTTGTTTACCGACCCCAACACCATGTTCGCCAGTACATGTTCCCTTACGTTCTAGGGCATAAAGGACAATTTGTTCATTTAGCTGTTCAGCTCTTTTAATCTCTTCTTGATTATTGTTATCAATCATTAAAAGTACATGATAGTTCCCGTCGCCTACATGGCCGACGATCCCACCGGCAAGGCCCAGGAAATCAATAGCTTCCCTTGCATGGTGAATGGCACCGGACAGCTCTGAAATCGGAAGGCAGACATCAGTCACCATCAGTTTTTTCCCAGGATTGCCATGAATATAAGCATAGGCAAGATTATGGCGAGCTTCCCATAGGCGGTTCCTGGCAGCATTATCTGTTTCAAATTCAATATCGAGACAATTATGTTCAGCTACTATTTCCTTAGTGAACTCTATGTCTTGCTTCAACCCGGCTTCATTGCCATGAAACTCCAAAAATAGTGTAGGCGCTTCGTTATAGCTTGTATCACTATAAAGGTTAACCTGCTTCATTGAGGGTTCATCGACAAGTTCCACCCTTGCTATTGGAACACCTGACTGTAAAATGGATACAACAGCTTCCACTGCATGGGTCAATGTCGGAAATGATGCTCTTGCCGCCATAACGTGCTCAGGAATTCCATAAACTCTTAACGTCAATTCCGTAAAGCAGCCAAGCGTTCCCTCTGATCCAACAAATAGGCCGTTTAGATGATAGCCTGATGACGATTTAGCGGCCAAATTGCCAGTATGTATAATCGAACCATCTGCAAGTACCACTTCTAGATCACGGACTTGATCACGCATCACACCATATTTAACGGATGTCGTTCCACTGGCATTGGTTGCCGCCATTCCGCCAAGAGTAGCATCAGCTCCCGGGTCAACGGAAAAAAACAAACCGTATTTTTTCAATTCTTTGTTTAGTTGCGAACGCGTTACACCTGGCTGAACTTTTACGAGAAAATCGTTTTCACGCACTTCCAGGATTTTATTCATTAGTGAAAAATCAATAGTTATGCCATGGTTGTACGGTATGACATGTCCCTCGAGGCTTGATCCCAACCCAAAAGGAACCATCGGAATTTTGTACTCATTTGCCAATTTCACAACTTCACTGACTTGCTGTGCTGTTTCCGGGAATACAACAATATCAGGAAGACTTACAGCATGGTAGGATTCATCTCTGCCATGCAATTCTCTTACTGTCTGGTTTACCGTTATTTGACTTTCCGAAAGAATTTCCTTTAGATCGTTGATTAAATTTACACTAGCCGCTTCCATTCTATTCTCCTTCTTTCTGCTATAACATCCGTTTTTGTCATATCAAAAACTTTGGTCGTACCTATACCAATATTTAGTTTCTTCTTCTATTCTTCAACTGAGTATCAAGAGATGGTTTCCCCCTCCTTAAATAGCTTTATATGATATCGCTTCCATTTATCGGATAATTGGTCTAACCAATTTCCATTATACTAAATTTTTTGACTTTTTCAACAATTATCCGTTTTATACTTTTTTCCATAAAAAAATGCTTTATTCTCAATATTTATAGTTAATTTTCCATCCTTATAACAAAAACCAAATGACCTTTAATAGCCATGTGAACATAATTTGACTGAATCTAGACCGTTATATTTTTACAATATTGGTCTAACCAATTGAATATCAGATATTTTCAACCGTTACCTATTTTAATTTTAATTTTAATTTTAATAGTGCGGATTATCCCCTTGCTTCATAATTGAATGCTTGTTAGAATGATTTCACTAATGCTAGTAACAACATGTTGTTAGGGTTGTCATGGAAGGATGTGAAGAAAGTAATGGATTCAATACCAGTTAAATCTCCCAAAGTGTACGAAGTCATTTTCAATCAAATTAAGGACTCTTTTATTAGCGGTGAATTGAAACCTGGAGATAAATTACCGCCTGAACGCGAATTATCCAACCTTTTTAAGGTGAGTCGAACATCAATCAGGGAAGCCCTTCGAGTATTGGAGATAAACGGAGTCATTGAGATTAGACCAGGTGATGGAACATTTATCAGACAATCTGATGTTCAATCACTGATTGAACAGCTATCCACCTCCATCATCAAATCTGAGGACAATATGGTCTATGAAATGCTTGAAGTCCGTCGAGTAATTGAAACGGAGTGTGCTTTTCTTGCTGCGCAGAGAGCAAACTCTCTTGATTTACAAAATATCCTTAAGGCTCTAGAAGAAATGGCACGCTCGGAACATGATGAAGAATTAGGCTTAAGAGCAGATCTGCTTTTTCACCATAGTATTGCACAAGCCACAAATAATTCCATATATGCTGGATTGGTTCATACTTTAAGTGACCAAATGAAAAATACGATTCGTGCCACCAGACGGCATCGTTTCGCAAAACCAGGTCATTTTCAAGAAACGCTTCAAGAACATAAAGAAATCTACTATTCCATCGCATTAAAGGACGCGGACAAAGCCAAGCAACTAATGAATGCCCATATCATTCGCATTAGAGAGCAGATGGCTGCGGCTACACTTGAAAGCATTGGAAAAGATGCAAAAATTGCTGCTTATCCAAATAAAAAAGACCAGCCTCACAATGCTGTAGGTGAAAAATAAAGTTCCGCTTGCAATATGATTAACCCAATATGGAACTACACCTCTAAAATTATAAACTAAGTGATTTTTTAACCTTGGCCTATTAATTGATACTACTTTGCCCAATAAAAAAAGCGCCTTTCTCAGAGGGCGCTAAGCTGGTTAATTATAGTTAAAAAATTGATCCCCTATATAAGTAAATGTTGGTTTTATCCTTTTGACATAGTGAAGGAATCAATGATACATACTTTTAGAGCATTATCAATCAATGAAAGCTGTTCATTAATCATTGATAAGTAGGAAATATGATAGTCATTAATTTGTTCCTTTAACTCCAACAGCAGCGTTTTGTCCCTTAATATAAGGTAAATCTCGTCTGGATGTAACATATCACTTCTCCTTTTAATCAAGATATTACCTTTTACCCAAATTATTACAATCATTAACTTGTAAGCGGATGTTTTGTACTATATTTCACAAGGTATTGCTCAGTAACAATTCCTTCTTATAGTAAAGATCCATTAGTTGAAGTAGCACGACGATCTAAAAAAGGCTGTCGTATAGTAGTATTAAACGTCGAATATGCCCCCTTCTTACCTTGTTGTGTTAGACTTAATAGATAAAACCATATTTTCTTGGTTTTAATTGACTTTTCTTAGTCACACTTGCATAAGCAAAGGAGTGAAGGAAATGGAGAAAATCAGCGTTTTTTTGGATGACTATCGGAAAGCACCCGATGGCTATGTGTTAGTCGAGACTATTGACGAATGTTTAGAGCTATTGCAAAACTTTGATATTGAACATCTCTCTTTGGATCATGATTTATTAAATAAAACCAGGAATGGTTTTATGCTTGTTCAAGAGATGGTGAAAGAAAAACTATTTGCTAATCGCATTACTATTCACTCTGCCAATTCAGTTGGCGGTAAAGCGATGTACAACTGTTTAAAGCAAGCACAACGGAATTTAACTATGCCCCCTGCCATTATCGTATCCTTACGACCATTGCCCCTCAAATTCTTCCCGTCAAAGGTTCTGCAACATTATATAGATATACGGTAACCCCTTCTCAATCTCAATTACATTTCACCCATTGTTTTTACATTAGACCGTAGGTAAGATACAAAGGGCAACTTTAATCCGAGTTGCTCTTTTTGTATTTCTACTTTGTTTAAGAGATTGAATATTTTTCATTGCACACTTTGCCATCATCACCATGTGAACAACTTGATCATCGAATTACTTTTTCTTTTTGGCTGCGTATATCTATATCCCAACTCCCATAGCATTGTACCGACAAGCAGAAGTTCATACCGGGTACACATAAAGATTCCAGGTCGCCTATGGCGATTGGTCTTGGCCCTTCTTTGGTGATCACACAGTTAATTTCAATTGCTGATTCATCTGGGATACTCGCTATCGCTCCGTTATTATGTGTATTGACTGGCTGCTGAATATCCCGCTTATCATTGTAAATCGAATAGATGAGGCTGCAGGCCGCTTCGCTGTAATACGCTCCACCGCGCTTTTCTAGTTGAGTCGGTTTAACATTCAGTTCAGGATCTCTATACAATTCAAATAAATCTTTTTCCAGTTGTTGAACGACCTCAGCCCTCGTCGTCCCATTTGTTGCTGAGGATTCCTTTTCTTCGGCAAGCGATACAAAAAAAAGCAATTCACATGTAGTGTAATTGCTTTTTAATGAAGTGTATGGATATAACTCATGCTAATTTAGCTTTCGTTAATATTCGAGCTATCCCCTTACAGGGTAGACTATGGTTTTAATCGCCAAGTAAAAATAAACTCCTGAAGATTTTCCCCGGTTTACAATGACCTTACTTGTTCTTTACGATGGATAGTATCGTAATGGTGCTTATAATGCAGAGTGTGCCGAGCCACTCGGCAAAACCGAACGTTACATTCAACCAGAAAACGGATATTAAGGTTGCGGATAACGGCTCAACGGAAGCCAATAAACTTACCTCTGAAGCAGATATGAATTTTGTACTTTCCAAATAAAAATAAAAAGCAATGATCGTACCGAAAATGATGATGAATAAAACCGCTGAAAATGAAGATAACGTCCATTTTCCTTCAAATGCCCATGGGGGATGGATCATGCTAAAGCATATGCCTCCAATCAACATGCCCCAGCCCACAACAATCATTGAACCCCATCTTGAAAGGAGTTTAAAAGGCTGCAATGTATAGAATGCCAAGGCAAAGGCTGATGTTACTCCCCAAAATACTGCCCACCCGGAAATGGAGAGTGTACGTATGCTTCCTCCCGTCACAAGCAAAAAAGTGCCTAAAATCGCTATGATCACAGCTACGCTCACCGTAATGCTTGGAAAACGTTTGGAACGAATGGCTAAATAACATGTGATCAGTGCCGGGGCCAAGTATTGAAGGACAGTGGCAGTGGCTGCGTTGCCATGTTCAATTGCTGCAAAATATGTGTATTGAACAGCGAGCATGCCCAGAATGGCAAAAAGGATAATTTGAAGCGCATCATTTTTAGTTTTCCAAATCTCAAAAACTTTCAGTCTTTCATTCTTATAAGCGACCCCCAATAAGATGATTCCAGAAAGCAACAAGCGTACAACAGTGAGCCACTCAGGACTGAAACCTTGCTGCTGAAATAGATATTGAGCTGCCGTTCCTGACACTCCCCATAACGCAGCGCCAGTCAGTACCAGTGCAATCCCTTTATTTCTTGAAGGTGATATGGCAACTAAAGTATCATTATTCATTTTTTTCTTTCCCACTTTTTACACGTTCCGTATGGGCTTGTATTCTAAAGTAACTTTCTTTCCAATTCTTTTCTATCTCCTTAAGCACCATAGTGAGATTTCCACCCCTAATTGCCTGTATGATCTGGTCATGCTCATCAACGGAAAAGTGAACATCACTTACCTGATTGAAATAAAACAGTTCCATTCGTATAAGTTTTTGTTTGAGTCCCGATAGAATCCGCTTCAACTCATCATTTGTTGAAAGATTGATGTAAATGGAATGAAAGTCATTATCTTTCTGGACGGCCACTATTTGATTTCCCTCTTCGATTGCGTTTTTAACTTCATGATTGATGGCTTCCATTTCCATTAAGTGTCTTTCTTCAATGAAATCAAAAGCCTGTTCCATAGCCAGCTTTTCCAGTGTCCAAACAAGGGAATATATGTTTAATCCCCCTTCGAATCGAATAGGGGAAACAATAGTTGAACGGCTCGGCTTGGTCTCGACAAACCCCTCATCCTCAAGCCTTAAAAGTGCTTCTCTAATAGGGGTTCTGCTTACTCCCAATTGTTCGGCTAATTCTTTGTCGCGTAATTGTTGGCCTGGCGTCAGGATCCCCTGGACAATCCAATCCCGCAATATCATGTATGCTTCTTCACGTACAGACGTACGTTTAATTTTTTGTGAAGAATTTGAATGATTCAACGGCTTTCCTCCTTAAAGATATATATAATATGCAATATATCACATATTGCATACCATTGGAATGAAAATCAGAAAATTTCAAAATGATTTCATAATTGCACCGCCACATGGCCTAAGACGTCTAGATGGTGGTAAAAACCACGAGGAATAGAATTTAAACACTATAATTAGAAACAAAAAAGACAACACTCACAACCAGAGTGCTGTCTTTTTATTTGAGTTATCCCATCATTGATAAGTAATTGGCGGTATGGTATATTCTTTTGCCATTGGAAAGCGGAAAACACCTTCTAACCTTTAGTTATTTTCTAAAGTGAAAAGTTTAAGAAACTTAACTCCTTCTATACACAATAATCTGTTAAATAAAACCTAAATCTTTCCCTCCATTGTCCAATACGATTCCTTTTGCAATCTTCAATACTCCTTCGGCATCATTGAGATTGACTAATTCCACCGGGGAGTGGGAATATCTGCGCGGCGTTGAAAGAACTCCTACTGGTATTCCTTTATTAGCTGAAGTCAAGCTGGCTGCATCAGTTGTATAGGCGTCCCCGACCAATGTAATCATCTGTAAGGATACATTTGCTTTAGCTGCCTGTTCTTCAATGATTTCTCTCACTTTAGGGTGGATGTGGTTAAATACCATTGTACCTCTTACCCCATCCGCAATAGGACAAGCTGGTCCTTTCCCTAGGTAGACGGGAAGTGATATTTCCGTATCGATATCAGGTGTATCACCAGCTGGGATTGTATCTAGGACGATTGCATAATCAGGCTCAATCGCATTTCCTACCATAATGGCTCCTAGTAGTCCCACCTCTTCTTGAACAGTTACAACACCATACAATGTTCCGGCAAATTCAACGCCTTGTAATTCTTTAAATAACTCTATTAAAATTGCACAATGAATTCGATTATCCACTGATTTTGTACATACAAGATCTTTATTTACCATTTCCATAAAATCACTTTGGAATACAATGGGATCCCCCACTTTAATTCCCATGTCCTCAACCTCTATTCTCGAGGAAGCCCCTACATCTATGTAACATTCACGTGTTGTTTTAACGCGCTTACTTTCCTCGGGAGTTTGCATGTGTCCAGCTTTGATCCCGATTATTCCAGGCATTTTTTTTGTTGTAACCCAGACTTTCCTCCCTAACAATAATTGATCGGAAACTCCTCCCACCTTATCAAACATGATAAACCCATTGGGTAAAATATTTTTTACGCAAAATCCAACCTCATCAGAATGACTAGATATCATCAATTTTGGCCCGGGGGCATTTCCTTTTTTTATTGCAATCACATTGCCATTGCGATCTACATCCACCTCATCAGCATATGGTAACAAATTGTCTCTCATATATTTAACAACTTCTTGTTCTGAACCAGAAACTCCTACCAAGCCAGTTAAATCTCTTAATGAGTTTTTTATACTTTCTTTCACTTTTTCCTCTCTAAGTGAATGTCCTGCCTTTTGGTCTATCATATTGGTAGTTTTCATTTGAACTCCTCCTTTTGGTTTCAATGGATTAACCTAATTTATAGTAGGGTTTTCGCTAAAAAAATGGAAATGAACATTTTTCCAATGATTAACATGGACTGTTCATCTACATCAAACTTTGGATGATGATGAGGATATATAGCATTTTTATCCGGGTTCTTACCTCCAACCCAGAAAAATGTTCCGGGTACTCTTTGCAAATAATAGGCGAAATCCTCCATGCCCATATGAGGTTTCATCTTTTTTACATGTTCCTCTCCGATAAGCAGCTTAGCTAGTTCTTCCACTTTTCTTGTTTCATTCGGATGGTTCCAAACTGCAGGATAGCCTCTTTCATAACTGTACTTCACTGTAGCTCCTGCACCTTCACATGTGGATTTTGCTATTTGCCCAATAGACTTTTCAATCAAGTCACGGACATCTTCGTCGAAAGTTCGTACCGTTCCTTTAATTTTTGCGGTGTTTGGGATTATATTATAAGCATCACCGCTGTTAAATGAACCGACTGTAACAACAGCAGGCTTGAGCGGATCCACACGTCTGCTTACAATTTGTTGAAGATTCATGACAAGTTGACTTCCGACCAAAAGTGGATCTACAGTTAATTCTGGTGTAGCCCCATGACCTCCAACTCCTAAGATGTCGATTTCAAACCGGTCTCCCGAAGCCATTAAGTATCCTTCATTAACTCCTATTGTTCCAAATGGAAGATGGGAAGCAACATGCGCCCCATAAATGGAATCCACTCCGTTAAGGCAGCCATTCTCGATCATAGGCTTGGCTCCTCCTGGAATTACTTCTTCAGCAAATTGATGAATAAACACAACTTCACCTTCAAGCTTATCTTTCACTTCACTCAACACTTTTGCCACTCCAAGTAAAGCTGCCGTATGAATGTCATGCCCACAAGCATGCATGACTCCTGGAACTCTTGACTTATAAGCTACTTCTTTTTCATCTTGTATGGGCAAAGCATCAAAATCGGCACGGAAAGCAACTGTCTTCCCGGGTTTCCCTCCTTTCAACTTTCCCAGAACTCCTCTGCCACCAACTCCCGTTTTCACTTCCAATCCCAGGTTAGTTAGAAACTCAGCTATTTTCTTAGGGGTATCCTCTTCTTGAAAGGATAGTTCTGGGTACATATGAAGATCTCTGCGGATTTCTACTAGTGCAGGGTATAAATCTTGGAACCTATTAAGCAAGTTTTCTATCATAAGAAAAGTCCTTTCCATTTACTATTTTTCTTGCAATTGAAATTAAATTAAGTGGGAATTTTTCACTTCTGAAGATACTGGAAGTTGTTTGGTGAAAGCACTTACAATCAGCATGATGATTATGTTTACGCCCAACGCAATAATACCCGAATTCAAATCCTTCAATACTTGTGGTAGTGCCGGCAGCATAGTACCAATGGTAGCATTTGTGATCGTTATGTACGCCACTGTGATGACTCCAGCTATCATTCCAGCTGCAGCACCTTGTTTCGTAACTACATTGTTTTTAGCCAAGCTAAACAGTATTGCTGGGAACAATTGCGTTATAAAGCTATATGCCATAAGGAGAAGGGTTACGATGGAATTGCCACCGTTAAATGTAAAGTAAACGCAAATTAGGGAAATGACAGGGACCAACATTTTAGAAAGCATTGAAATTTGTTTTTCTGAAGCTGATGGAATAATGACTTTATATACGTTCTTGGATAGTGTTACGGATGCTGTCATCAAGAGCATTGAGCCTGGAACTAAAGCAGTCAATAAGCCAGCTGCACCAATCACCCCAACAAACCAAGGATCAAACGTTTGTATTGAAATACGCAGTAATGCGAGGTCAGTTTCCGCACCCTGTAATCCAGGGACTTGCTTAATCGCTGCAAAGCCGACAAAAAAGATAAACAATAACATAAGTGTATACAGCGGAGTTATTACGGCATTTTTTCGAATAGCTTTTGGCCCAGTTGCCGAATAAGTTGCAACAAATAAGTGGGGCCACATTAATCCGCCAATGCTTGTCATCACGACAGTGGAAATAAACCATGATATTCCGAGGCCAAAATCAGGCAGCTTGAGAAAGTCTGGATTGGAAGCTTGAATCTCTCTGAACATGGACTCTATTCCACCATAATAATGGTAGGGAATATATATTCCGATAAATACAACCACTCCAAATATTAGAATATCTTTGATTATAGCCGTCTTAGCGGATCCATGTATTCCAGAAATCATTACGTAAACCGTAACCGAAATTACACCAATCCAAGTTGCGATAGTAGGGGATATGAAACCATAAGACGCTTCAGAGACAATGATGCCCAGACCTTTTAACTGAAGCACGATGTAAGGAATCATCGAAATGACACCAATAAGAGCAGTGATAACCCCTAAATATGGACTTTTATACTTACTAGCAAAGAAATCGGATTGAGACACCAGCCTGTGAGCTTTTGCATATTTCCAAACGTTTGGATACAGCCAATAAAAAATACAATAAATGAGACTTAAATATGCGATTATATAAAAAGCAGGTCCACCCTTTCCGTAAGCCCAAGAGCTTGCACCTAGAAAAGTAAATGTTGTATACGATTCTCCTGCCATTAGAAGGAAAACAAGAATCGTTCCAAACCCTCTTCCACCAACAGCCCATTGCTCAAGGTTCATATCTTTACCTTTTCTTGCAGTTATTCCGGTATAAATAATGAACAGCAGAAAACCGAAAAGCACAAAGAGTGAGGCATTCATTCCGTATCACCACCTTCTTGATTGGCGGGGTCAAGTTTAAAAACGATGGCCATAATTAATGTCGTTAAAACGACCCATAAAACGATCCAAAACATGAAAAACGGCAATCCGAGTACAAACGGTTCTACACGATTAACTAATGGAAGAGAAAAAAGCATTCCGAGAAAAGGAATCATACTTAAAAAATGGCCAAGCTTCATTGTCCAACACTCCTTCTAATTTAATCGTTTTAAATGACAACCATATAATGTTGTTCGAATTGCTTGCACTTCATCATGTTGAAATCTAGTAAAACCAAAACCCCCTATTATGTTTATTTCAAAAAAACACACGGCTTTATGAATCACCTCCTTTCAATGCTTTTACTCATAAAAAACTAATCGGGTAAAATCAATTCATCATGTAATGATCTTATATTTCATAAGACGTTGTTTTTTATAAAACCCTTTTAATAATGCGTTTATTCTGAAAATTAAGGGTGAGGAAAAAGGTTTTTTACTTAGAAAAAAGTTTCTCAATCTCTCCTTGCCAATACACGGTTTTACCTATTTTGAATAGATGGATAAACCCAAAATGAGATGAAGAAAAACATTACCACTTTCAGATCAAGGCGTCCTCTATTATCGAAGAGTGACTTCTTTTAAAAAGGGACCATCCATCGTCCGAAATAATACCTCCTTTCCTTCTGAATTTACATATTCACTTAATGAAAAAGCACCTTCTTTCGTTTCCAGTTGGACATCAATCCGAAAAGGAAGTTTCTTCAGTCCATTTTCAATTTTCTGTGCGAAAGTAATGGTGAATTCTTCGGAAATTCGAATGACAATATCAATATCACTTTTTTCTGTGACTGCTTCTTGTCCAGTGACGAGTTCGAATCCAACACTTCCAGTTGGCCCCCACGTTAGCGAAGCCACATCCAGTAAATCACTGATCCGATCTAAACAATGAAAAATCTTTTTTGAATGGTTCTGCCATCCTTTTTCCTGTGCAAGCTGTTCGGGAGAAACCCTGCTCAGAATCGAATCAATTGGTAAAAATGCTGCGAATCTTTTATTTCTTTCCGTCCCTCGCACACCTACCGCCACCTGTCCTTTTGCAGCACGGGAACGGCGGATTACCACAAATGGCGAAATTGCCAGAGATCCTTCTACCCAATTCGGGATAGGGGTATGGCTGATTAATTCTTCTGTGCCTTTAATCCTCAACAAGTCATGTGGGCTTAGTTCCATTGTTCATTCAGCTTCTCCCTCACTAAAATGGATGCCGCACGTCCACCTGATACAGCAAAAGGAGAGGTTAATCGCACTTTTAAATCTACTGAACCAGCCATTTTCATGTCAGAAATCGCTTCCTTTATTTCTTCATGAATAACATCGCGGTCCTTTTGTTCCGGCATGTCCGCGTTTACTCCATCTACTAACGAATGCAATGCGCCAAGATGTTGGAATGATACAATATCGTATGCCATCGCTGGAACTTTTTTCGCCGCGACTTTTAATTCTTCTATACTTCTTTGTGTAATTCGGGCAGCAGATTGTTTTGACATAACATGTACATTCACACCGGGATCACGAAGTGCAATTAACCGGTGGGCTTGCATACCATGTGATAAAAAGGCACCTGAAATGGCATTGCCCGGTATGAACGAAATAACGGGATGACCTTCCAAACGTGCGGTGACATATGCATCAACGGCAGCTGCACATGCCTGATGAACGCCTAACAATTCTTCGTGATATCCGTAGGCCTGACTCGGAACATCGACGATGGCCACGATTGCTCGTTTTTCACCATTACGATCTTCTTCAATCGCTTCCCTAACATGCTTGGCAATTGACCAACCCTCCTGTAAACCTACTTCCCCATTTCTTGCCCTTGGAAAGCGACTCTTTGCATCGGATACTACAGCAATATAACGCACCTTCGTCTTGCCTAAGTAAGCATCAGCAACTCGAACGGAGGGAACATCGCCTATTTCAGGAACCCCATTACTCAATAAATCAAACCAGGTCTGTCCCCGTCCATTATATTTTTCACCGTTTGAAACATTTTGATTTTCCATAATATCATATCGAGACTGATTCCAGAGCTTTCGTACATGTTGTGGCGTTATCCGCTGTGACGGCTCCGCTGCATTTATAAACGACTTATACCTCTTAATTTGTTCTGATCTTGGTTCAAAGGATACGTGACCGTTTAATATTGAAAAGACGGCTGTTTTTACAGCCTCCGTATCATCTTCAATTAATATATCCGCAAAACCGGCCGACCTCCGCTGTTCTCCGCCAAGTGTACCCCAAATTAGTGGCCGGTCTTTTGAATCAAACTCGCGAATACCGGCTTCCTGCTCAATTACTTCAGGTCCGTTTAATCCCAGGCGGCCTTCTCTGGT
Organism: Peribacillus sp. FW305-BF15; assembly: GCF_058783805.1. Lineage (NCBI taxonomy): Bacteria > Bacillati > Bacillota > Bacilli > Caryophanales > Bacillaceae > Peribacillus > Peribacillus sp. FW305-BF15. The sequence goes on along the minus strand of NZ_JBYSYV010000001.1, from coordinate 112,115 downwards.
CATAATGATGGCACTGCAAAGGCCGGCTGTTATAGACATACCGCCAAATGCACCGATTTTCCCTGGAATAACAGCAATGACTGGAACATGGCGGCGAAGCGCCACAATGGCTGAACCAATTTCGGCAATGGAAAGTAATCCATAATTGGCTTCCTGCAGCCTCACTCCCCCTGTATCAAACAGTATGATTGGTATCGTCTTTATTCCGGCTTCACAATCTATTAAGGCCATTTCGAGTGAACCAGCGATTTTTGCACCAGATACTTCGCCGATACCTCCGCCTTGAAAATTCCCCTCTATGGAAATCACGACTGCCCGTTCCCCATTAATTGTACCTTTAACCACAATGACGCCATCATCACTTTGCGGAACGATTCCTTGAGGTTCCAAGTGAGGCGATTCCAGCCCATCAAAAGGACCAAGAAGCTCTTTGTATGTTCCATCATCCAGTAGATTCATCGCTCTTTCCCGTCCACTGCATTCTACAAAACTACTTTTTGTTTGAATCAAGAAAGCTCACCTCCAGCGCTTGTGCAAGGCGGATCGTCACAACACCAGGTGTTGCGCCAAAGTCATTAATTGTAACTTTTGCAGCGACATCATTCTGTGTGAAAAATCGTTGAATTATCGCCTCCCATGTGTCTTTAAAACCCGTGATTCCCGTCCGGATGGTCACCTCGGTCTGTGATTCTTCGCACGGCTCTATCATCACTTCCAAATCACCCGATCCAACAACGCCAACGTGCGCCTGATTGACAATTTTCCTTGTTGCAGGAAATGTGTATTTGAAACTTTCCAAATGAAGCACCCCCTTAATGTATAGACCCGACTTCTTTTTGAACTACATCACCGATAATATGTCTTTGGATTTTATCCAAAAAAAGCGTAGCAGCGAGCATGTCCGCACTTCCCCCTGGAGATATATTAAGTCTCGTAAACTCTTCATCAAGTGCTTTAAGCATTTCAAGACTTCCACTCGTTAACATCGAAGCTGCTTGCCTTTTAGCAAATATAAGTGCCTCAGGACCGCCTCGATGTAAAATGCATGTATCATCCAAAGAAGCAATCAAGGCTAACAGTGAATATAGTTGAGCTTCATTTTCCGCAAATCCGCATGCTCTCGCTTGCTTTAGCATTGGCATGGAAACATGCACAATATGAGGAAACCCCTGCTCCGCTTCTGCTCTTGCTCCATTTACACCGTATTTTGCAGAAACAAGCATGCCGTTTGTAGCGGTAATAGGACAATGTCGATCTGGATAACGGGCCGTCTCACCGGCCAGTGAAACAATTTCTTTTATTGCATAACAACCTTTTCCCATGGCTGCAGCTGCAACCAGCAGACCAATCGCCCAAATGGCGCCCTTATGCGTGTTCACGCCACAGGTAGTTTCGAACATTCTATTTTCTCCATTACGGCCTATTGCCGCAATTTCTTCTCTTAAAGAAAGTGAGGGACTGTTGCCGTAGCTAATCAATGCAATTTGTTCAAATGTTTCCTTTAATGATCGTGCGGATTTTCGCATGAGTTCGATAGACAAATCTTGGTGTGCGCCGTTATTGACCCTATCAACAAGGCCCGGTTTCGGTGTCAGTTCGACTTCTTCTATTAAAGAATGAACTGCTGAATCAGCTGCGTTGCGGCTGAATGTCTCTTTTGCATGACTCATTTTTGCGCCTCCCGGTTACCAGCTAATAAACTTTGCCGGCGGTTCGTATAGCCCATCCGACCACTGAACGATTTCCTCTATACTTTTAGCCGCCAGCAAAGACCGTTTTGCATCAGACCGGCGTATGTTCAAATCTTCTGGAAGTGCGATCAATCCTTCACGCCGCAGGCTATCAGTTTTCTTCGGATCATGTGTTAGACCAACAGGCGTTACCCCTGCGACTGCTGCAATCGCTTCTCTGCGTTTTTCCATGCTGTCCGCTTTGTATAAATAAGCGATGCCTTCTTCGGTAACGACGTGTGTAACATCATCCCCATAAATCATGACGGGCGCTATAGCGAGACCTGTATCTTCTTTGACTTTTATAGCATCCAATGATTCTACGAATATAGGTTTATTACCGGCTTGGAAGGTCTCCACAACTTGGACAACCAATTTCTTTCCACGAGCTAGCGGATCATTGGCCGTCATCATATTTAACCACGCTGGAGTTGAGTGTCGCCGTCCCCCTGGGTCATGACCCATATTTGGCGCACCGCCGTACCCGGCCAGTCTTCCCCGGGTTACAGTAGAAGAATTTCCATCTTTGTCCATTTGTAGGGTCGACCCAATAAATAAATCGACCGCATATTGCCCTGCCATCTGCGATAATGTTCGGTTCGAACGCAAAGTGCCATCGCGTCCGGTAAAAAAAATATCACGGCGGGACGCCACATACTTCTCCATACCGACTTCACCGCCAAAACAATGAACGCTGTCAATCCAGCCACTTTCAATCGCGGGAATGAGTGTCGGGTGCGGATTCAATGCCCAGTGTTTGCATATCTTCCCTCTTAATCCAAGTGATTCTCCATAAGTGGGAAGCAGCAGTTCAATCGCTGCCGTGTTATACCCGATACCATGATTCAACGATAGGACTTCGTGTTTCTCATAAATACCACGAATCACCATCATCGCCTGTAAAATTTGAATATCCGTAATATGCCGGGGATCACGTGTAAATAAGGGTTCAAGTTCATATGGTTCATCTGCCACAACGATATAATCGATCCAAGAAGCGGGAATGTCGACACGTGGCAGTTCATCAATCAATTCATTTACCTGAACGATGACAATTCCATCGCGAAATGCGGCTGCTTCAATGATGGTAGGTGTCTCTTCTGTATTTGGTCCAGTGTAAAGATTCCCATGTCGGTCTGCCTTGTCTGCAGCAACCAGTGCGACTGAAGGAATCAGGTCTATGAAAAGGCGTCCATAAAGTTCGATGTATGTGTGTATTTCTCCCATGGATAGTTTGCCATCTTCAAGCATTTGAGCCATACGAAGACTTTGCGGACCAGCATAAGCAAAATCGATTTTTTTTGCAATGCCGTATTCAAATAGATCCAAGTGCTCCGGTCTTGAAATACTGGACATTATCATATGCAAATCAAACAATTTTTTTGGATTGGTCTGTGCCAGCGCTTTTGAAAGAAAAGAGGCCTGCTTTTGATTATTTCCCTCAAGAACTACACGATCATAAGGCCTAATAACCTTTTCCATCACGTCCACAATTCGATCAGTAGGGATAAACATCTCGTTTACGAGATCCTTTACACTGTCCATACGCTTTATCTTTTCTTCAAGGCGTTTCGTCCATGATCTATTTTGATTTACTACCTGTCCCGCGGATTTCATCATGGCAGTCCTCCTTTATTTATTTGATTTTTTCTCGCTTTGCTATATACAGACAATCATCATAGCCATTTTCTGATATTGACATGACTCTGGCATCCGGAAATCCTTTTGCTGCTAAACGCGACAATACATTTCCCGGCGGCATTTCAATGAATAATCTCGTTCCGTTTTCGTATAAAACGGTAGAAGCATCATGCCACTGGACAGGGGATGAGATGCTTTCAGCTAAATCCAGTCGAATATCTCCCGGATTAAACAGGAGCCGTGCCCCCCGATTGCTTACATACGGAATCAAAGGACGATGAAATAGAATATCGTCAAGCGCTTCACCGAGCTCTTGTGAAACAGATGAGAGAAGTGGACAGTGGGATGGCGTGCTGACATTCAGCAAAGAAGCACTGCGGGCCCCGTTCTCTTTGGCTACATTTAATATCCTGTTTATACCGGACAAAGCTCCCGATAGCGTTATTTGATCTGGTGTATTTTTGTTCGACATAAACACTGGGAATTTTTCATCAAAATATTGGCTTAAAAGTGATTGTAGTGTATCTGCTGCCATGCCTATGACAACCCCCATGCCATATCCTTGAGGATATGCCCGTTCCATTAGTTCAGCCCGAAGCTTGACGGTATTTATGGCATCCTTAAAATCAATGACGCCTGCAGCCACTGCAGCACTAAATCCGCCCACTGAATGTCCGGCGACAAAATTTGGCATGATTCCTTCCGCTTCAAGTGCTTTAAATCCTGCGATACCAGCAGTCAAAAGGGAAATCTGTACTGACTTGGTCGAGCATAGTGATTCTTTTGAGTGATGGTTATATACGTTTTCATTCAGTGTTTCACTTGCTGCTTCCAGCACTTCTTTGACTGCGTTGCCGCCCGGCAGTTCATTTAATAGTCCTGGCTTCTGGGAACCCTGACCGGGAAACAAAAAAGCAACCTTCAACACTGTTCACCTCCGTTCATGTCATGAACGATTATTTAAGCATTTTTGAATGCTGGTAATCACATCAAGATTGTGTTTTTGTAAAACTGCTGTTAATTCATGCATGTTTCGGTCGACCAACAATTGGAAAATAACTTCATGCTCAGAAATGGATTTTTCAATGTTGTTCCCGTTTGAAAAAGATAGGCTTTGAATTCTCAGCAAAGGCCAGCCTAGTTGGGAGTACATGTTTTTGATGGTTTCACTTTTGCTCATCTTGATAAGACATGTATGAAAGGAATGATTCAATTGGGTATAGGAGTGTATATCTTCTATTTTCTCCATTTCTGAAAGATGCTGTTTCATTTCTCTAAGAAGTAATTGGTCTATTCCATGCTTTTTAATTCGTTCGATCGCCATGTTCTCCAACATATTCCGAATTTCAAGCAAATCGTATATTTCATTTTCCGTATATTCTTTTACAATGGCGCCCTTACGCGGAATTCTTTCTACTAATCCTTCTTTTGCAAGCAAATAAATTGCCTCGCGAACCGGTGCTCTGCTCGTTCCGTATTCTTCTGCATAAATAAGTTCCACCAATTTTTCTCCTGGCTTAAGTACACCGGTTATGATTTGTTCTGTGATTTGTTCCGCTATTGACTTAGATAATGCGTTATTCATAAGTGAACCCATGAAGCACCCCTTTTTTCAGAATACTGTCGACTGTCGGCTCAATTATACAAACAAATTAAATAGAATTCAATATTTTCTGAAAATTTAAAATAAAGTTTGTGTTTTTTTATATGCCAGGATAATATTTCGTGAAACCCACTCGATTTTAATTATTCGTTTGATTAACTATTGTGGGAATGACGAAGTCTTAGCTGCAGTACTGACAATTTTATGTTGATTGTCGACTTTATGGTGGAACAAGGCGGGTGCGGATGAAGGAGCTTTTTTAAAACAGTTCGTTATCGGTAGATACTTGGTGGAAAACGGGAATGACACTATTGCATTAGATGGGGGTCCACTTGTTTTGACTGGCTTTTAACTATTCAGCTGATTTCGTTCCGCTCTAAATAAGGGGGATGCAAAAAATATCGAAAATGCGAGTGATTCCCTTAGGGGGAGGTCATTTCCAAATACCAAGAAAGATGACCATGGTCGAACTACTTACCTTGCAACAAAATTCCGATTGCGAAATTAAAATTGGTTTAAATATTTTCTAAAAAAATGTCTTGAAAATATCTTGGTGCTTACCGCACTCATTACATGAATATTCTATTTCCAATGCATCTTCAGTTACTGTATGAACTGTCTCTTTTTTACAAGTTTCACAAAATCTCTTTTCGGATATTTCTTTCATTTATCATTCACACTCCGTTTTTTCAACATATTTGTAGCCTTGTTACTATTATTTTGCGAATATCCAACCGAAAAAATACCTTTTTCCTGAAGGGCCAGAGAAAAAGGTATTAAAATTGTTAATTTAACCTTGGATTCCAATACATCAAAGCTGCATGAAACGGATATTCGTATTCGAAAACTCCTTCTTTTTCCACCACATATTTATTTAGGATCGTTTTTACTTCATCATAGGAAAAATGTTCATCAAGAATTTTTGTTGTATTATCTCGGATTGCTTCTTCATAGGTGGAATAGATTTTTTTACTTTTCAATTTAACGATCTTACAGTCCGCCAGTATTCCAAGTTGATACAAAACATTCAAGATGTGTATGTAATCCCGTCTTCTTAAATTGATCGTATATCCTCGTTGCTTCAATTCCATATAATGAGGTTTTTCTGGTCCGGTTGTCATACCTACTATCGCTAAACGAGCTGCAGAATCATTCATTTTTAATAAGGTATGACCGATTTCACTCATTCGGTAATAACAATTAAAACCAAATACTACATCATATTTGACTTTTTTGTTATCACTTTCCCACTTATCATGAATTAACTCCATGTTTTCGAAACCTTTTTCGTTTGCCTGGACTTCCAAAAAATCGATAATGCTTTTGGAACTATCTATACAAGTTAGCTTCCTGACTTCTTTTGCAATATCAAATGTATAATTGCCCCATCCAGGGCCGATTTCCAAAACATGGTCATCCTGTTTTAATAATGCCAATAACTCTTGCTGCACAATTTTTGCATAAGGGTCCGCTTTATGTTGTTTTTTCACTGCAACCTTGGAAGCCCAAAAAGCTTCTTCTGCAGCATCATCTTTTAGCCTGTTAGGTATCTTCCCTGTATGATCTGTCATTGCCTGTTTCCAAAGTTCAATATAATCTGTCATCTTTTCTCCCCTGAATTCGTATGTAGTTATCGGTTTTCAAATTAAAGCAAACAGCCAAATACTTCCTCTATTAAATATATTAGCATACCATAGCTAAAACTTTGTTTTACACATAAGAAAAAGGAGCAAAAACTTTGCTCCTGTATCCATATTGCTTATTTTTCTAAAAACTTTTATCTTTTCGATAAAGCTGACCACGTATTTTCAAGCCATTTATCAAAGTCTGCTCCTTTTTCACCCTCATATGTATCATATATATCCATTCTCATCTTCTGGAGTTTGTCTTTGAATTCGTGATATGTGTGATTTTCAGGTAAACTCTTCTTGATCCTCACTAAGATTTTGGTCAAACCTTTAATCAACTCGCCCTTTTTCCTTGCTGGCAATTGCACATCTTCGCCTAAACTTTTCAATTGACGGTAGGCTGCCTCTTGAACTTTATATACAGAATCATTATTCATGATATGTGTGAGAATGTCGATTACTTGTTTATTTTTTGCTTGACCCAATTCTTCGATTGCATCTAAACGTTCTCTCCAATTAGATTTGCGATTGGCAGATTTTTTTAATTCCTCATAGTTGGCAGGTAACTCGATACCCGTTGTTTCCTTGTTATTCAAATGAATCATTTCTCCTTCTGTCTTAGTGATCCGGATATCAAACATGTAATCCGATATGATAATCCCATTACCAAAATGGCTTATTCCTTCTTCATTATACCCTTTTCCATATTTTAATATAGTTAAATTTATCTGCCGTATCGTCAAACACCCGGGTTCCAGGACGAGATGCTTTGTTTGTCTTCAATTAACCTGCGCCTATCAACTTCAACTTTAAAAGGCATAAATCCTGCCTGGATTCATGCCACTTTGAAGGATGCTTTTATTATTGAACATGTACAAATCTAGTCCACGTAATGTTTTTTATTATCTGGATGAATAGAAAATTTTTTACGTAAATTGACGAGGTTTACACCAAAACTTTCTTCTAAAAGTTCCCTATGTTTCTCCATGATTTCCATGAGATACAAATCATGAATCATGACTTCTGTAATGGGCATCACTAAACCTACATGCATGGTCCATGCTGCACGGCTATCTTTACCAAGAGAGACTATACCTGCGACTACTTCAGAATCATCGCCACTGATAACAAGCCATCGTCCACCATACTCTTCTGTAATTTCATAACCCATATAATGGAGGTAAACATTTGCAAAATCACAGACGATTTCCCCATAGGCAATAATTGTTACATTGACCCCACCATTTGCGGCCTGTCTTAGTTCAGGTTCTAATTCTTCGAATTCGTCTTCCCAAATCTCTAAGAGTATTCTTTTTTTAGCAGATAATATACAAGCTTTAACTTTATCAAGTATTTCATTGCGCCCCATGATATTCCAGATATTTTCACGATCATTTGCAGACCGTTCGAACTCCGCTAATGATTTTTCTGCCAGTTCAAAATTCTCTTCCGCTCTCATCCGACGGTTTTTTATTAGCTCCTTTGCAGGAACAGGAGTATACTGTGGTGTGTTTCCAGGACTGACCAGAATATCTCCGCGTATGGCGAGACTATCCAGAATTTCATATATTCTTGAACGTGGTACACCGGAGTTTTTTGCTACTGCATAGCCTGTTAATGGCGATTCTTCCAATAAGGCAAGATATGCTTTCGCTTCATATTCGGTGAAATTCAGATTTTTTAATGTTTCTAAAATGGTTTCTTTCATAAGCCCTCCAACACAACCTTAGTCGCTACCTTTGTAACTAATATTTTAGCAAAATCTGTTGACGTTTTCCATTTTCATCTAATATACTTACTAAGTAGTTACTTTAGTAACCACTATGAAAACAGGAGGGGGAATTAGTTTGGACAGCTTACTTACATACATTTCAATCGTGGCAATGATGGTTATTATACCGGGAGCAGATACAATGCTCTTAGTGAAAAATACGCTTAGCCATGGTCCGAAAGCGGGACGTTATACCGTTCTCGGAATGGCAACGGGACTTTCTTTTTGGACGCTTATAGCCATTCTTGGACTATCTGTTGTCATTGCAAAGTCTGTGATTCTTTTCAGTACAATCAAATATTTGGGAGCCGCATATTTAATTTACTTAGGGATAAAAAGTTTTTTTGCTAAAAGCGTTTTTTCCTTAAAAGAAATTCAAGCACAAGCAAATACACCTGTTAAGTATTCAAACCGGCACAATAAAGATTCCTTCATGCAAGCATTACTTAATAATATTCTTAATCCAAAGACCGTTTTAGTTTATATAACAATCATGCCACAATTTATCGATTTGAACGGAAATGTAAACCAACAATTGATTATTTTAGCCTTCATCTTAACCTTGCTCGCTGTACTGTGGTTTCTATTTCTTGTTTATCTAATTGATTACGCAAAAAAATGGATGAACAATTCCAAATTCCAGAAAGCATTCCAAAAATCAACTGGCTTAATTTTAATCGGTTTTGGGATAAAAACAGGAATTTAAATTCATATACTCACACATTCCGTTCAGACAATTGAACGGTTTTTTCATTTACGAACCGGCACCGATATCTTTTTAATTATACATATGGCACTGTATTATTGACTGAAAAGATTTTTACGTCTTCATCATTTAAAACAAAAACGTCAGTATTTTCCCATAAGTGCAGAAAATACTGACGAAGTAATGTCCTATGAAGTTTGAAGTATCCCTTTTTATCAATCCAAGCCGCAAGCCTTGGCAAGTACTTCAACAAGGTGCAAACTTTTCATTTGGTTTGCCGCTCCCTCCCTTTGGATGCCAATGCTCATTTGCATTTGGCATCCTGGGTTAACCGTAACAATGGTAGTTGCTTTCGTTTCGTTAAGATTCTTCATTTTCTCATCAAGAATTTTCATGGATTCATCAAAGTGGAGAAGATTGTAAATGCCTCCAGATGCACAGCAACGGTCAAACCCTTCCATTTCGACATAGGAAACTCCTGGTATGGATTGCAATAATAAACGAGGTTCCTTTTGGACCTTTTGTACATTGCGTAAATGACATGAATCTTGATAGGAAACGATGCCTTGCCATCCTTCAGTGAAGGGTAGCGGTCCCAATTGATGAAGAATTTGACTGATATCTTTTGATTTTTCCGAGAAAGCCCTTGCCGCCGCAGCCCATTCTTGATCCTCTGCCAATAGATGTCCATATTCAAGAAGCGAAGCGCCGCAACCTCCTGCGTTATTTACGATTACATCAGCATCCGTTTGCATGAAGGATTGGATATTCCTCTTTGCCAATGCTTTCGCTTGTTTTGTTTCACCTTGATGGGAATGCAGAGCACCGCAGCAATTCTGATTTTCAGGGAGAATGACCTCACAACCTGCTATGGTAAGCAGCTCAATGGAAAGACGGTTAATTCGTGACATCATGGAATCCATGATACACCCAGTAAAAAATGCCACTTTTAATTTCGTTTCCCCTTTTGCCGGCATAATCGTACCTGGTCGGATACGTTTGGAAGAAGTCTCGATGACTGGAAGTGCCTGTTCTAAATGTGCAAGGGCAGGGGAAACCTTCTGCAATATATTTGATGAACGGATAAGCTTGGATAAGCCGGTTTTTTGATAGAGCTGCACTGCACTTCCAATCCTGTTCATTCGTTTTGGATATGGAAAAAGATGAACCAATGCCAGTTTTTTGATTTTTGTCATTTTGTTTTTTTGGTTTGCTGACGGGGAGTTTTCAATGGCTTCTTTAGCCGCTTCCAGTATATGTCCGTATGGCACACCAACAGGACATGCTGTTTCACAAGCACGACAGCCTAAGCATAAGTCGATTGGTTCAGCTAAATCTTTTTGGAAATCTATTTTTCCTTCGGCTGCCATTTTCACTAGATTGATACGACCGCGTGGAGAGGCGGATTCCACACCCATTGATTCATATGTAGGGCATGCCGGTAAACAGTATCCGCATTTTACGCATTGGTTTGTCCAATCATAGGCGTCTGAATATAAATTTTGGACCGCAGCATTTGACTCATTCGGTTTGGTGGGTAGATTCATGGAACCAACACGACCCTTGTCTGTCCCTTATCAGGAAAAATCTTCCCTGGATTCAGGATATTATTGGGATCCCATGCTTCTTTAATTTTTTTCATCATATTCACTCCAGTAATTCCTAATTCCATTTCCATATATGGTGACTTTAAAGTACCGATTCCATGTTCCCCTGAAAGTGTTCCGCCTAATTCGATTGCCGCTTCAAAAATTTCACTGACAGCAAGCTCCACTTTTTTCATTTCCGTAATATTTCGTTTATCAGTAATGATGTTCGGATGTAAATTCCCATCCCCTGCATGACCGAATACAACCAAGTTCAACCCGTATTTCTCCCGGATATTGTTTAATCTCTCCATCATTGCCGGTATTTGACTGCGTGGAACGGTCGCGTCTTCAGAAATTTTTGTAGGACCCATTTGTGTAATGGCCGGGGAAACCAATTTACGCGCACTCCAAATCGTTTGGCGCTCTTCCTCTGTCTCCGCTATCTTGACGTAGGAAGCACCCTCTGCCCTGCATATATCGGCGCATTTATTGATTTCTTCCTCAATCGCCAATGGGTGTCCATCTATTTCTATGATCAGAATGGCTTCTGCCTGAAGAGGCAACCCGGAAGGATGGTAGCTTTCAACAGCACGGATGCACGCATTATCCATTAATTCCAGGGCAGAGGGTAGAATTCCTGATGATAAAATGCTGGTAATTGCATGTCCAGAGTCTATCAAATGATTGAAGTGGGCGACAAATGTTTGTTTAGATTGAGGTTTTGGTATTAAGCGGATGATTGCCTCAGTTACGATGCCCAGAGTACCTTCCGATCCTACGATCAATCGGGTCAAATCATACCCAGTTACATTTTTTACGGTCTTTCCGCCAGTACGAATGATTTCTCCTGTCGGGGTGACCACCTCCAGACCTATCACGTATTCTTTTGTCGTTCCGTATTTCAATCCCTTTGGCCCGCTGGAGTTTTCTAATAGATTCCCGCCTATAGTGGCTACATTGGAACTGCTTGGATCCGGCGGATAGAATAAGCCAGCTTCTTCAGCCTTTTTATGAATAACTGCCGTAATCACCCCTGGAGAGACTATGGCAAGCATATTTTCCCGATCAATGATCAATTTATCCCGCAAAAGGGTCATATCAAGAACCATCCCCCCTTTAACAGGTAAAGGGCCGCCGCTTAGCGAGGTTCCTGATCCTCTAGGGTAAACAGGTATTTTGTGAGTATTAGCCAATTTAACCACTTCACTGATTTCCTCCGCGTTTTTGGGCTGGATGACGATTTCGGGTAAATATTCCCCAAAAGAAGCGTCATAGCTATAACAATACCTTTCTGCCAAATCAAGAAACATTCTGTCACCTGGAATTACCTGTCGAAGATCGACCAAGGCTTCTTTCTCCATGATTCCCACTTCCTTTCTTAATAGAAATTTGGAAAAGGTCTATCCGTATGTAATATAATGGCATTTTAAGATTCTGCTAGATATAATGATGAAAGAAAAGGAGGTTTTTTTTGAAAATCGCACTGATTCATGCAACCACAACTGCACTAAAACCAATTGAAATTGCCTTTCAGACCGTTGCACCGAACATTGAACTCCTTCATTTCATGGACACGTCTCTTCTCTCCTTGATGGAAAAGAGCGGCAAGTTAACTCCTGAAATCATCCGCCGCTTTTCTGCATTAGTGAATATCGCCTATGATTCTGATGTTTCATGCATCCAACTTACTTGCTCTGCCTTTAATGACATCACTGCAATTTTACAGCCTTTATACTCTGTAAAGTTATTTCGTTCAGATGAGGCCATGCTTGATGAAGCTCTTCGCTATACTCGCATTGGCCTGGTTTCCACCGTAAAAGAAACGCCGATTGCTCTTCAAAATTACCTATTAAATAAGAATCCGGACTGTATGATCGAGTCATTGGTCGATCCCGGAATCATCCATTTATTATCACAAGGAAAAAGAAAGGAACATGACAATCGGGTTAAAAAGATGGTGGAACAATTGGATGGAAAGACAGAAGTGATTTTGCTTTCACAATATAGTATGGAACATATCGCAAAGCAGGTTAATCCCTCTGTCCCTGTCCTAACGGCGCCGTTATTGGCTGCGAAAAGGTGTTTGGCCCATTTGAATGGAATGTACACATGAGTTTTCTTCGAAAAAATCATAACTTTGCCAGCATGATCGTATGTCACATCATATATACCGTTTTTTAACCGTTTGTATGATGCGAACCGCCAAAAACTTTGCCTACACCTTGAATTTTTTCAAGTATGACAATCAGAAGGACTGATATGAAAATAACCACGCTCGACACGGATGCTACGATTGGATTGTAGGCATCCTGCATTTGCGAGAAAATCTCGATCGGCAGCGTTCTCATTTCAGGTGATACCATAAAAAGAGAGACCGTTACATTATCAAATGATGTCAAAAATGCGAATAATCCCCCTGAGATGGCCGCGGATCCAATTAGCGGCAGTGTCACTTTCATGAATACCGTTAGTGGATTGGCTCCAAGTATGGCCGCAGCCCTTTCGAGATTATAATCGAATCCACTTAAACCGGTTAATACGAGCCGCATGACATATGGTATGCAAATCACGATATGGGCAATTAAAAATCCTGTAGACGTACCGGCAAGCATCATTGGTGTAAAGTACATTAAGAGTGCAATCCCTAAGACTAATTGCGGCACACTTAATGGAGAAGTTAAAAGGGCCGTAATATACGATTTTCCCGGAATATCATACTTTGCGATGCCAAGGGCACCCAAAGTACCGAATATGACGGAGAAAAGGGCAGCTAATGCTGCGAACTTCGCACTGTTCAAAAATGCTTCCAAAAATTCAGGGCGCTCCAAGATCTTGGCATACCATTGCAGTGAAAAGCCTTCAGCCGGAAAACTTGGATAATTGGCACTTGTAAAAGAAGCGGGAATAACGACAATGAGCGGGATCAAGATATAGATAATGGCCAAAACGGCAACTGCGACCCGCAGGCCGCCAAACGTTTTCATCATCGGAATACCTCCTTGAATTTCCCTTTTTCAAACGCTCTGGTAAAGACTGTTACCGATATGACAGTGGTTGCTAATAGAATATAAGAAAGAGCAGATCCGAATGTCCAATGCAGCAGGTTATTAATTTGATCATAGATGACAACAGGCATCACGGGCACGTTGGCTCCCCCCATTAGTGCAGGCGTCACATAAGCACTCATTGACAAACTGAATACGAGAATGCAGCCAGATACGATACCTGGGATGCTTAGCGGCAATGTAATGGAAAAGAACCTTCTGAATGGGCTTGCCCCAAGTATGGCTCCTGCCTTATCAAGAGAAGGATCGATATTATAAAGACTTGCTACGATGGATAAGATCATGAAAGGAAGATATGCATTGGAAAGCCCAATCACAACTCCTATCTCTGAAAACAATAGTTTCAATGGTGCATCTATTATGCCAAGGGCCATCAAGGTTTGATTAATCGTTCCATTAGGCAAGAGCAAAAGGTACCAGCCAAAATTACGGACAACTATACTTACCAAGAGCGGTGACACGATCAAGAGAGTGATATACCCTCTGATCCGCGCTGAACTTTTGGCCATTGTCAAAGCTACTGGATATCCAAGAAATAAAGCAACCAAGACCGAATATAAACTGATCTTCACTGTCAGCCATAATGAAGATAAGTAATAGCTATCGGAAAATAATTGTGTATAGTTTTTTATGCTATAAACTGCCTCCGCTCCTCCAAGATTATCTGTGGATATGAAGCTTAAATATAAAATGTATAACATCGGTATGACAAAGAAACCAAATATGAAAAGCAGAATCGGCGTTAAAAGAAGTAATCCCGGCACCCAGACTTTCCTTTTCTTGCTTTTAGGCTTCTTTTGCGGCTCGATAGGACTCGTTTGCTGTTCTATTTCTTGACTAGCATAACTTCTGATGGGCTCCATCCAATCAACACCTCACTTCCATTTTGCCATGATGAATCGAAAGCGGAAGTCAATACTTGAATACTTTTCCCCTGTAACAGAACATTGATTTCCCATGAGGTACCGAGATAGTTCATTTGGCTGATCTTGGCACGATGGAAATCCAATGGAGATGAAGATTTTTCATCGAGTGAAACAATTTGCAGTTTTTCCGGTCTAATATAAAGTTTTACCTCATCCCCGGTTTTCAGATCACTTTCATTTCCCATGACGTTATTTGTGTCTACATGAGTGATATCAGAACCGATTTTGACTGCAACTTTCCGCTTATCGATAGCAGACACATTCCCTTCAAAACAATTCGATTTCCCGATGAATTGAAAGACGAACTCTGTCTTCGGATGATTGTATATTTCAGTCGGAGTACTGATTTGTTCAATTTTCCCTGCATTCATGACCACGACTCGATCAGACATGGATAGAGCTTCTTCTTGATCATGAGTCACAAAAATGGTCGTTACGCCAATTTCCTTTTGTAAACGCTTAATCTCGGCCCTTAGTTCATGACGCAGCTTTGCATCAAGGTTTGAAAGCGGCTCGTCAAGCAAAAGGAGCTCCGGTTCAACAACAAGTGCCCTTGAAATCGCCACACGCTGACGCTGACCTCCTGATAATTCCCTTGGATAACGATTCTCCAATCCTGACATTTTCACTAATTCAAGCGCTTTACTAATCTTCTTTTTTTGCTCAGCTTTCCCGACTTTGCGCAGTTTCAAGCCAAAACTGAGATTTTCATAGACTGTCATATGGGGAAAAAGCGAATAGGTTTGAAAAACCATTCCTAAATCACGCTTGTAAGGCGGAACCTTCGTAACATTATTGCCTTTAATATGGACCTCGCCCCGATCCGGATCGAGGAACCCGGCAATAAGGTTTAAGGTTGTGGACTTTCCGCACCCGGAAGGACCAAGAAGAGTGAGTAACTCTCCTTGTTTCACCTCCAAATCAATGCCATTCAGGACAACATTCGCTCCAAATTGTTTAAACGCGCCTTTTATCTCTACATCATTTTTATTTGAGCCAACCCCCTGAACTGCCTCCAGGTGTTGCCTATTAATTTCCACATCTTTTTTTAATACTTCCATGTGATCAACACGCTCCTTTTTATTTGAGTTTTTTCCCTAATTCAGGAGTAACCTCTTTCGCCCATCTGTCTGACACCTCTGCACGGATCTCGGCAAACTTGGCGAAATCAGGTTTGAATGTTTTATCACCTGCTTTAAGCCCGATTGACTCTTCATATTTTTCTGGAATTTTCATGCCTTCCACGGTCGGATAAAATCCTTTTTCGGAAATTAATGCTTGTGCTTCTTCACTGATTACATAGTTGATGAATTCTAGGGCTTCTTTGCTATTTGGCGTATTTTTCACTAGACCAGCGCTGAAAGCTTGAAGCGGCACCCCTTCTTTAGGCACGGCCATCTTAATCGGAATACCTGAAACGGCTAATTCACCGATGGAATAACTTCCCATGACCGTTACGTCAGCAGCTCCTTGTTGGATCGCTGGCATCATTTGCGTTGAGTTTTTATAAAATGTATTGGAATACGCTGCAAGATCTTTTGCCTTTTCGAGACCTGGTTCCATGTCTTCCGTACTGCCGCCGTTTGAAATCGCCAGACCATTAAGGGTATTGAAACCCCAATCATTCGTAATATCTGAAAATGCCGTTTTACCCTCGTAATCAGGAGAGACAAGATCATTCCATGATTCAATTGATTTTAAGCCTTCCTTTTTAAAGGTTTCCGTATTATAAGCTGGTGCAATTACCAAACCAAATGCTGGAGCGGCCGCATTTTCAACCGGAATGAACCGTGAATCCACCGATTTCATATTGGGAACATTGGACTCATCAATTGGTACAATCAGTTCCTTCTCCTTAGCGCGTATAACATCAACCGGTACAAAAAGGGCAACATCTATTTGCGGAGCATTCTTCTGTAATTCCACTTTGGATAGGATTTCACCTGATAAACCGGAAATATAATTAACCGTGATTCCCGTTTCTTCTTTGAATTTTGGGGCAATCACATCTCGGATGGCACTTTCGATGACACCGCCATTACCGGCTATCGTTATTTTTTTCTCTCCTTTTTCACCAGCACCCGTTTGTACGGATTCCCCCGGTTTTTGCGGAGTAGGATTACCACATCCCGCAAGAGCGATCAATACTATTATTGATAAAAGACTCATCAGCTTTTTCATAATCATTACCTCCCGTTTTTCATTGATTTCCAATAATTCCTTGTTCGGTGAAATAATTCACGGCCCCTGGATGAAAATCCAAGGGAACTTGTTTAGTTGCTTCCGTTATTGAAATATCAGAAGCAGCTGGATGTGTATGCTGCAGTTCAGGCAGATGTTCATATAATGTTTTCACAAGATTGTAAGCATGAGGATCAGACATTTCCTTGTAGGTTACCAGGACATTTTTAATTGAAATCGTTTGGACATTTTTTTTCATCCCCCTGTATGTATCTCTAGGAATTTCATTATGAGTATAAACTCCATATTGTTTTTGAAGGCGTTCAATGATGTCTCCCGGTATTGGAATGAAACTTAGTTCCGTCTGCTTGGATATGAAAGCGATTTCATTATTAGGGATTCCCGAAGAAAAGAAAGCTGCATCAATGGTACCATTTCGTAATGCTTCTGCAGATTGAGAAAAAGAAAGATAGGATAAATTCAATTGATCAGTCGGTAAATCGGATTCTAACAGTATCCGCTCTGCAATAAGCCTTGTACCGCTTCCAGCCGTTCCTACACTAATGCGTTTACCAACTAAATCGTCCAAGGAATCAATATCATTTTGTTTAGTAGAAACAATTTGAACATAATTGGAATATAGGGCCGTTAAAGCTCTTAACTTGGATTTATCCGTTTCAGGCAAATCCAGTACATCCACTGAGGTAAAACCAATTTCTGCCCGATGACGGCTAACCAATTCAGTATTTTCGATAGAAGCATCGGTGACCTGGGTACCTGACACAGCCCCGTTGTATTTTTCATACATATTTGATAATCTTTGTCCCAATGAAAAGTAAACACCTGTCATATCTCCGGTTCCAATGATTATCATCCTGTTATTTAAATCCTGTCCGTCTGAAGTTAGTTGCCTCTGGATCAAGGTAGTAGCAGGTTTAGATATTTCCTGCTGCTCATTCATAAAAGAACATCCTGTCATGAAACAAAATAACAAAGCGACTTTTATAAAGAGTGCTCCATTTTTCATCGTGATCCTCCTTTCTTAATGAATTTAGATGCAAATGCCATGCCAAGTCGATTTTCTGCTTTAAAACGCAAATTCTGCCTATTTCAAGAATGTCATACAAGGATAAACCGGCAATTTTTTCCGGTTTTCCAGAAAAAATTGCCGGTTAACACGATGAACCCTTTATTCTTCTTTTGAAATGAGCTTGATTTTATCACGAAGGCTCCTTTCAGAAATTTTTAGGATTTGGGCTGTTTTTTGCCGATGATTATTACAATATTGAAGTGTGGCCGTTATGACCTTTTCTTCTATCTCTTTCATGGAAATGCCAATGGGAATCCTGAAACTGTTGAAATCGTCGTCCGTGCCATCCGGCTGAAGAATGAACTTCTGTTCTTGAACATATTGCGGCAAGTCGGTTTCTTCCATTTTTTTTGAGTTTGATAGGGCAACAGCATATTCTATAATGTTTCCAAGCTCCCGGACATTCCCAGGGTAATGATAATCCAGTAAAATCCTACGTGCGGTTGCCGAGAACATCTTTTCTTCACGATTCATATCCTTCGCGTGTTTTTTTATAAAATAATCCATAAGGATCGGTAAATCTTCTTTTCTATCTCTTAGTGGCGGCATCGAGATGGGAATGACATTTAGCCTGAAAAACAAATCCTCCCTAAATTCCCCTTCCATCACCATTTGTTCCAGGTTTTTATTGGCTGCACTTATAATACGGACGTCCAATGAGATTTTTGTATTGGATCCCAGAGGCGTCACTTCCCGTTCCTGCAATACCCTTAATAATTTGGCTTGAAGTGGAAGGGGCATTTCACTGATCTCGTCCAGAAAAAGGATGCCTCCATTAGCAGCAACGAATTTCCCTTCCTTCCTCTGAGTTGCACCTGAAAATGCTCCCTTTTCATAACCGAACAATTCAGATTCCAGCAGCATCTCAGGAATTGCTGCACAGTTGACGATCTGCATTGGATTGTTTTTCCTTCTTCCCAACGTATGGATATTTCGGGCTACAAGCTCCTTTCCAGTACCACTTTCCCCCGTGATGAGAACACTGGAATCAATATCTTTCACTCTTTCGATCATTGAGAAAATACGCTGCATCGCCTTGCTGTTACCAAGGAAGTTACCGAATCCCTTTTGAATCTCTAATTCTTCATGTAATGTCTCCAATTGATTGGACATCTGTTTGAATTCGGCTGCCCTCATCAACAACAAAGAAAGTTCTTCAATATTAATTGGCTTTTCAATATAGTAGTAGGCTCCTTTTTTTATGGCCTCAATGGAAGTTTCAATGGATGAATAGGCAGTCATCATGATGACTGTTACGTTAGGTGATATTTGTTTGATTTTCTGTAGGACATCAAGTCCACTTTTATTTCCTATTCTCAAATCAAGTAACACAATATCAAAGTGCTGATTGTCGATTTTCCGTAGACCCTCATCCGGGTCTGTAGTTGTCATGACATCATAAGAATCTTCCAATGCAAAGCTAAGAGCGGTGCAAATAGCAGGTTCATCATCAATCACCAATACTTGCATTTTCATATGAATCCTCCTCTTTCCAGGCTTCTATTCAATATATATAGGTAGTAAAATGGTGAATGTCGTTCCTGAATTAGGATAACTTTTCACATGGATATCTCCGTTATTTTCTTTAATGAGCCTATACGATAACGTAAGTCCCAAACCGACGCCCTTTTCTTTATTTGTGAAAAAAGGCTCAAAAATATGGTTCAGTTCTTCCTGCTTCATCCCTTTTCCCGTATCCGATATGGCAATCCGCCCTGTCTTTTCGTTCACTTTATCAATGGTGATTTTAATGGTCTTTTCCTTTGTTTCTTCAACGGCATCAATCGAATTCAACACCAAGTTAAGAAGTACTTGTTGAATTTGTTGTAAATCTATATAAAAAATAAAGTCCTCCTCAATCATCTGCTCGAAATTTATTTGTTTTTTATCCATTGTCACCTTATGAAAAGCAAGTAAGGATATAAGCTCATGAGCGTGGCAATTTGTAATATTTGGCGGCCGCGGGCGTGCATATTCAATTAAATCGGTAACAATCCCATTCAAGCGGTTAACTTCAGTAGGTAAGTGTTCCATTAGAACTTGTCGGAATTGAGGATTATCATATTTACTCGGAAGTAAATCAATGAATGTTTTAATCGATGTTAAAGGATTCCTTATTTCATGTGCGACACCTGCAACGAGTTGACCAAGAGCGTGCAGCTTTTCTTGTGTGACCAATTTTTTCTCCAATGTTTTCTTTTCCGTCTCATCATTCATGGAAAGTAAGTATCCGGTTTGTATATCTTCAGTATTGAACATCTTATGCATCGAATAAGAAATCACCTTCTGTTCATTTTCCTCATTTAATACCAAGATTCGAAAAGAACCCGTACAATTATTCTCATTTTGTTCTTGGTGTAAAGCTTCGAAATTCTTCATCAATTGCGAATGATTCGTAAGATTCAGAATCATTTCCTTGGAAATGTTAAGAATGTCCGATGCCTTTGCATTGCAGCTGGTAATCATGAAATCGAGATCGAATGTTATGATGCCATTATTGATATTGTTTAAGATTTGATCTTTAAACGCTTCAGCATTTGCGATGTTTTGCCGTTGTTTCTCTAAATCCTTATTTAATAAATGTAATTTCAAAGTCTGGTTATGTACGGATTTTTTTAGCTTTTGATTCCATATGTAAATGATTAGAAGGATAAGGGCCACGGCAGTTAAGATTATGATCAACCAAAATATGAATTGTTCGAGTCTGGCAATTTTCTGATTGGATTGCGGCATTACCCATTTATCGATTATCCCATTGATATTACGGTTTGCCTTAAGTTCTGTGAGTGCATTGTCCATCATGAAAAGAAGCGATTGATTTCCCTTTTTCACTGCAATCGTATAATCCGCAGGTTCAATGACTTCATCAAGAATGATGTAATTCTTTTCTTGGCGGAATTTTTTTAAATAGAAATCAGCAGTCCATTTGTTTCCGATGAACACATCAGCTCGGTTGTTCAATAATGTTAAAATTCCGGAGTATTGATTTGAAACGGTCGTTAAGTTTGTATTCCTCATATTGAGAAATGTACTGATAACTGGTGTGTTATGGTCAAGGACAACATGTGAATCACGTAGATCCGTTAACGTATGAATATCCTGTTTCCTTTTACTAGGAATGATTATGGATTGGGACATTGTAAAATAGGATTGCGTGAAATCAAATTGGTTATCTTTTTCGGTATTATAGGTACTTCCGACAATAGCATCAATTGTTCCGTTACTTAAGGCTTTTTCGGCTTCTTCCATCCTCATCGGAATATATTTGAAATCTACGTCATTATATTTCGCTATTTCCTCCATTAAATCAATATTGATGCCTGTCAGTTCACCAGCTTCATTTTCAAATGAAAATGGAGGAAGGGCACTTTCTCCAGCAATTATAAATGTTTTTTCTTCAGCAAAAACAGCGGGAGACCATAATGTTTGAACAAAAATTATAAAGCAAAATATACTTAGTTTAAGCAGCTGCCTTTTAATTAAGAGCCCTCCTTCTACGTCAAAATCCTTGCAGTCAGTAATCCTTTGCTAAAAACATCATAATTATATACTTCTCCAATTAAGACTTGAACCCTTTAAAATGTAAAGAATTCTTAGTATAATCTGACACAATATAACAATAACCTACAAAAGAGTGTGTTTCTGAAAGTAAAAAACATGAAGGTTACTCTTGTCTTGTTTTTAGACATATACGAAGAAAACGCGTTTGCCTGCAGTTTTTTTCTTGAAAAAATTTCCTTGATTCAGAAATCCGCTCCCTTTCCGCCGACTGTCTGCCAAGCCGCATCAAAGTAAGCGTCTGTGGGGTCTCGTCAAGCCAGTTATTCGGCAGGAGTGTCGCAAATTTCTTCCATCCAATAAGGATTGCAGTAAAGGAACATGAAGGTTACTCTTGTCTTGTTTTTAGACATATACGAAGAAAAGGCGTTTGCCTGCAGTTTTTTTCTTAATAAAATTTCCCATGATTTCAAAAATCCGCTCCCTTTCCGCCGACTGTCTGCCAAGCCGCATCAAAGTAAGCGTCTGTGGGGTCTCGTCAAGCCAGTTAT
>NZ_JBYSYV010000001.1:0-90037 GCF_058783805.1 Peribacillus sp. FW305-BF15 | reverse complement strand
TTCGGCAGGAGTGTCGCAATTTCTTCCATCCAATAAGGATTACAGGAGAAAAACATGAAGGATAAACTAGTCTTAAACATGGTTCGGCATAAGATCAGCCTGCATTTTTTTCATTTAAAACACGTTAGTTGATTGGAATGGGTGTTCGAGACTCCTGCGGGAAAAGCGAGTCCAGGGGAGACCCACAGGCGCAAGGCGCCGAGGAGGCTCCCGGACCGCCCGCGGAAAGCGAGTGCCTGGAGTTCTCAAAAAAACTGTGGACATCTTTTAACACAAAGTTGATTGGAGCGGGTGTTCGAGAACCCTGCGGGAAAAGCGTGCCCAAGAATACAAAGATTGCCCAATTTTCCAATCATGTTAACCATCAGATTGTTATCTTATTTTTCCATTTCAAGGGTTTTTATCATTTGTCGTAACGTTCCAAGATGATACGCGAAGTGGGCCATGGTCGTTAGCATTTTCCTGAATCGAAATATTCGAAAAAAGCCCAATTTCTCAGTAATAAAATTGAGAAATTGGGCTTTTTTGCTACTCCGTAAAAGTACCATATTTTATTGGTGGTATGTTGAAATCATTACTTAAACCTTGTTCAAGATAAGCACCCGTTAGCTAAAAAAAAATTGACCTTTAAGCAAAAAAACAAGGTACACTTTGGTGTGCAGCTTTTTTCTTTCCTTAGCTGCAACAAGTAGGCTTTTTCACGGCAGATCGCTTACACTCTATGGATCACTTTTTTGTTTTTATCCATTTTATTATTCGGTTGAGTGGTTACTTGCGTTCCAAAAAGGAGTTCGAATGAACGCAAAGTGGGGTGAAATCCAAAACATGATTAATTTATTTTGTCATCAAATATATTAATCTTTTAAACCCTTCCCATCGAGAATTTTCTGCATGCATTTTTCGATTCTTGACTCTCGGGTTTTGGATTGTTTGGCTTGTGAAAAATAAAGGATGTATGCTCTTTGCCTTCCTGGGGTCAATGCTTCAAAAGCAGTTTTCAAGGCAGGGATGTCATCGAATTTATTGTGAAGTTCTTCAGGAATTATGAATTCTTCATTCTTTTTAAATTCCACTTCCAACCCGGCTTTTTCAACTTCAATGGCTTTATGAATATAGGCTTTCAGAATGGATTCCGTTGCAACTATTTCTTGAACATTAGTGAACCGAATCTGGCGCGCTCCCTGTACATTCTCCGTTTGTTGAATTAGAAGCCCGTGGGCATCCTGTAACAAGGCACCTTTGTGAAACAGAAGCGCACAATATTCTTTAAATCCATGTATTAAAACGATGTTTTTATTCTCAAACGTGTAACAGGGATGCATCCATTTAAATTCTTCAGTCAGTTCACAGTCAAGAACGATATTTCTTAATGTCTCATATTCTTCTTTCCACTTATTAGCTTTACCTAAAAATTCATCAACCTTAGGATTCGTTCTACTTTTTGTCATCACGGAACACTCCTCTTTCCGAGCAGTTTGCTTTTTTCTTATACGTTAGCTAAATACTAAAAAACAAGGCAGAGGTTTGGTCTTACAATACCTCTAACACGTTATTAAGTTCTTCGCCCATTTTCGCCCAACCATATTTCGCACCATTGAACGCTTGATCTTCTTTTTCGAATCCTGTTTGTTCGAGATGTAAGTGGGTTGTTCCATCCTCGTGCTTTAAGGTCCATGTGACTGTAGTGTTTATACCGCCACCTACCCAGGTGTAAGATAACTTATAAGGCTCCTCGACTTCAAGAACTTCGGAATCAATAATTAATTTCCACTGTTCATTTCGAAACTGGAATTTATGTCCGACGACAGGTTTAATATCATTAGCCATTACCCATTTCCCAAGAGTATTTGCATCCGTTAAGGCAAGCCATACCTTCTCGATCGGGCTCTTAAAATTAAAATCTTGTGTTACTGTTAAACTCATTTTTATTCCTCCTCTAATATTTGATTTAAAAGTGATATTCTTTCACTCCAGAATCTTCTGTAAAACGATACCCAATCCTCAATTTCTCTCAACGGACCAGCATTCAGTCGATAACGGGTTTCCCTGCCGACTTTTCTGCTGATTACTAGACCTGCCTCTTTAAGGATTGCCAAATGCTTTGAAACCGCAGTACGGCCCATTTCAAAATGTACGGTCAACTCATTTAGTGGCAATTCCTCCACGTCCGCCAACAAACGTAGCAATTTACGTCTTGTTGGGTCAGCAATGGCTATATAAATATCACGTTCTTGATTTTTCTCGTTCAAAATCACCCACCCTTTTAATTGGACATCAATTGGTGTCTTTTATTATATGACACTGATTGGTGTCCTGTCAATTTTATTATTGACACACTTTATTTGTTTTATTCTAATATCATCAAGTATATTATTAAATCCTTTTACAACTAAATTGGCCCCGTCAGTTAAAGTGATTCATATATGATCAATTGCTATTTTTGAATATTGGATATGCTCGTGTTTCAGCAAAGGAGTATTTTGGAATTATATCTTCATTGATAAGCAAAGCGGAAAAAAGTTTTACTGGTTTCCATATCTGGGATGCACTTAATCATTCGTGAAGGCGTTTACTATTCCTTAATTCACTAGACGGATTGGGTAGGGATTATGATGATTCATTCGGAGAATGGAAGTATATTACTTGAGATCTGAACTCAGATATTATGTATGGTACTTAAAAAAGAGACTCTTTTGATTGCGGAAATTCAGAGATATGGGTGTTACTGGGGATTTTATAAGGAGGCCCAATTTTTAACTCTGCTTTCATATGGGCTGAGCAAGAAAGTAAAAAAGCAAATGACAGGCAAATGGAATAGAAGGAGAAGAATTACGGAACGAGATTCGGACGAAGTAAGTATAAATCAATAATGACTCATTCAAAAGTATGAAAAAGGAAATAAACTATCTGATATTATAAACCCTCAACTTAGGGATGAGATCGTTTGAACCCCTCTTATTGACTAAGACTAAAAGTATCTATCTGGGTTTTTCAAACAAAGTTGATTGGAACGCGTGTACCTGACTCCCGCGGAAAAGGCGTGTCGAAAGGAGAATCCAGGCGCAAGAGTGCCGAGGGCGAACTTCCTTCGGAAAGCGAGTGCCATACGTTCCAATCAGTTTAAAAACTCTCAATATATTATATTATTTTTCTATATTCAAGGCTTTTTATCATTTGCCGTAACGCTCCAAGATGATAAGCTGAGTGGGCAATGGTCGCATTTACATTAGTCAGCCATTTTCCTAAATCGATTGT
This sequence comes from Peribacillus sp. FW305-BF15, assembly GCF_058783805.1. Lineage (NCBI taxonomy): Bacteria > Bacillati > Bacillota > Bacilli > Caryophanales > Bacillaceae > Peribacillus > Peribacillus sp. FW305-BF15. The sequence goes on along the minus strand of NZ_JBYSYV010000001.1, from coordinate 86,782 downwards.
TTCGATTTCTGCGAAAAGAGATACATATTCTTTATGTAATTCCTCTCTGATTTCAGCCCATTTCACCTCATCAACAGTAGTGATGGTCCAGCTTTCTTCCCAATCTTTTTCAAAGTCTGTGCCATTGATCATCGATTGGATCACCCATAAATAATACCGGGTGTGGTCTGCGTGTGCCGCAATTGTCGATCCGTTTATGGAACGTGAAGCATCTACTGCGGTTAAACCATCAAGTGTACCAAAAACCCCGGTATTCGGTTTTGATTCAGTATAATAGCTTCCTTCATTTCCCGGTCCTTCAAACGTTTCCTTCAAAAGCGTTTTTATTGAACTTGCCAACGTCTCACTCATCTCAATCCCCCCAATGTTTAGTCGACTTCATTACTTTATAATATACTAAGACAAACCAATAAACATTTATATTTTGTTAAATTAATCCAAAAATATCGCGAGTTAAAAGAGTTACTCGTTTAACTTGCATAAGATAAGGGTTTCAATTACTTTCGAGTACAGTTAACATGTGGTATTCACGACTCTCTTAACGTGATGAAAAAAATACCTTAAAAAGGCCATTCCACAGGAATGGCCTTTTTAAGGTATTTTTGAAAATTTGATTCAGTTTTAGTAGCTTTTCAAACGCTCTTCCAGGGACACAATTCTAAACTTTAACTCTTGATTCGGATCCAAGCCCCCTATTATAATTTGATTATCTTCCGTAATGGTGACATATCTGAAGGTTTCTTCTCCATGAATCTTGATTTTAGTCTCCGATGTCGTTTCCATTTTTGCAAAAACTTCATCTGTGTATGTAAGCGGGAGAAGATCATCTAAACCTTCTTCGGGGCTGCCGAGCCACTTAAACATGAAATCTTTCAATGAATATTGTTCAATCATCGATAAATGATTTTTAAAAATTAATTTGTCAATTGTTATCTCTTTCAACTTTAACCACTCCTCAATAGTATCTAAAGTTTATATGGATAAACTCCTAACATCAAGGGCATTCCAATGACCAAACCATTACATTTTGATTACTTGCTTACTGAATTATCCCTTTCCTTCCGTAAAATGGAGTTCGCTAACCTTGAAAACCAATTTTAGATTGATATTTTCGGTATAATACCCTCGGATTACCATGAGAGGGATTATTTCCTGTGGTTTGCGCGTTTTGATATAGATGATTATTCTTGAAATGAGGATGTTCATTTCAGTCAAAACAGCCCCATGTTCAAAAATGGGGCTGTTTTTATTATACGGATGTAAAACAACTTCCTGTTAAACAATAGTCCTTTAAATTACATATTATATGTCTTGTTTTCCTTTAACACCATTTATTGAATAGCTGATTTTAATGTTGGCATTTAATGAGTGATACACTGAACAGTACGTATTTTTGGATAATTGAATCGCACGGACGACTTTATCTTCAGGTAGATCTCCCTCTAATAAATAATGGATATGAAAATCGGTAAAACGTTTAGGGTGATTTTCTGACCGTACCCCCTCTATTTCTATTTGAAAGGCCTTTGTTTCAAATCGCATTTTCTTTAAAATCATGACAATATCAATTCCTGTACAGCCGGCAAGAGAGTGTAAAAGTAATTCTGTGGGTCTTGCTCCACTATTTTTACCTCCTGCTTCTTCGGCGGCATCCATCTTTATTTCATGTCCCGACGGAGTTGTGCCAGAAAAGGCCAGTTCCCCTGTCCATGTAATCATTGTCTTCATATATTTCGATTCCTCCCTTTCTTGTTGCTTTGTTCTAAAAATGGACTACATTTCAATTAATGTAAATTTATATCATTTAAGTATTAAAAAATATTGCCGTAATGGGGTCAGTATGCAAATATACATCACTTGGATTCTGGATTTTTTATACCCTAACTTGTGATGATTTTCCATACCTTATATTCTTCCCACAAGTCCTGCTTAGTTAGTCATACTGTAAAATTTGAACGTTGATTACCTCTTCAGGCTTTAAAACCTAAAAAAATATTCCAGATGATTTCAGAAATCCGCTCCCTTTCCGCCAACTGTTTGCCGAGCCGCATCAAAGCAAAGCGGCTTGGCAGACAGTTATTCGGCAGGATTGTCGCAAATTTCTTTAATCTATTAAGGGATTGATGTATACAAAGCAGTAAAAAAACAGAAGGATATTAAGTTTACCAATCATGGTTGTGAGAGCATTCCGAACCACCTTATGTCGTCTGAATTTTAAATCATAGCCCTATTAACCCATTTACCATGCAGTTTTATAGTTTCCTTCTCCATTCAAAGGAGTTTTATACCTATTATTTTCGCCATCTTGCCAAGTGATATTGCCATTTTCATCTTTCAGAACGAACTTGAATTCATAGAATCGATCTGCAGCTAAACGAAATGTTCCACTCCAGCTGCCTTCTGTGTTTTGAGTGAGTTTATATTCGTAATCTTCAGGATTCCATCGGCCGATTTCCCCTCTGTTCCCAATTAAGTAAACTCCCTGTGTGGCAGGTACATTTTCAACTGTGAATGTAACGGGAATCGACTTGCCTTCCAATTTATCAGCCATCATCCTGAACTCATTAGTTGGATTTCCTTCATCGTCGAATAAATAAGACATCCTAAGCAATGTAAATCCCTCAAAACCATGGTTAAAAAGCATTTCTGCTACATTGTCAAAGCCCCATTCATTATCGATGAGAGGGAGTGCGTTTTCCCCGTTTAAAGAAATTCCTTTTTCATTAGCTAAAGAGGCAATATGGGTCACCAAAGTCTTAGGGGCGCTATAGGACGGTGCAGTATGTGCGTCTTGATCTCCCATTTCCAGACAGGTGAATGTAAGGGCCATATTCGATTTCTTAAATTGATTCAATAATTTGGAGTAGTTATGGTACCCGGCACTATATTCTGCTGAATGCGGCATTACTGGATCATTCATTTTCCAATGGATTCCTGAGATTTTAGCTCCAATTGGCACGCCAAAGACTTCATCAAAATGTTTATGGGCAAACTTCGAAATTTTTGCAAGATGCTTTTCGAGTGCCCCTTGATACCACTGCATAAAATCGTATCCAAATTTAGTGTCGATTGCTCCTCCCATGGTGAAAAATTCATCCCCATTTCCTGGCGGCTGAATCTCATTCCAGTTTTTATACGTTTTGCCCCAAGCAGCATTTAATTTTTTTATCGTGGAATATTTTTCTCTCATGGCAAGCCTGAAATCCCGTTTTGCTCCTTCTGTATAAACTTGAAGCTGTCCCCTCTCAGGATAATCCCAGCCATCGGCATTCTGGTAGGAGGGATATCTTAATTCCCCTGCCGGTCCTGCACTTAGATATATTTTTGCTATTAAATCCTTCTTATCAGCAAAGTTCTCTGCAAAGGATTTGTACAATTCATTGTACTGACCGGCTGTGCCCTCCCACCAAGGAGCAAGTACTTCCTTATTCCAGAAACCACTTTCACTCTTGAAAGCCATGTTTTCGGCAGTGTCTTTATTCCAGAGCCAACTTGGGATGGGATAGTTGCAATCATCCCCCACATTACCGCCGCATTGATGCGTAGACAAAATGGGCACCCATTTTAAACCGGAAGCTTTCACGGTTTCCGCATATTTTTTATAATAGGACCAATCAAACTGATTATCTTTTTTACTCTCGACCAATCCCCACCAGATATCTGTCGTTATTGCATATACTCCATTTTCCTTCAACTGGGTCAGCTCTGCTTTAAATGCCTCCCAATCTGTTATTTCACCCAAGGGGGCCATCACATAAAGCTTGTAATCTGGTTGTACTTCTGCCATTCCAGGTGTATTTGATAAAGGAACAAAATACAGCATAAAGGTAAAAACGCCAACCGATAATTTGTTCATAAAACGCCAACCTTCCCCTATAACTTTATTCATTTGTTCTTCGAAATCGCTTACATTCATTCGTTTTAATAAAAGAATTCCTATACTTGAAAGTATATTGCCTTTGGAAATATTTATCAATTATTCTGCCGGGTAAATTTAGTTCAAAAACTGCAAAGAAAATATGGATAGTCTTAGAGACTATCCATAGCAACTGGTTATAAAACTATATAAACATTACCATCTTCTATTTCAACATGGAATGTCTTTACACAACCATTATCAGGTTTTTGGACTTCTCCATTTTTGACACTGATTTTCCAGTCATGCATCGGGCAAAATACGTGATCACCACTCACGATGCCTTCCACAAGTACCCCACCTTTGTGTGGGCAACGATTTTCAATAGCCCGGAATTCACCATTTGCTAAATGAAAAAGAGCAATTTCATGAGATCCTATGGTTACTGTTTTCCCCAGGTTTTTTGGCATTTCATTTACGGTTGAGACCTTTATCTTTTGAAGTGTTTTCCCCATTTAGGCTGCCCCCATATTCATTTTTTTGATATAGCCGGAATTTTCACTTTTTGAAATAAACCGGTTTGGATCGCATTGCTCTCAATGATTTCTTTCCACGGTTCTTGCAATACGGATAAGGCCTCATCCAAACGTTGGTTAAGCTCCATCCTTTTTTGCTTATCACCAATAATCGCCTTAATGGTATCGAACCCGACACGCTCAACCCAGACCGACGTTCTTTCTAAATAATTGGCAGTCTCTCGATAATGTTGGATGTACGCACCCGTAATTTCAATTACCTCATCACTTGTTTTCACTTTACATAATAATTCAGCAGCTCGTAAATGGGTACCGCCATTGCCGCCAATATAAATTTCCCATGCACCGTCAACACCGACAACACCAAGATCTTTGATACCGGATTCAGCACAATTACGAGGACATGCCGACACAGCCATCTTAACCTTATGCGGTGTGCCAACACGTTCGAATTTCTTCTCCATGGCAATACCCAGACCGATTGAATCTTGGGTGCCAAACCGGCAAAAGTTTTCACCGACACATGTTTTCACAGTTCGAAGCGTTTTTCCATACGCATATCCAGAAGGCATATCCAGGTCGGCCCATACGCTTGGAAGGTCCTCTTTTTCAACGCCGAACAAATCTATTCTTTGACCGCCTGTTACCTTAAGTAACTTAACATTATACTTATCGGCAACATTTGCTATTTTCCGTAATTGATCGGGATTTGTGACGCCGCCATACATTCTTGGCACAACGGAAAATGTACCATCCTTTTGAATATTTGCATGTAGCCTTTCATTGACATAGCGGGATTCTTTTTCATCTTCATAGTCAACAGGATGGATCATGCCTAAGTAATAGTTCAGTGCCGGTTTACATTTCGAGCATCCATCACTTGTATTCCAGCCGAGAACATTCATGACTTCACGAGTATGTGTCAGATTTTTTTCGCGTATTTCGGCAACAATCTCATCTCTTGATAAAGTGGTGCACGTACATATGGATTCCTTCTGGTTTGACTTACTGAAACCAGTGCCTAATGTCAGCTCGAGAATATCACCGACTAACGGCTTACAACCACCGCATGATCTCGAAGCACTTGTGCAGCCTTTTACTTCCTCAATGCTTGTTAAACCATTAGATTCGATAGCCGTCACAATATCGCCCTTCGTTACACCATTACAACCACAGATGATTTCTTCATTTGACATCGAAGTGACAAGGCTGACACTGGGTTCACTTGTTCCAACATTCAAGTATTCCGAAACGTCGGCATTTTTATTGATCATGCTCAATAGGATATTGCTTTCCTTTGTATCCCCGAATAATACCGCCCCAGAAATTTTCCCATTTCGAATCATTACTTTTTTGTAAGTACCATTCCATTCATTAAATTCCTTGATTGATTTGGCTTGTTCATCCTCGAAAATTTCTCCAGCTGAAAATACATCAACACCAGATATTTTTAACTTAGTAGAAAGCACGGACCCCTCGTAAGGTTTGCTTTCCAGTCCGCAAATCCTTTTGGCTAATACTTTGCCCTGTTCATATAGGGGAGCGACCAAACCATACACCATCTCACGGTGTTCCGCACATTCACCAACCGCAAAAATATTCGGGATCTTTGTCTCCATATAATCATTCACGATAATTCCTCGATTGACAGGGATGCCGGAATTTTGGGCCATTGCAACATTTGGCTTAATCCCAACTGCCATGACCACTAAGTCGGCGCTGACTTCCTCGCCATCACTAAAGCGTAATCCTTTGACATCAAATTCACCTAAAACCTCCTGAGTCTGTTTCCCGAGATAAAAATTCATTCCCTGTCTTTCCAGTTCCCTTTGCAGCATTTTTCCTGCTGCTGGATCTAACTGCCTATCCATCAAATATTCCGAAAGGTGAATTACATCTACCTGCATACCTAGATTCAAAAGCCCCCTTGCTGCTTCAAGACCCAGCAATCCTCCACCAATGACTGCAGCCTTTTTGTTGTTTTTAGAATATTCAATCACCTTTTCGCAATCTTCAATATTTCGAAAGGCGGTCACTCCTTTTTTATCAGCTCCCTTTATCGGAAGGATGAAAGGGATTGATCCGGTAGCTAAAATTAATTGATCATATGCAACTTCGCGATTAGCATCTGAATATATGATTTGCTTAGTGGTGTCGATGTTCTTGACTGTTTCACCTGAAAAAAGTGTAATATTGTTCTCTTTGTACCAGTTCCAATCATTTATTGTAATATCATCTATCGTCGTAGCCCCTTGCAATACATTCGATAGTTGGATTCGATCATAATTCGGATGCGGCTCACTTCCGAAGACAGTCACCTCGAACCTTTCCGGTTGAATTTTCAAAATTTCTTCTATACATCTTACTCCAGCCATACCATTCCCAATGAGTGCCAATTTCTGCTTAGACATGTTTTGTCCTCCAATAAGATTTTTTTGAAAGGATGATATGATTGATTATAGGTGACGTCACTTTTTATCGCCACAATCATGTAATAAAATCTTACATATTTTTTAAAAATTAATATTTAATGTTAGTTTTTATTACAAATATTCAGAAAATTAGGATATAATATCCTTATTGATTCAGCATAAATCCAAAATGAGGTGATTTTCATCGTCCAGCAAAAAGAATCTTATATAGATAGAAAGGTAATTTCCATAGGTGTGGTCAGAGAATTAACCGGACTATCCGATAGGCAAATCCGGTATTATGAAGAAAGAAAACTAGTTTTCCCCGAAAGGTCTAAGGGTGGTAACCGTAAATACTCTTTTTCCGACGTCAAGGCATTAGTGGAAATCGCCGATAAAATAGAGGATGGAGTGCAAACCCATGAAATTAGACAGGAAAAATTAAAAGAGAAAAGAAAAATTGAACAGGAAAAAATGCGAAAAAAAATGCTGCAGGGCCAATTAAATGCACACTTTGGCCTGCGTAATTGATTTTCTAAGCAACCGTTATAATTAACCGATTCAATAAGTACTTTAACTGTCCATAAACCCTTGTCTTTTTAAAATAGCAGTTAACATTGTTAAACTGGACATGATGACTTTCATGTCCAGTCAGTTTGCAGACAAAAGGGGTTCGGAATTAAAAGATTCCGAACCCCTTTTAAAATTCCCTTAGAATTTTGACCAAAGGTTAAGAGATTTGGTCTCATCGAGCCACTATGTTAAGCCATTTTTGTTTCAACTTCATAATTGTTTTACGTATTGATTGAATTCCGAAGGTATATTGAATGAAGTCAGTTTAACTACTATAACCGGGTCAATACTTGAGCATCCTACCTCTGAATACATATCTTTCACCAAATCATAAATGAAAGAAAAGTCAATGGCAGCCTCCATTTTACGAACCAAATGGTTCGCTGGCACCAGTTGATCTCATTAAATAGAATCATGTTAAGAAAGCATCCTGATCACTTCAAGTTTTATTAATGCTATTTCAAAACAATGAAGACTTTAGGCAAAAGGATACTATCTAAAAGTTAAAACAAGTTGATTGGAACGGAAGGTACGAGACTCCTGCGGGAAAAGCGAGTCCAAGGGAGACCCCGCAGGCGCAAAGGCGCCGAGGAGGCTTCCGGACCGCCCGCGGAAAGCGAGTGCCTGAAGTGGAAATCAACGTCCAAATTTGTACAAGCAAAAAAACTGAAGACATGATGACTTTCATGTCCAGTTTTCCAGTTTCATTACAGTAAAAGTTTTTTAGGTAATAATTCCTTTCTAAGCGAACTCCTTATCTTTTGTTTTCTCGGAAAACCATGATAATTTCCCGGATAAATTCACCACTTCTCCTATTACGATCATGGCGGGATTGGCAACCTGCTCTCTTGTAACGATCGCCACTATTGAATCGATTGTTCCTGTAATAGTTCGTTGAAAACCTGTCGTTCCTTGTTCGATGACTGCAATGGCAGTTTCAGGCTTCATTCCGCAGGAGCGTAATTGTTTACAGATATATGGAAGGTTTTTCATACCCATATAAATAACAATGGTGTCAACACCATGTGTTAAATGATGCCAGTTGATGTTATCAGGTTTGCCAGTCACGCAGTGTCCTGTGACAATTGCGAAGGAACTCCCCCATTCCCTGTGAGTCAGGGGAATTCCAGCATAAGCTGGCGCAGCGATTCCAGATGTGATTCCAGGGACTATTTCAAATTGAATTCCGTGCTTTGCTAGCGCTTCTGCTTCCTCACCGCCACGGCCAAAAATGAAAGGATCTCCCCCTTTTAGACGAACAATCGTTTTTCTCTCCATTGATTTACTTATTAACAATTGATGAATGTCCTCTTGAGGGACACAATGTATACCAGGCGCTTTACCGCAATAAATGTATTCAGCTTCAGGTTTGCCGTTTGAAAGCAATTCACGATTTACCAATCGATCATACAAGATGACATCCGCTTCCGCGATGCATTTGATTGCCTTGACAGTAATTAAGTCCGGATCACCAGGACCGGCACCAACGATATAGACCTTACCTTTTTCCATCCTTTATCCCCTTTTGTTGTTTAGTCATGAAATGTGATTAGCTCCATTTTTCGATTATGATTGAATCAAAAAAATATGGTGAAGGGGAAGATCCCCTCCCCTTAATGAGACGTTAACTCTAATATAGGATGTACTTTTACAGCGCTGACTTTAAACCCAGGCATTTTGCATGTCGGGTCTAAATCCTGTGAAACGAGGCGATTGACATTTTGGGAGTCTGCCCAATGAAAAGGAACGAATATAGTATCATGGCGAATCGTTGCGGACCATTTGCTTCTTACAACAATACTTCCGCGCCTTGATTCAATTTTCACCAAAGTATTGTCTGAAATATGATATTTCTTAGCTGTTTCTGGATGGATTTCCATATATGATTCAAAATTTCTTGCGGCTAATGATGAGCTTTTTCTCGTTTGTACTCCAGTTAAATAGTGTGACATGATTCTTCCTGTTGTTAAATAAAGCGGAAATTCCGTACATGGCTTTTCTTTTGGAACATGAGGCACGTTATTAACCACAACCATGGCCGCCTTTCCGTCCGGGTGGGCAAAAGACGATTCGAATAACCTTTTAGTCCCTTTATGGTCAATGGATGGACATGGCCACAAAATGCCTCCTTCTTTTCTTAAGCGATCATACGTTATACCATAATAATCGGCGGTTCCCCCACGGCTTGCCACTCTTAGTTCTTCAAATATCTCATTTGCAGATTGAAAGGGAAAATGCTCCCCTTTCCCAAGAGCTTTAGCTATATCACAAATGATTTGCCAATCATGCTTCGCTTCCCCAGGTGATGAAAAACTTGCTTCCCGCAACGTTACCCGTCCTTCCAAATTCGTCATCGTTCCTTCATCCTCTAAATAAGACGAAGTAGGTAAAATCAAATCAGCCAATCTAGCAGTTTCAGAAACGAACATATCTACTGCGACAAGAAACTTTAATTTCTTCAAAGCCTTTTTGACAAAGTTAGCATTGGGATTTGAAACAATTGGATTGGAACACATTAAAAACATGCCGGTAATTTCACCTTCATTTATCTTCTCTATCATTTCGTATGCCGATACACCTTTACGCGGCAAATCAGCCTCATCAATTCCCCATATACTTGCAATATGTAATCTATGTTCCTCATTTTCAATCATGCGATACCCCGGCAGTTGGTCTGCCTTTTGGCCATGTTCCCTTGCTCCCTGCCCATTTCCCTGTCCGGTGATAGCTCCATAACCCGAATTCACTTTTCCAATTTTCCCTGTAACAATAAGAATATTAAGAAAATTACGGACAGCGGCCGAACCATCTGTTTGCTGCTCAACTCCCCTTGCTGTAAAAATCATTCCTGATTCTTCTTTCCCGAACATGGCAGCCGCTTTTTGGATTTGGTCACTTGGAACCCCTGTCATTTCTGCAATTTCCTCCAACTCTAAAGATGTGACATACTCTTTAACTTCTTTATAGCCATTTGCACGTTCCCGGATAAACGCTTCATCAATAAGATCCTCTTCAATGATCACTTTCAATAATCCGTTTGCCAAGGCGGCATCCATCCCAGGTTTCACCTTTAGATGTAAGTCGGCCATTTTCGTTGTTGCGGTTTCCCGGGGATCTACAGCAATGATATATGCCCCATTTTGTTTCGCTTGCTCAAAGTACGGCATGATTGTGGGCTGGCATTCCGCAATATTCGTACCCACCAAGATTATGCACTTTGTGAACGGAACCTCTGATAAGCTGTTGGTCAGGCCCCTGTCGATACCAAATGTTTGGCCGGCTGCCGAAGCAGCTGCAGACATGCACAAACGGCCATTATAATCTATATACTTTGTTTTTAAAGCCACCCTTGCAAACTTCCCAAGCAAATAGGCTTCTTCATTTGAAATGGATGCACTCCCATAAACAGATAATGCATGTACACCATCTTCTGCTTGTATTTTAGCGAAATTCTCCTTGATGTGGCTTAATGCTTCCTCCCATGATATTCGAACAAATTCCCCATTTTTTTTCAATAGTGGGTATTTAATTCGATCTTTATGCAAAGCATGTTGATGTGCATTCATTCCTTTAATGCATAAGCGCCCCTCTGAGGTTGGATTATCTTTTCCAATCGTCATATACTTTTTTCTTGTTACTATTGTTTGTTCCAGCAGCTGCATCTTACATTGCATGCTGCAAAATGGACATTGTGTATCATATCGTTTTTCTGATTGGACCTCTTGTTGCTTCGTGCGGAAATACTTTAATAATAATTCGGTCAAGGCTCCTCACCCTTTACTCATGGATTTCTATGGATTTTTCATGGTACAAACATTTAACCGCTTCCTAAGTCCTGCAACTAGTTTTCCCCTTTGTTCATTCCCTGATCTAGGCCAGTTCCATTCGTTGAGATAGTTGCTGATTAAGTTCATCATCAAACAATATTTCTCTAACATGAATTAATCCCAATCGTTCAATCCATTGCCAAGTCCGTTCTAAGTAGTTGGCTGTTTCCCGATAATATTGAATAAAGCCGATGATGATTTCAATGGCTTCTTCATTTGTGCCGGCTACACATAGCAGTTCACCTGCACGTGCATCACGCCCGCTGCTTCCGCCCACATATATTTCCCAGCCCCTGTCAATGCCCATAACACCTATATCTTTCGTTGTTGATCCTGCACCGTTATGCATACAAGCGGATATGCCCATCTTTATACGGTATGGTGTAGATACTTGCTCCAATCTTTTTTCCAAATCTACAGCAAGTAATAGGGATTGCTGTTTATCACAAGAGCAAACATGTTCACCGATACATGTTTTGACGTTTTGAACGGTGTTACCATATTTCGAACTTAACGGCATATCTAAATCAGCCCACACACCTGGGAGGTCTTCTTTTTTCACCCCCATTAAATGAATCCTTTGTTCACTTGTTATCGCAACCTGGGATATTTCATATTTATCGGCAACATTAGCAATTTTTCGCAAGTCATTTGCATTCGTCATCCCGCCGTACATTTGCGGGATAACTGAGTATCGGTTATCACTTTGAACTGTTGCATTCTTTTTTTCGTTTATGAAAAGAGTTTGCTGTCTGATCTCGTACTCTGGATGAATCATCCCTAAATAATAGCTCAATGCAGGCCTGCAAGTTGAACAACCTTTTGTATTTTCCCATTCAAGAGCATCCATCGCTTCTTGGACAGTCGATACGTCTTGGAGCTGCATTTTATACACAACTTCATCTTCCGTTAATTTCGTACATGAGCAAAATGCAGTTTGTTTCTCATCCTGAGTAGTAAGATTACTTTGAATATAGGTCAAAAGCTCGGTCACTGCCGGCTTACATCCTCCGCAAGAACCGGAAGCCTTTGTGCATTGTTTAACTTGTTCCACAGTCGTTAACCCCTTATTTTGAACCGCTTCAATGATTCCCCCCTTTGAAACAGCATTACAATGGCAAATGATTTCATGATTTGCCATCGAAGCGATTAATCCCTCAGCCGTATTTGGTGACTGGAACATTGAACGCCTTTCCTCTGACGATACTTCTTGCCGCTTTACAATCATATCGAGTAATCGTGAGCTGTTGTTTGTATCTCCATAAAGCACAGCACCTATGATTTTTCTTCCTTGAAAAACCAACTTTTTATAAACACTATCCAATTCATCAAAAGTTGTGATGGATTTCGTTGTTTCGTCACCAAGGAATTCACCAACAGAAAATAGCTCAACTCCTGATATTTTCAACTGGGTCGAAAGGACCGAGCCTTGGTATCCGCTGCATTTCATCTCACAAATATGCTTTGCCAGCACTTCACTTTGTTCGTAAAGAGGTTTAACAAGCCCATAAACCATGCCTTGATGTTCAGCACATTCGCCAACCGCATAAATATCTGGGATGCTGGTTTCTAAATAGTCATTTACAATGATTGCACGATTTGTATCAATTCCGCTTTCTTTGGCCAATTGAATATTCGGTCTGACTCCCGCAGCCATAACGACCAAATCTGCATCCAGCTCCGTTCCATCTTTAAAACGGACGCGCTCTACACGCTCGTTACCGATTAACTCCTGTGTTTCCTTTTTTAAAAGAAAGTTCATTCCCTGGTTTTCCAACTCTTTTTGCAGTAAAAGTGATGCCGTTGAATCGAGCTGCCTTTCCATTAAATAGTCAGCGATATGAACGACATGCACTTCCATACCAAGGTTTAACAGCCCTCTCGCTGCTTCCAAACCTAACAAACCGCCTCCGATTACGACTGCTTTTTTATGTTTGCGTGAAGTTTCAATCATCTTTTGGCAATCTTCAATCGTCCGAAATGCAATGACGCCTTCTTTATCTACACCTGTGACAGGAAGAATGAACGGGACAGAACCTGTGGCAATTATCAGCTTATCGTAGTAAACTTCCCGTTCTTTGTCTGTTTTTATTTTCCTAGTCTCTTTATCGATTTTTACTACCGTTTCACCTGAGAACAATTGGATATTATTCTCCGTATACCAGTTTCGATCATTTATCGTAATATCTTCAAAAGAGGTGTTGCCTTGAAGCACAGTCGACAATAAGATTCGGTTATAGTTAACGTGCGGTTCACTTCCGAAAATAGTAATCTCAAAGGCAGTCGGATCCTTACTAATGATGGATTCAACACAACGTAATCCTGCCATTCCGTTCCCAACTAAGATCAGTTTTTGTTTATACATTTTATCCCCCCAAAAACAATTGCTGTAAAAAGCCAAACTAATTAAACAAAGTTCTAGATCTTAACTGAATTCTTTCCGAGTACCCACGTTTTTCTCCATGAAAGCTGAGCTAGGCCCAGGATAAGCAAAGCCACGATTCCAACTGCGGAAAATACTAAAAATCCTGTAGCATATGTGCCAGTGATCTGTTTCAACGTACCTAGTATGTTTGGAACCAAGAATCCGCCAACACCTCCGGCAGCTCCCACAATCCCTGTGATAAAACCTATTTCTTTAGAAAATCGCTGTGGAACTAACTGAAAGACAGCTCCGTTGCCCATACCGAGAAATAGCATTCCGATGAACAGAAGGATTGTAACGACAGTAAGAGAATAAAGAAAACTAATCCCAAACATACATATAGTGAGTCCAATAAATAGAAACATAAGCAGTTTAACTCCACCTATTTTATCGGCAATAAATCCTCCGACGGGACGAAAGAAACTTCCGGCAATGACACATAATGTAACGAATTCCCCCGCCCTTATTCGTGTTAACCCATACTCATCAACAAAAAAGATGCTTAAAAAGCTAGTGAACCCGACAAAGCCCCCAAAAGTCACACTGTAAAGAATACAAAAATACCAAGTGTCCGTTATTTTAAATACGTTGAAATATTCCTTTAGTGGTTTTGCCGGCGGTTGAGATGGCGCGTCTTTTGCGATTAAAATATAAATGATAAACACGATGGTTAAAGGAATCAAAGCTAAACCCATAACATTATGCCAGCCAAGAGATTCTGCAAGACGAGGTCCGAACAATGTCGCAAAAAGAGTTCCGCTGTTACCGGCACCTGCAATGCCCATCGCAAGACCCTGCAAATGCGGGGGATACCAACGACTGGCCATAGGAAGTGCTGCAGCAAAACTTGCTCCTGCCACCCCTAGTAATATCCCTATTAAATAAAGCTCCGCTAAACTTTCACCGAATAACCATCCCCAAAAAAGTGGAATCATCGTTACAAGCATCCCGCCGATTGCGGTTTTCCGCGGGCCGATGCGGTCAGTCAAAAAACCAAGGACGATTCGAAAAAACGAGCCTCCCAAAATCGGAATAGCCACAATCAAGCCTTTTTCAGCTGGGGAAAGTCCGAAATCCTTTGTAATATAGACACCGAGTGCCCCTAATAATACCCAAATCATAAAACTGATATCAAAATAAAGGAATGAAGCTAATAATGACGGAGCATGACCGCTTTTTTTCAATTCAGATATTTTCATTTTTCATCTCTCCAATACTTTATTAATTGAATATTCGTTTATTTTACTCTTATAAAAGTAAGATTTCTTTGTTTATGTAAGAAAACATCACACACTTTTTTTGTAAGTTATTAAATTGTTTAAAGTAGGTATTGGACAAAATTTAATAAATTCATTTCCTTTTTCTTATAAAAATCGCATGATATTGTGGTTTACTTAGGTGATGTAAAGTTACATGCTTGTTTAACTTTTCATTTATGGCCGGAATAAACTCCAAGAACATTTTGAAATATTCTCCATACAAAAAAAGAGAAGCCTAATGCTTAAGCTTCTCTTCCAGCCTGTAGATAAACCCGACTATAATGGAGTTTTTTTCCAGTTTTATATTTGTCCGTTAATTCATTCCAGCCACCCGCTCCCAAACAACTTTGTTTAACATAAGATAGAACTCCTTTTACCTACAGTCTTTTTGTTTAGGCTGTTTTCGCATACTTTGTTGCTATTTACTAAGTAGCGCGGTGTGGTTGATTTCCCCTCCAGATGCTCGCTTTCCTTGGTGCGGGCGGTGAGCCTCCGCGGCGTAAACGCCTGTGGGGTCTCACCTGTCCCGCTGCTCCCGCAGGAGTCTCGCACTTCCGCTCCAATCACCCTTAAATAGTTTCGTTTTAAAAACAACAATCTTTACGAAAAGAGCCTTTGTTTTTAAATAGAAGAAATAAAACTTGAGGTGATATCCATTCAGCGAGATTAACTTTAAATGATGACTGCCTCTTCTTTAGAGGCGGGTTCTTCCCACGGCACGAAACAAGGACCTCTTTCATATGATGTGTTATGAACGGTATGAGATATTTAATAATCTGATTCTATCCGGGGAAAGGTTGGGTGCACTAATATGAAGCAATATCCATTTCAGAACATCCCATTTCAAAATCTTCAGAAAAAGGATATGTCATTTGAAGAGGTATTCGTTCATATTGTTGAGTTTATGGAATTAAATCCTTCCGGTAACTATCAATTAATGGTCGGGACAGATTCGCAAGTACATAAAAAACATACGGTTTTCATTACAGGCATCGTAATACGGCAGGTCGGAAATGGTGTATGGGGTTGTATAAGAAAAGTGATGATCCCTAGAAGGATGCTGCATTTACATGAACGTATTTCTCAAGAGTTGTCGTTAACAGAGGAAATCGTATCACTGTTTACGGAAGAAAGAAAAAATCAATTAATCGATATTGTCCTGCCTGCTGTATATCAAGGTGCGACATTCACAATGGAAGGTCACATTGATATCGGGGTTGGAAAGCGTAACAAAACCAGTGAGTTTGTAAAAGAAATGGTAGCCAGGATGGAATCCATGGGGGTGGAACCAAAAATCAAACCGGATGCTTTCGTAGCTTCAAGTTATGCCAACCGTTATACAAAACAAGAGTGAATGTTTACAAAAATATGTAATTGCACAATATGGTTTGGGAATTTTCAGACGGCAAAGCGTTACATACTTTTTTTCGGTACGCAATTTTAAATAAAGCAAAAAACCGGCCTCAGACCGAGACCGGCTTTAACATTTTAAGATATAAGCCGCCAATGCCGTATTCAGTAAGAAAGTTTTAAACCACCACTCCTCAAAGTGGGTGTTTGCAGAAAAAATCCTGTTGTCCAAGTCAGTGACGAGGCATAACATTCCTGTTTCAATATAAAACTCCCTATTACAGCTTAAAGGTTAAAACTTTATTATCATTACGAACAGTGCAGCTTGTATAATTATCATACCTGAATTACTCACATGTTACAATGTTAATAATCACCATTTTAAAATCGCTTATGGCTATGGAATGGATGGAAGCTGGATTCGTTATAATAAACTATTGATCAAAATAACCGATAAAATCCCCTTGGTCCTCATTTTGAAGATATAATACCGTTTCTTTGTCAGAAATGGTTGGCAGTCCGAATTTTTGATCATACCTCTCAATTCCTTTACCTGTAATGATAATCCAATCCCCTTCTTTTCCTGCTTGTAACGCCTCCTGGATAGCAAAGGTACGATCAGGAATAACCTTCCCATTTCCAGCTGAGTAATCGCTAAGCAGTTTATTTAGTGTGGATTCCATCCCGTCCATCCCGTCCGAATTCAGATCATCCATTGTCAAAATCAAAACATCACTATGTTCCGAAGATACTTTAACCATTTCAGCCCTTTTGGTTGTATCTCGTCCACCCCGGAAACCAAAGATATGATAAATCTTTTTGGCCCCACATTCTTTGGCCGTTTGAAGCATGTGATGAATGGCATCTGCAGTATGTGCATAATCGATGACTATAGTCGGCCCAGATGCTTTCTTATATATTTCAAACCTTCCTGGTACACCGGAAAATCGTTTCAATGAAGTGAGAATTTCCTGTTTTGAAATTGGAAACATCTTCGCTACGGAATAGGCAGCTGTTGCGTTATATAAATTATGAAGTCCAGGTAAAGGTAACTCAATTTTCACAAAGTCTTGTTTCTCATTCAATAAAATAAAGGGGTTCGTTGCGGTATTATAATTGGTTATGGCTAAATCGCAGCGATTGGATTTTCCAAAAACAAAGGCTCTGACATTCTTCTCCCATAAGTATTCTTGCAGTTTCCCCCCCCAGAAATCATCTCCATTAATAACCGCAAGACCACTAGGCTTCAATTTTTCAAAAAGCAGTAATTTTGCCAGGAAATAATCCTCCATCGTACCGTGGAAGTCAAGATGGTCATGATACAAATTCGTGAAGACACAGAAATCAAATTCAATTCCTTCTAAACGGTATTGAGCTAATCCATGTGAAGACACTTCCATTATGACAACCATGTCCCTACTTTCAACCAGCAAGGAATTCAATTCCATGGTACCTGGAGTCGTATTATGCGAATCGACTTTGTTCCCATTGATAATATGCTGTATCGTACCAATGACTGAACAGGTTACTCCATTCTCTTCTAATATTTGCTGAAGCATATAGCTAGTTGTAGTTTTTCCATTTGTGCCCGTAATTCCTATCATTATTTTTTGATTGCTGGGATCTCCATAAAACCTTTTGGCGATTTGTCCTAATGCTTTACGGCTGTTCTCCACTCTTAAATAAGGAACTTCCAAACCCTTAATATCTCGATTGCCAATCACAGCCGATGCCCCTAAGCGAATTGCATCATTGATGTAATTATGGCCATCGGACTTATATCCGGTTACGGCAACAAAAAGGAATCCTTTTTTTATTTCTTTAGAGTTATCGGTTAAACCTGTTATGGATATATGTTCAACGTCCTTCGGCAAATCCCCGTTTATCGCTTCTTTCAATATGTCTTTAAGGATCATTAACTTTTCTCCTTTGTAAGCTATTCACTTGCATAAGTACAATAAGCCCATTTTTAGTATTAACCAGTACTCCTAAAATAAATGTAAATCCAGAATTTGTAAGTTTTAATAACAGTATGAAGAAAGAAGAAAGAAAAGCAGCCAATTTTGGCTGCTTTTCTAATGGTTGTAGCTGTATTTAGGTGCTGGCACACCGCAAGATGCTTACGATTGAACTTCCAGAGGTTTCGTTTCGGCCTTCTGATTGTACAATGGCAATATGAAAAACATTCCTAGAATAAAAAAGAAAGCCGCGGTTTCAAATATGGCGACGAGTGAAAATTGCTCTTTCAGCACGCCTGCCGCGCTCATGGTCAACACCATCGATCCAGTGAATAATGGGCTTAAGATTCCATTGACCCTTCCGATGAACTCTCCCTCGGTCCTCTGCAATATCAATGTATTGATCCCGATTTGGATACAAGGAAGCATTAGCCCATTAAAGAACTCGGCAGTAAGTGTAATCCAAAGATTTGTCGAAAGCCCCATTACCGCCAACCCTATGGCATTCACAAGCATTCCGAAAGCTAATAATCTTTGAGGTGCCACCTTTTTGGCAAAGATCATTACACCGGCTCCGCCTAAAATCATACCAAACCCATTCACCATAAATAACCATTGCCTTAGGCAGTTCCAGTTGTTCTGTAACAAGGAATATCGAGAGCGGCTGAATGAAACCCAGTCCGAGCCCGGCAGCCAGAAAACATAAACCAAGCAAACTTAGTTCTTTTTTTCCTAATACGTAGCTCACACCGCTTTTCATTTCCTGCCATAATGTTGTTTTTGCTGTCCCCTCATTCAGTTTGCGATCTTTTGGAAGAAAGGCGAGTGCGCCAGCTGAAAGTAGAAACGCCAGGCCAGTAATCGCAATCGAGGTGTTGATCCCGAAAGATTGGAAGGCAAATGTACCAAGAATCGGACCTAAAACCATAAATACTGCAAAAACGGTCTGATAAACTGACATCCCTGTCTGGATTTGACTTTCTGGCAAATGCATCTTAAATAGCTTCATGCCTGATGGCTGAGAAAATTGAGAAAGTATCGCCGAAATTAAAGTTGCGAAGAAAACCATTTTCCAACTGCCGAAGATTAGCGAAATAAGCACAGCAAATACAGACATTGCACTTAAAACATCACACCAAACCATCGTTTTTTTCGGACTCCAGCGGTCAGCAAATGTGCCTCCAATAAATGAAAAAATAAAAATGGGTGCGAATTCTGCTACTGATATCATGGAAATGGCAAAGGCATCTCCATTTGTCTTCTCCATGACGAATAACAAAACGGCAAAATTCCGTACCCATATCCCTATTTGTAAAAACAACCCTGAGAAGATAATGGCCTGGAATACTCGATTTTTAAAAATGTTAAGTTCCTTTTTATTTAATGTTTCAGATGTGTTATTCGCCAATATAAAAACCTCCTGTAAAATATCTGGACAGGAGGCAGTACAATACAAATATAACAAGGAAAAATATCCCAATCGAAGGACACAATGATCTTTGTTTGTATTTTAATGTACAGACTAATCCTATCCAGAAAAAAATTCGTTTTAAGCACGCATTTTTTCTTAAAAAATAGGATTAAATGATCATTGTTTAAAGGTCACCCTTCCATTTTATGTTATTTTCATAATAATTTATTTAATCTGATAAATCAAGGGGAAAATTAATAAAATAAAACTATTTTTGGGGATGGGTTTGTTCTATTTATCTAATATAAAAAATGGACTTCCTTTAAAAGAAAGCCCTTTAATATCCTTAAGCTTCAAAGGGCTGCCGCCGAATATGGCTTCTGCCCTTTGTTACCTTATCCATCATTTTTTCTTGATCTTTTCCCGGATTATCTCAAGCAAATGTGTTTCTTCTTTTCAGTTTTCCAATAAACGTTCTTGATTAGGATTGCCCTGTACAAGCAAATGGGAAGATGGCATTAGAATTTGATGTTCATGTAAAGCAGTCATCATTTCAAACCTCACGCTTCTCGATGTTTCAAAGTAATCATCAGGTTTCACAAGTCCCACTATGCATAGTTCATATCCAACATATTTTAGATTTGGATTTAAATCCGTAATGCCTATGTATCTAAAATCCTCTTCGGGTGTACCATCTTCTAGCCTTAGAAGGCTTTCACCATACTTATCATTACAGATAATACATATATCCTCCAACAGCCGTTTTACCTTTTCAGGATTTTCCTGGTAACTTACTGTAATGCGTTCAATGATTCGCATTCTCCCTTTATTAAAATTTTGAATCGTCCTGATTTCACTATGTGGGATGGTCAGCAATTTTCCTGACCATTCCCTGATCTGCATGAACCGGATACCGATTTCCTCAATCGTCCCGGAACTTGTCCCGTTGAATGTCACGAAATTCCCGACTCGGAATTCATTATCCGAAAGCCTTACAAATCCCAATAAGATATCCTTAAGCATTTGCTGAGCGGCAAATCCGATCACGACCCCTAAAATACCAGCTCCGGCTAAAATTCCTTTTAGGTCTATAAACTGTCCAATCAAATATATAAGGAAAAGTCCGGATATACCGTACCTAAGAGAAGAACGAGTAACCCCCTGTATTGTTTTTTCGACTTCCTCGTCGAAAAAATTGGATCTTCTAAAAAACCATTCAACCAGTTTATTCAAAATATAATAAACAGCCAATAACAGTATAGCCAAAATGAAAAGCCTCAATAATAAAAATTCTTCCCAGTAATCCACAGCAAGCTCAGAAAATTTCAAGATATTCATGTTTTCACCTCCATTTTCACGTTTATTCAGATTCGATTAAAATCCAGTCATCATCCTTTCCGATTATCCCTTTATCAAGGATAAGTCTCGTTTTAAGGCGATAGGATACCCCTCGCTTATAAGGCTCCTTCAATATAGGCAGACAAAAGTTGAAAGGAATTTCGTTGCTTTCCCCTGAATTTATCTCCCTTGTAGACAAAATGGTGCTCGTTTTAAGGATCTCTTCCATTCCCGTAGAATGAGTATCCATGATCAAATCACATTCAATCCTTCTTATTCTTTGCGCAAGGGTACCACCCTTAATCAAAAAATATCCATTTATGCATTCGCCGGATTTATACGTATTTTTCGGAAGGATTAAATCTATTTGTGCAGAACCTATTCCTAAAAGTAGCAAAGATTTTCTAAGTATCAAAGAATACACTCCATTTATATTTATTTGTTTTTCTATTAAAACCTACATGTTTATACATTTCCTTAAGGGGACTACAAAAAAACCTTTACCACTTTGGTAAAGGTTTACTAAAACAAAATAGACCTTTACCAATAGGTAAGGTCTGGCTAACAACAATATGCTGCCAACAACACCGAGAGCAAAGAGCTCCGTAATGACGACATTGTTGTAAAAGCTACTCCCCTTTGGAGAATGTATTCAAGTATATAATTTATAATACGGTAGAATTAGAAAGTTTGTCAAACCATTATATTTTATTTTTTTCGGGCTCTGCCCGGGTAATTCGGGTTATTTGAACATATCTTGTTATTAATGAAAATATAATGAATGAACTTGTCCGTTGAAAGTATTCACTTCTTGGTTTTAAATAGGTCAGTTGGTGGAATAGGAAGTATGTAACCTCATTCTATTGCAAATCTGTGAACGCCCTTTCAAAAAGAATATAGTGAACAAATTATGAATATGTAATAAAACCTAAAATTTATTTAAAAATTTACAAGTTTTCTCTTTTACTTATGCCAAACATGTTGTAATATAAATGTAACAATTGTAATATTTATTAAACCTTCGTTACATAAGTATCCTATTAGGGATTGGGGAGATATGATATGAAAAAACTTTTAGGTATGTTATTATCCATTATCATTTTATTTTTCACATTAAGTGGTCCGGTTACCGCAAAAACGACATCATTGTCTGACGCAAATGCATTAAAGATAGCCGATAATGCCAGCAAACATTTTTGGAATGCTTTATATGGATACAAAACCCGTTCATGTTCGCAAAAAACTTTCAATTATAAAGGGACAGAGTATTCATACCTTTGCCAAGAGTTTAATACAAAAGATAAATTGACTGCCTACTTAGCAGAGACATTTACTAATAATGCAGTTGAAAAAGGGCTGACTAAATATAATTACATTACCCATAAAGGGAAATTAGCCCGTCCAGTCGGAGACGGCTTTAGCATGTTAGAGTGGAAAAAAGCAAAAATTAAATTAGTCTATCAAAAACAAAACGTTAGGTCATACAATTTAACAGTACCTACAGTCGACGGTGAGTCAGTAAAAAGAACGGTGACCTTTTATAAGTCCGGATCTACTTGGAAAGTCAATCAGTTCGATGCAGTTCAATAAAACATTGGTTTAAATGTAACGCCTCATATGCTGTATAGTTAGTTAAAAACTATATGACATATGAGGTGTTTTTTTGTTGACCATTATATCTTGAGAAATAATCTTTCTGGCTTGTATCAGCTCACCTTTCACTTCACAAAACATTCAAAAAAAAAACACAGCTAAGATGCTGTGCCTTAACGGATTTTTGCCTTTCGGAAGCCTTGATAGGTATCGTAGGCGGCAAAAATGATGGAGAGGAGTATGAGACCCCAGTATATCGAGCTTTTCCATTCATCGATTGAGAATAGTGTTCTTTGGTATGCAAGGAATTCCGGGTTCAATAAATCAGGATTACTAATGATGATGATGAAGGCCAGAGTGTACAACAGCTGGTATATGGCATGAAAAAAAGCTAATTTCAGGGTCCATCGACCTAAAAATAATTTATATATCGCTAAGAGCACCCCAATGATAATGACGCAAGATACCAGCAGCCAATAGGAATTCAATACATCTTGATTAAAAGAAGGTGTCACGAAAATGAGACTGCCATTTCTTTTTTCATAGACGCCTAACAGGTTTGCTGCATTGAAATAAAGGGCTGCGAATACGGAAAGGCCTAACAAACTTGCAAAAACCTCGATCATAGGGACCGCTTTTATCTTTGAAATGTTCGGAATATCTTTTAAGTTTTCCGGTGTCCATGGTTTCAAGTCTTTTGTTACGGGCGACTGGTCTTTTGAAGTGTCCAAGCGTTCTAAAATGGCAAATGAAAGCGTTAACCAGAAAAACACTTGGATACCTGTACTGATGATACTTGAAATTCCTTTCCCGATTATTTTTAAAATTGCTTCCATAACCGTATTCCCCGTATCCCGAAACGGATTGTCCCCTACTAATGCGATCAATGAAATGACTGCAGCGATTGGTAAAATCATCTTCAACAGACTGATATAAACATCATAATAACGAGGTCCGATCAGATGCATTGGCCGATCACGATAACCACTTGCCAGTGTAACCGGATCTCCTAATTTTAAAAGTACCGCTTTCACGTCTTGCTCCGTATGATCATCCGGAAGCATATCTTCGATTGTGGATTGAAGCTCAAGCGCAATATCCGCCCGGTTTTTTTCTGGCAGCCTTCGGGTCACTTCCTGAATATAAAGTTCAATCAGCTCCATGTTCTCCCTCTCCTTTTAATAATATATAAAGCTCTTGAGAAGTTTTTTCCCATTCTTCCTTTAACTGCGTGAAGATTTCTCCCCCATAATCACTTAAAGAATAGTACTTGCGCGGTCTACTTTCAGAAGTATCCCAGCTGCTGGTCACCAATTCTTGTTTTTCCAGGCGGCGAAGCAAAGGATATAAAGTACTTTGATCAATGGTAATTCCAGACTTCTCTAAACGCTGGACAAGCGAGTACCCATACTGCGGAGTTTTGAGCTGACTTAAGACAGCTAACGTCAAAGTGCCTCTGCGCAGCTCAGTGGTTAATGAATTCAGTAAAGTGCTCATCCAATCACCCCTTCTCTATACTATGTGACGTACACCATACCTTATACTATGCATCATACACTATTTTAGTTCTTACAACACCATAAAAATGAAAATATATTTTATTTAAAGCATAAAAAAGAGAAGCGGGTCACGCCTCTCCGTTTTTCCAATATTCATATTACACAAGAATGACCCACAATATCATCGTCGTGATAATCGTGACCACTCCTTGTATTAAGGTTGCCATTGTTTGAGCTTTATAGGCATCCGTCACTTTCATCCCGCTAAATTGGGTGACCACCCAGAAGAAGCTATCATTTACATGACTTACTGTCATCGCACCTGCTCCAACAGCCATGACTACCAATGCAAGAGGAACAGCCCCTTCAATACCCAACGTTGGAAGCATGGGGGCAATCAAAGATGAAGTGATGACCAGTGATGCTGTCGAAGAACCCTGAGCCGTTTTCAACCCAGCAGCAATTAGGAACGGGACCAACAGGAACAAGGAACCGCTAAAGATGCTGCCCATATCCCAACTTTGGATGATGTCTGCAATCCCCGTATTTTTAATGACGGTACCAAATGCTCCGCCCGCCCCGGTGATCAATAAAATTGGCGCAGCATCCAATAAGGCGGCTCCTATCCAGTTTGTTAATGTTTCTTCATCATACTTAGGCAGCAATGTCAAAGCGGAAATTACTCCTACGAGCAATGCGATGACCGGCTGGCCCAAGAATACGAAAAATGCGGCAATCCCCCCTTCCGTTCCAAAGAGCGTTAATACAGAACTGGCTCCAATCAGGACAATCGGTAAAACGATCGGTAAAAATGATTGTAAGGCAGAAGGCATCTTGCCGAATGAACGGACAATTTCATCATAATCGTAATCCAGGTCACTTCGGTCATCTTCAACTTCTATCTTGGTCGCTACTTTCATTGACCATATATAACCAGCAAGTGCAGCTGGTATGGCCGTAATAAGACCTATCAAAATGACAGTCCCCAAGTATCCGTCCGCTCCGATATTTCCGGCTGCCGCAATTGGCCCTGGAGTTGGAGGTACAAGTGTATGTGTTGCATACAAACCAGTTGCAAGTGCAACTGACATGGAAGCAACTGCTACTTTTGCGCGTCTTGCCAACGCTTTTCTTAAGCTCGATAAAATAACGAAACCTGAATCGCAAAAAACGGGTATGGATACGATAAAGCCAATCATACTCATGGCAAGCTGCGGTCTTTTAGGGCCGACAATCCTCAATACAACTTCGGCCATTCTTAATGCGGCACCGGCCTTTTCCAAAATGGTCCCGATTATTGTACCGAAAACGATTACAAGTCCAATGCTTGTCATCAATCCGCCAAAACCGCCGTTGATATTCTCAACAATCTGATCCAGAGGCATTCCAGAAGCAAAACCCACAAATAAAGTGCCTAATAGAAGCGATAAGAACGGATGCAGCTTGAATTTAGTTGTCGAAAAAACAATTAAGAACACGCCGATGGCCAAAACAATAAATAACATAAGATTACCCCCTATTTTTGATCGCTGCCAAAAAAGCCCGCATTACTTGTTCGGCTGAAACTTCCAACAATTCAGCTCCTCTTTCCATTGCTTCCTTTAAAGGCATGGGAGCGTTCACCAAACTATGAACACTCGTTATTCCGTGGTCATATAAAACTTCAATACCTGTTCCGATCGATCCAGCCAAAACAAATACCGGAATATCATGCTTTTTGGCTTCTTGTGCAACTCCCATGGGTGTTTTGCCTGAAGCAGTCTGGTAATCGATTTGGCCCTCACCGGTAAAGACACAATCGGCACCGGACAATTTTTCACCCAGTTTCGTATACTCCATGACAATATCGATGCCCCTTTTAGTTTCTGCACGGAAAAAGGCTTGAAATGCACCTCCAATTCCTCCTGCAGCACCAGCACCTGCTTTATCATGCAAGTGTATGCCTGTTTTGATTTCCACCAAATCAGCCCATGATGATAAAGCTTTATCAAGCATTTCAACCATGTCAGAAGTCGCCCCTTTTTGAGGTCCGAATACCCTTGATGCCCCATCAGGACCGACTAACGGATTTTGGACATCCGAGGCAATCAAAAATTCAGAATCCGCTATTCTGGAATCAAAATCTTCCGTATTAATGCTTGATATCCGTGATAATTCGGCACCTCCGTATCCCAGAGTTTTGCCTTCTTCATCAAACACCTTCATTCCCAAAGCCTGGAGCATACCGACACCGCCATCATTGGTAGCGCTTCCGCCAATCGCTAAAATGAACTTTCGACAGCCATCATTCAATGCCTTTTGAATAAGCTCCCCTGTCCCGTATGAAGTAGTGATCAATGGGTTCAACTCAGCTGGATCGACAAGGCAAAGACCAGATGCACTAGCCATTTCAATCACACAAGTTTTTTGATCGCCCAAGATTGCATATGCTGCCTGAACATCTTCAAGTAAAGGTCCTTTAACGGTCACTTCAACTTTTCGACCATTTGTAGCTGCTACAAGACTATCCATCGTGCCTTCCCCGCCATCCGCCGCAGGAACCAGTACTGTCTCCGCATCCGGCAGTGCCTTCCTGACTCCTCTCTCAATAGCCTTTGAAGCTTCTGTTGCTGATAAACTTCCTTTATAGGAATCTGGTGCAATAACAATTTTCATGCTCAGTTCCCCTTTGAATATATTTTTATATCAATTAATTATAATCTTCGGAAATATTTTAATCATCGTTCATTCTAAACGAAAATAAGTATGACATATTGGATTTTTTTGGTTATACTATACAGAAAAAATAATCTGTCTGAAAAGTTTTCTGTTATTTTCCTATTTTCATAAAATATAAGATAGCTAAAGGCTTAAACTATCGACGATCCCCCTTTACATGAAAAATCATAGCTTGTTTGCATAAAATATGATCACCATTCTGTTAGCAAATAAAAAAACTCTAGAAGGATGACTTGAATGCTGACCCAAGAAATTGCAATGGAAATTGTCAAACAAACCACCAATAGACTTAACAGAAACATTAATATTATGGATGATAAAGGAATCATCATCGCTTCCGGAAATCATGAACGCATCGACCAATTGCATTTAGGAGCATGGGAAGTACTGAAAACGGGAAAGCCGTTAATCATTCCCGAAAAGGATTGTCATCAATGGGTAGGTGTCCTTCCTGGAATTAATTTGCCGATTAATTTTCAAAATGGAATTATAGGTGTCATCGGGATCACCGGAGATCCGACTGAACTTTTGGAATTCGGCGAATTGGTGAAAATGATAACGGAAATGATGCTTCATCAAGCTTTTATGGCGGAACAACTCGAATGGAAACAACACTTGAAAGAATTGGTATTTGAAGACTTATTAAAGGAAGATATCAATCAGCATTCGATTGATCAGAGACTTGAACTGATTGGAATGAAATTAGAACCTCCCTATCAAGTGGGGGTAATGGAAATGAAATTAAATCCGTTAAATAAGAATGAGCTGATTCAGATGACTGAATCTGTTTTTAGTTCCCAGTATGCCCTTGTTGGGTTCCTGAGTGTGAATCGGGTTTTCATTCTCACTACGGCGCTTAGCGGAAATAACATTGAGAAAAGACTGGATTCAGCCATCAAACAATTAAAAGCAAAAGACTTCGTTATACGAATCGGTTTGGGCTCTATCGTGGATAAGGAATCATCCATCGTCCACTCTTTCCGCGAAGCTGAAACAGCACTTTTACTAGGTGAAGCAAAACAAGCTTTATCTAGATATACTGATGTGGAAACAAAAGCTCTGTTGGAAAGGATAGATGAGCGGACGAAACAGCAATTTCAGGAAAGAATTCTAGGCAACTTATCTGAGAAGTTGATTGAGACACTGCATCAATTTTTCCTTAGTAACTTAAATATCGGGGAATGTGCCAAAAGAATGTATATCCATCGTAATTCCCTTATATACCGATTAAAAAAAATCAAGGAAATTACCGGATATAATCCACAAGTGCTGCATGATGCCATAACTTTGCAGTTAGCCATTTGGGTAAGCCAATCGAAAAGGAGAAGTTGAAAGATATTGTGAGAACGATAATGCCCATTTAATTTTTTTTCGTTCAATCCTATAAAAGCTTGCATTGGAATTTTGTATAATTGATCGAATTACCGAGTAGATTAAAAATACATGATTTTTTTGCATATCAGGAGGGATTGAATGAGTGGCATCGCAAATGTATTAATTATCCTTGGATTTACCGTTATTTTCATCATTATCATCATTTTGGTTTTACTATTAATTTATATGATTTTCTTTGATCGCATGCAGAAGCACCATGCAATTTTAAGAAATTACCCCGTGCTTGGGAGAATACGATACTTTCTGGAAAAAATCGGACCTGAGATGCGGCAATATTGGTTTAACAGTGATAACGAAGGAAAACCCTTTTCCCGCGATGACTATGAACATATGGTGAAAAGTTCAAAATATTTACGGGATGTCATAGGTTTTGGTTCAAAGCGGGATTTTGATGAGGAAGGCTTCTTTGTTAAAAATAGCATGTTTCCAAAATTGGCCGAAGAAGAAAAATATGATCGTGAAACCAAAGTGACGACAAAAAGATACATTCTATTGAAAGACCCGCTTTTCTCACAACGAGAAGAAAAATGGGAAGATGAAGCTTCCTCTGCATTCTTATTGGATGATGAGGATGCCGTAATCATCGGCCCAAACACTAAGAATCCCTTTCGGCTAAAAGGTCTTATCGGAATGTCCGCCATGAGTTATGGCTCTTTGGGTAAGAACGCAATCACTGCGCTTTCTGAGGGATTGGCTGCAGCAAAAGGCACCTGGATGAATACAGGTGAAGGCGGACTATCTCCTTACCATTTAATCGGCGGCGTCGATATCATCATGCAAATTGGTCCAGCCATGTTTGGGGTTCGGGATAGTACCGGCGAAATGGATTGGGATGAATTAAAGAGAAAAAGTGAAATACCCGAAATCAAAGCATTTGAAATCAAATTGGCCCAAGGCGCCAAAACTCGCGGAGGGCATATCGATGCTGAAAAAGTGAATCCGGAAATCGCTGAAATCCGTAAGGTCGTTCCGTACAAGGCAATTGATAGTCCGAATCGGTTTCACCAATACGATGACGTAAAATCCATGTGCGATTTTATCGAAAAAATCAGGGACCATACAGGAATCCCGGTCGGCATCAAAATGGTAATCGGCGGAACTGACAGTGTTGAAGAGCTTGCTAGCTACATGAAAGAAACCGGGAAAGGTCCGGA
Organism: Peribacillus sp. FW305-BF15; assembly: GCF_058783805.1. Classification (NCBI taxonomy): domain Bacteria; kingdom Bacillati; phylum Bacillota; class Bacilli; order Caryophanales; family Bacillaceae; genus Peribacillus; species Peribacillus sp. FW305-BF15. The sequence goes on along the minus strand of NZ_JBYSYV010000001.1, from coordinate 57,479 downwards.
TTTCATTACATTGGATGGCGGAGAAGGAGGAACCGGTGCTTCTTATCAGGAGTTGATCGATAGCGTAGGATTGCCGATAAAATCCGCTTTACCGATTTTAGTATCGACATTGGAAAAATACGGAGTCCGTGATAGGGTCAAAATCATCGCCTCCGGTAAATTGTTCACGCCTGATAGAATTGCGATCGCTCTAGCCATGGGAGCAGATCTTGTTAACATAGCCCGGGGTTTCATGATTGCGATAGGATGTATACAGACGATGAAATGCCATTCCAATGCTTGTCCTGTCGGGGTAGCCACCACTGATCCGGAATTGCAAAAAGCACTTGTCATCGATGAAAAGAAATACCGTGTGGTTAACTTTCTTGTAACCCTTAGAAAAGGATTATTTCGGATCTCAGCCGCAGCTGGTTTAGAATCGCCTCTCCATTTTCAGCCTAAGCACATTAGCTATAAGGACGATAAAGGAATTGTCATATCTCTTGAAGATATTATGAAAGAAGTTAATGGACAAATAGGGTCCAGGCAATGAAAAGACCACCGCCCAAGTATGATGGGCGATGGTTTTTTCTTTTTCGATCAATGAATGAATCCGTTATAGGCCAATTGTATCAGGTATGTATTCGAGTATCACCTGTCTCCGCTCTTCCCTTACCCGCCAGCTTTCCATAGCGATAATAAACATAAGATGGAGTAATTAGCGGTTTAGATGACTTTACTATAGTTTGGAAAAAATTTCAGATGGATTGATAATACCATTTGCCATCACGTTTAAACTTTCTGCATTGGTCATTCAAAAGAAGGTATTCTAGGTGTGCCAATGTTTCACCTACAGCAAATCTGGTTTCGTGAATGGACAGATTTCCAAATAAGATCTGGCAAGCACTTTTTACAGAAATCGGCTCTTTCATGTTTTCATGAATTACATGCAACCGGTCCTGGTGGTGATCCAACAATTCAACAATTCTTTTATTGGCATATTGAAACGGTTTCCCATGAGAAGGGATGACATATTCAACGTCAAGCTTTTGTATTTTTTTCAAAGAATTAAAAAACTCTTCCAATGGGTTGCTGAAACCTTTAAACCAATAAGATATATTTGGAGATATCTTGGGCAATATATGATCTGTCGAGAAAAGGACACTATTTTCCTTATTATATAAGGAAATCAGGCCGTCCGAATGTCCCGGAGTGAAAAGCACTTCATACTCATATTTGCCAAAATGCAGCTTCATTCCTTCTTCAAGATGATGATTTACGGCAGGATAGGGTTTTACTTGGGGCATGAATCCGCTTTCGTCACTGGATAAGGCCGCGGCGACATCTTCTTCCATACCACACGCATTGTAATTATCTTTAAGCAGATTCAACGAATCGGCTTCCCAATACGTAGTTCCCGCATGCTCATCCACTTCTGTCATCCATACATCCGCACTGGTCAATTGTTGTAATGTCCCTGCATACCCGAAATGATCTGGGTGATAATGTGTGATGATAATATCGGCAATATCGTGTTTTTCGATAATTGGGTTCCATAAATCCCTGGTCGTTTTGTTATTTAATCCCGCATCAATGATAGTCCATCCTTTTTCACCTTCCGCCAAGTAACAATGGACATGGTCCAATCTAAAAGGCAATGGAATCGTAATTTGAGTAACTTTCAATTCATTCAGCAAGTATAACTTCCCCTTCCGATGTAACTACATTTACATGAAAAAAATCGAAATTGCTAAAAACAAAACATTTAAGTTTATTAAATAACGTATATCATTAATCAATTCGACGAATTTTCTCAGTTTCCTTTAATCATATCCAGAGCCAATCGATTAAAATCTAGAAGCCATAGCCTGGGCGCAATGGTTAATTCATGAAAATTAAAAAAACGCCATTAAAATTAATGGCGGCAAACTGTAGACAAACTCGATGAAAACCGAGTTTGTCTATTTTTATGGCTTTACAATTTGGACGTTGATTGGAACGTAGGGCACTCGCTTTCGGCGGGCGGTCGGCCCTCGGCTTTCGCCTGCGAGGTCTCCCCTAGACGCGCTTTTCTAAGCAGGAGTCTCGTACTCCCGCTCCAATCAACTTTGTCTTACCTTTTACGGCACTTCGTTTTACATATCTTCCTCGATCGTTTGAACAAGGTTGAAAAGAAAATGATAAATTAAATGAAAAGCTTCTTCCAATGACATGTCTTCTTGAAACCCTTTAATGTTATCCAAGGCTAAATTCACATCCCATAGCCCGTCGCCCTGGTTAAACATTAAACTGAACGAACCAATTTTTTCTGCTTGAAGTTCCTTGGTTAAATACGTTTTTAAAACTTCTCCCATTTTTTTCTGGAATTTCAATCCGAACATCGCGTTATATGTACCGAAAACATCATCGACTTCTAACGAAAGTGCCTCAACGCCGATTAATTCGAACCATCGTGATTCAAAGTAAAGGAATTCATCTTTGTTTTTTTTCAAATACTCAATCGGTTGTGATAAAAATGCAGAGTTCTCTTCAGAGATTAATTCTTCGCTCTCTTTATTACTGCGCTCTATATAAGCATCCGTAAAACGCGATGCATTCTCTTTTTCCACTATGATGATATCCTCGGCGAGTAATTTATGCTTTTCAACATAATCCTTTTCTTCTTTAAATAACTCAATCTTGTTTTCGATTACGGATTCTGATATGTATGATTCCATTTGTTTTTTTAGCATGATATGTCCTCCTAGTGTCTTTTCAAGCTTTCACAATTTCAATCATAGCATATTCAGTATAGATAAAATAACTTTGTGAAAGAAATTACAATATCAAATGTGGAAATCATTTCTGGTCTCCGATATAGTAGTGGTAAGCGTTTATACATATGAAAGAAATGAGATGTTGAATCATGCAAAAAATCATTGTAGTTGGTGCAGGAATTTTGGGAGCTTCCACTGCCTATCAATTGGCTAAAAATCAGGTTGAAGTGATCATTATTGACCGCCAAGATGCCGGTCAGGCAACATCTGCAGCTGCAGGAATCGTTTGCCCGTGGATATCGCAAAGGCGCAACCAAGCTTGGTATCTTCTTGCCAAAAATGGTGCGGCCTTTTACCCGGGCTTAATTGAAGAACTAGAACGGGACGGTGAAACCGAGACTGGGTATGCCCAGGTCGGTGCCATAAGTCTGCATACAGATGAAGCTAAATTGAATGCCATGAAGAACCGGGCGGCAAAACGGCAAGAAGAAGCACCGGAGATGGGGGCGATCACCTTACTTTCCGCAGAGGAAACACGTGCCTTATTCCCGCCTCTTTCCAGAGAATATGCAGCCGTTCATGTGAGTGGTGCAGCGCGGGTCAATGGACGCGCACTACGTGATTCCTTATTGAGGGCTTCACAAAAATACGGTGCAAAACTTATGTATGGCGAAGCTAAACTTACATATAACGGTAATCAAGTGTCAGGTGTAACACTTAGAGATGAATTCATTCCTGCTGATAAAGTAATTGTTTGTGCTGGCGCTTGGGCACCGGAATTACTGAAACCACTGGGCGTGAATTTTCAAGTCACTTTCCAAAAGGCTCAAATCATTCATCTGGAAATGGCAAATGAAAATACAAATAACTGGCCTGTAGTCATGCCTCCGAGTGATCAATATCTTTTGGCTTTTGATCATAATAACATCGTTGCGGGGGCGACTCATGAAAATACGGAAGTTTTCGATAACCGAATGACCGCAGGAGGGCTGCAGGAGGTTTTCAACAAAGCCTTGCAAACCGCCCCCGGTTTGACAGATAGCACGTTTGTTGAAGCGAGGGTCGGATTCCGTCCATTCACGCCGGGATTCCTTCCCGTCATGGGACCTTTACCTGGCTGGGGAGGCATAATCGTAGCCAATGGTCTTGGAGCTTCAGGTTTAACTATGGGCCCATATATAGGCTCACTATTGGCAAACCTCGCACTTGACAGAGAAATTGAAATCGAAATCGATAATTATGATGTAAGAGGTGCGCTAATTTAACTTCCCTTTATTTAACTTGCTGTATGAACTCGACTGATCAAAAAATGATCAGTTCCGTTTTTTTCAAATGGTCCTTTTCAAAAAAAATCAAGGACCTTTAATGGGTCCTTGATTCAGACTGTAGACAAACTCGAGGAAAATCGAGTTTGTCTATTTTTATGGCTTGTCCAATTGGGACGTTGATTGGAACGTAGGGCATCGCTTTCCGCGGGAGGTCGGCCCTCGGCTTTCGCCTGCGGGGTCTCCCTTAGACGCGCTTTTCTAAGTAGGAGTCTCGAACACCTGTTCCAATCAACTTTGCTTGAACTCTTAGATAGAACACTTCTGCCTAGGGTCATTTTAAAATAGAAGTATTAAAACATGAGGTGATGAAGATTCTTTCTAAACATGATTCTATTCAGCGAGATCAACTTGAAATGATTACTTTAGATTTAGTTCAACTGGTGCCACCGAACCATTTGGTTCGTAAATGGAGGCTGCCATTGACTTCACTTTCATTTATGACTTGGTGAAAGATATGTATTCAGAGTTAGGACGCCCAAGTATTGATCCAGTTATTTTAGCCAATATACCTTTGGTATTCGTTCCATGCGTAAAACGATTGAAGAAGCGGAAACAAATAAGGCTTACCGTTGGTTCTTAGGCTATGATTTTCATGATAAAGTACCTCCTACTCCACGTTCAGGAAAAAACATGCTGTTCTTTGAAATGAAAAAAAAAGAATCTTCCATTTCAATTTATTTCATCTATTTATTAATATCAGGTTCACTTACTTCTTCATAAATAACTTTTAACTCTTCAATAGTGAGTGTTTTTAAAAATTCCTCTAATTCATCCATGTTAATGCCTCCTATAATTAAGAACATTCGTTCCTATTATAATCACCATAATATCAGTAGTAAATAGTTAATTTTACTTTTAACACAAATAGATGAATTATAGAATTCAATAATCAACTGTTCCCCATCCTTTCATACCTACAAAAGCTTCAATGAGCACAGCACTCCTTTTTAACCCACGGTCATTTCCTTTGAAAAATAGTGCTGTAACATCATTTTCATTTGCTCTTTATTTGCTGCAAATTGCTTATGACGATGACCATTTCCTCCAGATGGATGAGGAAATCCTAGAAGTATGTTATTGGCATCCAAATAATCTTGACCCGCTAAATAGTTTAAGACCTTGGTAACATTAACGCCTAAAGGAATAATAAGCGGACGATCAATGGTACCTATTTCGGTAGCAAAGCCTTCCATTATATTTTTTTTAAGCAACTCGGTCTTTAAAATGTTCGGAGTTGTTCCACTATAGTTTTTTCCGTTATAAAAAACTGGGTAGGTTAAAACTGAGGTAGTATGAACGAGGTGACTCGCTTCGTCAAAAAGATCCAGTGTGGACGAAATGTTTAAGTATGTGTGTAATCCAAGCTCATCCAACATTTTAACTAAATTTTTTCTCATCGTTCCTTCAAAACTGGAATTTTTTTTTACTTCGTGCAGGATCTCTTCGTCACCATGCAGGTGCCCTCTTGCATTAATTACGGTAGAATAAGATTTTTTCATTTGATGTAAACCAGGAGTGATTCCGACAATCACCACTTTGGCCCGTTCATTTATATATTCGAAAGGAGCATAATATATTTCGAGTTTTTTCTTTTCTTCTCTTTCAAGCAAAAATTGCTCACTCTTTATCATTTCATCTGTATAGACAGCAGGTAAAGCTTTAATTAAGTCTTTAAATTGTGTAAACTTAGAAAAATTAGCGATCCCCATAAATTACTACCCCTTCTTCCCTTTATTTATTTTGGCCAATATAGTATATCAGAAATTCAGATTTGCCACCGACATAGGGGCATTATGAACCTTGTTGGAAACCTCTCAAAAAAAAGATAAATTGCTTTCCAACCCTTGGATTGAAAAGAATTTATCTTGAAAATGGTATTTGGGGATGAAAAAAATGTTTGGGTTTACAAATTGAAACTATTGATTGAATCTTCCGCGTTGGCGAAGTAATTCACGATTCAGGTTCGGATCCTTTTCAAATGCAGCGCGGCCGTGAAGCCAGAATATGTTGTTGACAACAACTAAATCTCCAACAGGCAGTTCAAGTTCGAGTACACTTTCATCACTTTCTAATGAATTGGATAAATCGCGCAAGTATTTGGCTTGTTCGATTGATTCAGGATAAACAAATTGATCGATAAAACATACACCAGGTTTGTTATTATGATTGAAGAAGGTCAATCTTTCAATTTCCTGGTCAACGTTCTTGCTTTTTGGAGCTTTATACGTGAATTTGTGGCTGGATAATGGATGATTCACATACATATCAAGCTCTTTCCAATCGTCTAAATGCAATAAACGTGATTCGCCACCGCGTGCATTTTGTTCGATCATCTTCATCATTAGTAACCAATCCGTTGGTTCATCTACAAAGGTGCCATCTGTATGAAGTGTAAATAAACGATAAGCCTGACGTAAATATGAATCACTGCTATCCGTGTCTTGAACACTGAAGCGGGCATAATATTTCCCTGACATGGAATCATGGTTTGGAGTTCCCAGCAAGTATGAAATGGCCGTTGCAAAAATGACATATTCATCTGTATTCTCCGTGACACCCTCCAAGCCAAGGGTGAAGCCGCCGGATTCCCGATCATGAACGATGTTACGAAGCAATTCACCAAAGTCTTCCCCTACTTGATCCAAAAGATATGAAGCAATGATGAGTCGTGCATATGGCGTATATTCCAGATGTTGAACAGACTGATTATCCTTGGATACCGTTTCTAAAAAAGCAGCAATCGCCTCTTTTGAAATTTCAATATGATATAAACGGCTGGATTGAGGGTGAACTTTAACCTCGTATTTTTCTGTTTTCCTTTCAAACTTCGCTCTCTTTTTTTCTGCAATGTTCATGAATGATTCCTCCTGTTATTTGTAATATAGGTGACAAAGTTAACAGGAAATATAAAAAGCCAGTCGCACATGATTCCCAAATAAAATGGGAATCCAACTGTACAACTGGCTTATATTCACTTCACTGCTCTATGCAAATAGAGTCACAGCGAATATGCAGTTTATGTATGATTTATTTTTCCTGTTTCCAATCATTAAGATCTTTACACGATTCTGAAAAGGTAGTTTCCAAAAGGTGTTAATGTCATAATATTGGCTTAATTACATTAAAACGTTTTTTTATATAATTGTCAACATCTTTTACAAATTATTCTGATAAATTATTTTACTAACTTGGTAGTTTCGTTTTTTCTGCCGCTTTAATTTGCTGAAAATGGAGATCCAGGTCCTTCAATGCAGCAATCAATGCATTAGCCGCTTTCCCCCGATAATAAGATGTAATCGATTCTATCGCTTCATCAACACCATCATTTAAACTGATACCTTTTAATAAACGCCCAATAAATTCCCGTCCATGCTCTGTTGCCAGTGTACAAGACGCCTCCAGGATAACACCATATTTAGCATCGACTTCTGCAGTGATGGTCAATGTTTCAAAGACACTTTTCGCCGCCATCCCTTGAGGTAAACGTGCATGACCTGCAATAAAAATTGTTTTACCATTGAACATGAGGCCTCTTCCTCTCTTTAACAATATTATTTTGTCAATACAGCTTCCAATAAGTGTGTTTGTTCCGGAATGCGGGTAACAACCTCTTTTCCAATTTCAATGGAGGCTGTTGCTGCAGGTGACGGTGCATTACAAACATGAATGGTCCGTTTCCCCATTATAATATGAAAATCATCCACCATATTACCATCATCCTGTAACGCCTGTGCTCGGACTCCGGCAGGTGCAGGGATTAAATCATCTTCTTGAATTTCCGGAATCAATTCCTGAAGGCTTTTCGTAAATTGCTTTTTACTAAAAGAACGGACATATTCTTCCATCCCTTCCTTCATGAATTTACTGGCCAGTTTCCAAAAACCTTTATAGCTTAAAACTTCAGTTAAATCCTTCGCATTGAAATCGGTTTTTTTATAACCTTCACGTTTGAAACTTAGTACAGCATTTGGGCCAGCATCTACTTCGCCGCTAATCATCCGTGTGAAATGAACTCCTAGAAATGGAAACTTAGGGTTAGGTACCGGATAAATTAAATGATTGACAAGAAAGCGCTTTTCGGGCTTCAATTTAAAATATTCACCGCGAAACGGGACAATTTTCATATCAGTTTTATACCCCGCGGCTGCTGCGATACGGTCACTGTGCAATCCAGCGCAATTAATGACTATCCTTGCTTTTATTGTCCCGTTGTTCGTAGCGATGATTACTTCATCAGAATCCTCGTCAATCTTCTCCACCTTTGTATTCAGCTTGATTTCACCGCCGTTGCCTCGGATGATATCCGCCATCTTTTCACTTACCTGACGATAATTGACGATGCCAGCTTGCGGGACGCGAATCGCTCCAAGTCCATTAACATGCGGTTCAATTTCCTTTAACTCTTCCACACCGATTCTTTGGATAGCTAGCTCATTTTGTAAACCGCGTGAAAATAAATCATCTAGAAGGGGCAACTCTTCTGGTTTTGTTGCAACAATGACCTTGCCGCAAATATCATGATCAATTCCATGCATCCTACAGAATTCCGTCATTGATTTGCTTCCTTGACGGGCAAACCGTGCCTTGAAACTGCCTGGTTTATAATAAATTCCTGAATGGATGACTCCGCTGTTATGCCCCGTTTGATGATCTGCAACAACAGCCTCTTTTTCAATGACTACCACTTTAGCATTAGGAAACCGCTGATAAAGGGCCATTCCCGTCGATAAACCTACAATTCCCCCGCCAACAATTGCGAAATCATACACAATTAACACTCCTTTTATTAATGATTTTTAGTATTCAGCAACTCCATATACGTAATTAAATTGTTCTTAGTCCGTAAGATGTGAAATTCTACTGCTGCCCTTAGTTCTGCAGGATCCCCTCTTAGTGCCGCTTCATATATCATCCGGTGTTCCCGTTGCGTTTCTGGGTAATAATCAATCAGCAAATTCGGCGCAATGGGTGAGATACCCAACGTTTCTACCATTTTTTGAACTCTTGGCCATGGGCACCCTTTTCGGAGGGTTTCATGAAAAGCCGCATTCAAAAGGATATAATGTTCATTGGTTTCATCAGATAACTGAATCCCTTCCATTTCAATCAAAATTCCCTTTAATTTTTCTTTATCCTCCTTTGTTAAATAAGGAAGCGACTTTTCTACAGCAAGGCCTTCAAGCAGAGACCTGGTATGATAAATTTCTTCAATATCATCCCGGGTAATCGGTGTGACGATTGCTCCTTTATGAGGAACCATTTCCACCAACCCCTCCATTTGAAGTTGTGTAAGGGCTTCACGAATGGGCATTCTGCTTACTTCCAGGCGATCTGCCCACTCCTCTTGGATGAGTCGCTCCCCCTTTTTTAACGTCCCATTCAAAATCGCCTTCCTAAGACTTTTCGTTACATTTTTTACGATTGTAGATTTATCTCTTTTAGAATTAGCATTATCCAATCCAGCGTCCACCTTTCGATATTGGATACAATTTTAACTATATCAACTTAATGAAGCGATTACAATACAGAAAATTAAATAAATTGTATCCAATTTAAAAAACACTGGATACAATACTAGGTAAACATCTACTTTTCTCATATAAAGATAATTTATGGCATTCATTTATATGTAGCTATACACTAGTGATTTAAAATAATCATCTTATATTGTTCAGTTCAGTATAGAGAAGTTTTTTTGGGATGAAATTCGATTCAAATCAAGTCTTTTTGTATCAAGATACATTAATATCTTATCTGCAGGCTTCAACCATGTTAAAATCAAACAAATATAGTTATGAAGTACAAAATATGAAATTGGTAAAAGTCATTAGAATAAAGGGGAAAATTGCATGGCAGAATTAATCGATTGGAAAAATAGTGCTCACGGGCATAAATTCATAGCATCTTTTAGCGGAGGAAAGGATAGTGTCTTAGCCTTATATAAGGCATTGAAGGTTGGAGAAGCTGTAGGACTGATTGTCATGTTGGAGGAGGAAGGAAAACGTTCCAGATCCCATGGAATGCCTCCGGAACTCATAAAAGCCCAAGCTGAATCAATAGGTTTGCCTGTATATACTGCGGCTGCGAGTTGGACTGATTATGAAAAGGTATTTATGCGCCTTTTAGAAGATGCAAAGAATCAAGGAGCAGAAGTGTTGGTAACTGGAGACCTGGATATGCCTGCCCATGGTTGTTGGCATGAAAAAGTTACGAAGAATGCCGGATTGAAGCTTGGAATGCCTTTATGGGAAATGAACCATCGTGAAGCTGTCGAAGAGTTCATGAATCTAGGATTCGTTACGATCATTGTAACCGTTAATTTATCATTGGGAATGCGAGAGGATGATTTAGGACGAACATTAACCCATGAATACGTGAAGGAACTTGAAGCTCGCGGCATTGACCCCTGCGGAGAAGGTGGAGAGTTTCATACAACAGTAATAAATGGGCCTATTTTTAAACAGCCAATTCCAGTTCGTAAATGTGAGATTATTAAAGACGGGGAGTATGCTTTTTTACCTTTGGAGCTAGATAAGATGACGAATAAGAGTACCTTATAACCGAACTTATTATCAATATTCCTGGCAACAACTCTATACTGCACCCCAATTATGTTTTTTTCTTTAAGGATTGAGGTGCAGTTCATCTGAGGAGTCCTTTAACAATAGGATAAGATTATTTTAGTTAACATAATAAAATTATAGTAATTTAACTTTACAGCAATCATTCATTGCTGATAACTTTCTGATTCATTATTTGTTAAATAGGAGAACAACAGACTTTTAGAAGAAAAAATATTTCTAATTTACTATTTTAATAAGAAATTAAGCGATAAAAATCAGTACTGGTGACTTCAAAAAAAAAGACTATATATTCTAGTCTTTTTTGAAAAGTATTCGGTTAATTTAAAACTGTTGCCCTAACAAAACTCTTATATTTTTCAAAAATCCTCAGTGAAGGCGATTTTCTTAGTATAAGGAGCTTATCCCCCTCCGAAACCCCTTTCATCTCTCCGCATCAATGATGCCGGTTTTATCTCCCCTTTCAGATATAACGAAATAATGTTCTCTATTTAAGGACTGTGTTATCCATATAAAAAGAATGAAAAATAAGGAGTTGTCTTCGTCCGTTCAATTAATAATAGAAATCCATTAATGTTTCGTCCATTAAATCCTGTGTGAGTCCTATGTAAATCATCGTATCTTTGGGATTGGAATGATTAAGGATTTGCTGCAGTAAAGCGATATCCTTGAATTTTTGGTAATGCAAATAGCCGAAGGTTTTTCGGAGGGTATGTGTACCGACATCCGGAATGTCTGCCATTTCAGCCGCTTTGTTCAGAACTCGATAGGCCTGCACCCTGGTGATTGGACCATTACCTTTTCGACTTGGAAATAAATACTGTTCATTTTTCAGGTTCGATTTGCGGACATACTTCCTAACTTCCTTACGAAGCTGAGGATTGACAAGGAACCGCTTAATTTTATCTGTTTTTTGCTCCACAATGACTATATGCGTACCCTCAAGGATGTCTTTCACTCGCAATTGTAAAAGATCCCCTATACGTAATCCGATGTTTATCCCGATTGAAAACATCATATAATCCCTGTAGCTGCAATATTTTAATAGTGATTTTTTCATCTTTTCTATGTGATCCAACCTGCGTATCGGCTGAACATTTTTAATTCTTTGAGAGGTTGCTTGCATGAACGGCTCATTCCCCTTTCTCCTTCTTTCATTGTACGTGAACAGCTTAAAAAAAGGCAAGTTTTATAAATTTTGATACGCTTATAAACCTTGATTTAACGGGATTTCGAATGTATCAATAGAGGCCCTTTGTTACATTCGGAATATTCTAACAAAAGTGACCCGGGAAGAGCTTGTAATCTACTATCCTCCTTTCGCCGTCTTATAGCTTCATAGAGCGCTTTTAATCTGTTCTTGACTTATGACTCCAATGAATTAAAACAATAGCTTTAAAATCCAAATATGGAGCTCGTTTTTTTGACTTTTTTAATATTTTTGTAAAATAATGTATAACACCCCTATAACCCAATCAATTTTCCATTCATTTGGCAATTCATTTAATTTACTATAATTTAATTATGTAAACTATTGTTTTAAACATTTCTTCATTTTAAATTTAACAAAGAGAATTCAATTTACTTCCCTTTGTCAAATATCCCCCAATCCATTAATGAATATAAAAACTGGCACCATCAATGATTTCTATGTCTTTGTGACTTTTCAGCTCCTCCATCAGCTGGAAAAGCGCTCCATCTTTTTGTTTTGCTTCAATCATGCAGTCGAGATGTGGTAAGCTTCCCTTTATTTGTTGCAAAAATTCCATGAACATCCCAGTATCCACAAAGTCAGCATGTGCTCGAAATTCTTTATCGGACCTTGGACTTGAAATATGCATTTTAGGGTGTAGTTTGGAATTACTCCAGGTAGTCAATATTCGGTCCCAATGATTTTTCCAATCTTCATTTGGTAAATGATGTGCGAGGTGATGGTGATAATCAAAAACCATTGGTATTCCCAATTTTTCACATAAATAAAGGGTTTCCGACAAAGTAAAGGTAGTATCATCATTCTCAAGAATGACCATTCTTTGAATCGATTCCGGAATCAAACCCCAATTATGGATAAACTGCTCTAATGCCTGTACATGCTCGCCGTACCCCCCGCCAACATGTAAAACACAGCGATGTTCGGGATCCACTCCCATTTTTTTTAATAATGTATAATGCATCCTTAATGTTTTTAAGGATGTCTTCAGAATATCGATATTTGAACTATTCAAGATGACAAAATGATCTGGATGAAAATCTACCCTTATTTTGGGGTGATTCTTTATGAATGTTTTTAATTTAGCCAGTTCTTCTGAAATAGCTTCTATGTAATCCCATTCTGGAATTTCCGGATGATTGGCTAAAGGGATAAGTTTTGAAGAAAGCCTAAAGAACTGAATATTATTGGCTTCGTTATGAATCAGTAAACGCCAGCAATTATGAAGATTGGATATTGAAAGGCGTTCGAGCTTCCTTATCGCTGCATCTCTGTCCTTAATCTTCGAAAACTGAGTATAAGTCATCGTTTGGGATGGCGAACAGTTTGGCACATGATTACTCATGGCTACATAACCAAGGCGAATTAATGTCAAAGTGATGGCTCCTTTCTCATAATTCCAGTGCTTGTTCAAGGTCTGCGATTAATTCTTCTGCTGGTTCCATTCCTACAGAGAGACGGATTAACCCTGGGCTTACATGATCCTTGATCAACGTTTCAGCATTGTTACCAAAATTAGGGGACATAATAAGACTCTCGAAAGAACCCCAAGACACTCCAATTTTAAATATCCTCATTTTGTTTATCACTGCCTTAACTGTTTCATAATTTGCATTTTTAAGTGCGAAGGTCATTAAACCTGAAAATCCGGTTAGCTGTTTATTATTTAACTCAGAATTATGCTTCGAGCGAAGTCCAGGATAATTTACCTTTGCTACAGCTGAATGGGATGAAAGGAAATTTGCGATTTGCTTGGTGTTTTCCTGATGTACTTTCATACGTAAAGGCAATGTTTGCAATCCACGCAACAATAGTGAAGCTTCTCGAGGCCCCATTGTTCCACCAAACAACAAATACTCCTTATTAAAAAGATCCTTCATTATTTCCTCACTAGTAATTAATGCTCCGCCTACCAAATCACTGTGTCCTCCCAAGTATTTAGAGGCGGAATGAATAACAATATCAATCCCATGAGTTAAAGGCTTTTGAAACAGGGGAGTTGCCCTTGTATTATCAATAATCGTGCGAATGTCACATGATTTAGCCATATCAGCAATAGACTTTAAATCCACAAGTTGGAGGTTCATATCTGTTGGATTTTCCAAAAATATTAATTTTGTATTGGGCAAGATGGCTTTTTCGATATCTTCCTTCAAAGTCGAGTAGACAACTGAATGGTTAACCCCAAACTTCTCCATATAAGTCAACAGATTCATCGTTGATTTGTAGATGTTACTTATACATAATACATGTTCCCCGGCTTTTACGCTGTTGAAAATTGCTGCAGCAATCGCAGCCATTCCCGAGGCAAAGCACTTACACTGCTCCCCTTGCTCCAATGCGGCCATTTTTTTTTCCGCTATTTCAACAGTTGGATTGGTTCCTCGTGAATATACATAATGATTTTGTTGATCTTTTTCTGCTTGAACAAACTCTTCATGTGTGGGGTAGACAAATAAGGAATTCCCGAATATTGGAGGAATAATCGCCCCAAAAAACGGTTGAGATCCCGTATCAAAATGCATACAAATTTCTTGATCACTAGAGATATTATCAGATGGCTGCATGGTTTCCTCCTTTTATCCTTAGTTTGTGATTAAAGGTAATGGATATCTTAAAATAATTATTTTAGTTATTCATTCCTGCGAGTTCATCTTAAGAATCAGTTCAGTAACGGATGTTAGTATATCCATTTAGTGGTTAAAGCTTTCATTTTTATGCTATTTAATTTCTGGTAAACCTGATTATTCCCCTTTACATTAATTGCATTCCCTATTTCCCTTTTAGGATTAAATCAAGAACCGCACGAATATTATATGTTGCTAGAACACTTTATCCAATTCTTTATATAAGAAGTTAATTGTGTAATAAGCCAATCCTGATCTTTTACTAAATAACTTTAATTAGATGTTTGTATTTCGCCGTCTATAATTATAGGGATACGAATCTAGGTGGGTGTGGGATGCAAAAGAATATCTTTTGGCTGAAGTGGCCTTACATCTTCATTAGGAATAAAGCTAATTTCTCCGGTTTGTTCCCTTGGTCGCTCTATAATTATATCCGTGTATCCATTAACTCTCATCTGGGCTATTAAAGTTTCTATTTCTAATCTCTCTTTATACTAAGCCGCCCTTATTTAGTATTTCCCCCTTATCAATGAGAATCGTTTCTTTTGGAACAAGCCATTTCTTAAATTTATTATTTAACTCCAGGTAACTGTATATGGCATAAAGTAATGCGATAGAAACTGAATACTTCATGAAATCGCACTTGTTTAGATCACTGAATCATATTCTGTTTTTTCAATAATTGCATAATAATCGGTCTATCCACCAAAAAATTTTTAGGATTTCGAGTGAAAAAGTCGAAAAAACTACCCGATTTTTAGGTTGTTAAAAAATCAAGGAAGAAAAAGCTGCAAGATTCATGCATTTTCCATTAGGAGTCCATATTCTCTTTGTATTAATAAGAACATAATCCTTTGACAACCAAAGCTTCGCAGTTTCATTGACCTGATTGGGCTATTGTTGAAGACCTAGTTCGTGTTACACTATTATGTCTTTTCCTAAGAAATTTACCCGCCTTATGAATTCTATTCATTGGGCAAGATTAAAACATTCCTTACCAGTAGTTGACAATAAGTTTATAGTGATTTTATGCCTATCATTTTAAATTTCCTATTATGTAAATAAAGTCATCCTCGTACTAAAAGAATGGATTACTCTTGCGCATAAAATCTATATTTCCTCTCCCCCTAAAATCGCTTCTCCGATCTTTCTTTCTGCTCGTTCAAATACGACTTTTAAATAAAAAATACTCTGGGAACTAACCCAGAGTATTTTCACTATAAATATTTTATTTGTTCCTGTTAATGTTTATTAAAATGAACGTTCTTGTAGTGTTTACTAACTAAATGAACACTGCAATATACTGATTCATGAAATAATATAACTCTCTTCCTTAATCAATACGGATGGAGGAATTCATTCTGGAAAGTTAAAGTTTAACCTTTTCATGATTGGGAAACTTGAACAGATTATTACCGGTCTGGTCTTTTACTTCAGTCAATTGATTTTCCGCGTCATTAATGTCCATGTTTTCTTCGTCAAGTTCAGGTTGAGTTGCCGTTCTGAACATTCGTATTTGTCTAACTGTTTAGCTGCATCGCGCCATCTTCGTTAACATGTCTGTCTTGTATTACACTTCAGGGGTAGGAGTTGGTTTGGCATACCCACTTTTATATTTTTCATCGACTTTATTCCGGATCTCTTTGACGCTCATGCCATCATTCAAGTCCAATATGGATTGCGCAGCAATTTCCAAGCAAACTCCGCATCTTGTCCCGTGGTCATCCCAAACCACTTCCCCATTTTTTTTATTCTCATGGATAAAGCAATCATAATTATTTTTATGGTTAGCTGACTCTCCGCAACCGCAATAACAAGGTATTTTTTCTAGTAAATCTTTATTTTGTGCAACAGCTAAATAGATTGTCTTCATATCCTCAGGTTTTTCAGCTAAGAAATCAGGTGCTATTTCCTTACTGCTTGTCTCCTCCTGAAGATCTCCGGATACCGTATGCTCTGAATGTCCTTCATGGCCGCTTTCTTTTTGTACAACACTTTCCTCTTCACTTGAACAACCTGAAAGTATTATCGAAAAACAGATTCCCATAGTGACCGTCATTAATTTCAAATTCATTTTTACACTCCTTGCTCCTTTTAATACTCCCATTTTATGGCACGTAAGCTGTTTCTACAAGCATAAGTTTCCTTAATTATTAGGATTTAAAATGTCAATTATACTAAAATGGCTTTCTGGTACGACTTTCGTACATAATTTTAAAGTATTTACCACGCTTTAAGATAAAAGAATGAGGTGATACTGTGATAAGAGCGCTACCATCATTGTGTTTTTTAGGCACGTATTTACTTATTATACTCCTCGACAACCTACAGGTCTTGAATATATGGCTCTTTCTTTAGAATCAAACAATATTTGATCGTAGGTCGTGGAGAAGATTCCTTTCTGCTCTTGTTATTTACCATATTTTTTTATATTTGTTTATATCCTCAGCTATCAAAAACCGGCAGCCTCCCTCTTCATGAAGCAGCTGGTTTAATTTTTTGTTTTTTATATGCGGTTATCAATAAGGACCTAATACGGACAAAGAACGATCGAATGAGGGTTAAGGAAACCCCACCTATAATTATGCAAAGAGGCCCACTTTAACGACAGAACTCTTTTTATTCAATACGGAAGGATCATCGTAATCGTAATCAACTTTCCAAAAGGCACGGTGATACCTATAGGAATCAACTCTTTCCATGCCATAATGATGTTACCATCCGACAATCCGTCAAGATGGATTACAGTTGGCTTTACCGATTTTTGGTGTGGAGATTCAATCATTCGCACGGACATATCTGAACTATGACCGAGCTCTTTCATAAATCTCTTTACATTTTCACTCCCTCACATAATAGGTGCCATCGGTTGTAGGTTTTTCTTTAGCTCTTTTTAGAGAACGTCCTATCCTCACTTTTCCGCCCCTTACTAATTAAGTGTGTGTTCGTTTCACCAATGATCGCTTTTATTATTTGGATCTAAGATAAGTATATGTAATAAAAGGATGGCGAGAGAAATTTTGATAGCACGTTCATCGAAAAAAACCGATGAATTCCCTTTTGGCGATCATCGGCTTAAATATTTTTAGTGGGTTCTCAAAAAACAAAGTCAATTTCTTATACGATTCTACGTCCATTTCAATAAGTTTAACGAGCAAGGCACTTTATTTCTTACTTTTAGCTAAGGTTAGTGGAATCGTTACGAGTGAAACTCCAGCTGCAATCCAAAACCAACCGGTGTTTCGTTTTTTATCGCTTCCGCTTTTACTGGGAGTACTTGATCCGTATGATTTTCTTGAGGCGGGCCGTTCTATTTCCGCTGTTTCATTCGTTTTATGCAAATGCTGATTCTCCGGTAATTGGGTGGTTCTTTCCAAATCGCTTGTATCTTCTCCCATTCCTTTAATAAAAGTCATCAGGAAGGTCATGGCTTGTTTGACTTCTTGGTCATTCAAGGAACGCAGTAATGCTAAATAACTTGGCTTTTCTGGCGTTTTATCAGCTTCGGCCACACGGGCAATCCCTGAGTTGACTTTGAGGATTAGCGGTTCAAGCTGCTGAACATTAAGTGTCCCTAATGTGCCAAGTATGAGAAGCAGATTTTTCAGCGTATTTGCCGTTTCTGGGGTGTCCGCTGTCTTGACAAGAATGTTCAGCACTTTATCCCCTTCCTTCAACAAGCTGTTAACCATCGATAATATCCCACGATCCTGCATGCCCTTCATGACTTCAAACGTTTCTTTAATCACTTCTTTATTTTCCAATAGGGTACGCTCGATATCCTCGAGTTCAATCCTTCTTCTTTCTTCATCACTAATGCTGATTCGATTGATCACTTTTGTCGCTTTAGCCACGGTTCCTCTCCTCCTTTTTGATCTTCAAGAGGTCACCAGGGAATATATAATCTTCGCGGGCCCATTTTTTTTGTACTTGTACACCCATTTGCGGTTGAGGATTCCCATTACGATGGTTGATGCTCGGCAATGGATTGTCTCCTTTGACCCTAAGAACTTCCATTTTTGCTTGAACTTCCTTATAGGCGGGAGTATCAGTATCTTTATCTGAATGGCTGCTTGTCAATTGGTTGATGGCCCCGTCACCTGAATCGTTCATCGGAAGATAAACTTCTTTACCTTTTACACGATCCGTAATCAGACATTCCACTTTTGCATGTCCATACGGTGAAGTGAGCCGAACAAGGGTGCCATCCTCAAGCCCTCTATCTTTTGCCAATTCCCGGGATACCTCAAGGAAGACTTTTGGCGTTTTGGAAGTGATGCCTTTTGATTTATAGGTCATGTTTCCTTCATGGAAATGTTCCAATAAACGGCCATTATTCACATGGATATCGAACTCATCCCCAAAGTCAATCGGTTTGGTCCATTCGACTGGAAATAACCTTGCTTTTCCATCAGGGAAAGGAAATGCTTCCGTGAATAACAGTGGCGTATCTTTACCATCTGGCGTCACTGGCCATTGAAGACTGTTATAACCCTCCAAGCGTTCATACCTTACTCCAGCATATAAAGGCGATAATTTAGCTGCTTCTTCCATGATGTCACTTGGATGCCGATACTCCCACCCCGCTCCTAACGAATTCGCCACATTCATAATGATTTGCCAATCAGGCTTTGAGTCGCCAAGCGGTTCAAAGACTTGATACAGGCGTTGTATACGGCGTTCGGTATTCGTGAAGGTACCTTCTTTTTCAAAGCTTGGGCTTGCGGGAAGAACGACATCCGCGAATTCAGCCGTTCTTGATAAGAAGATATCTTGTACCACAAAGAAGTCCAGTTTTTCAAATGCTTTATGGACATGATTGATATTCGAATCGACCAGACCCATATCTTCACCTTTTAAGTACATGGCTTTAATGGTACCTGAATGAATCCCTTCGACCATTTCATGATTATTAAGGCCAGGGTTTTCGGGTATTTTTGTACCCCAGATGTTTTCATATTTCGCGCGTACCTTTTCATCCGTTACTTTTTCATAACCTGGCAAGCGATCCGGCATACTGCCAAAATCACTGGCTCCTTGTACATTATTATGTCCGCGTAAAGGGTAAGTGCCTGTTCCAGGTTTACCGTAGTTGCCCGTTATGAGCAATAGATTGGAAATTGCAGTACTCGTATCACTTCCTCCGCCATGCTGGGTAACGCCCATGGCCCAAAGCGCTGCAACGCTTCCCGCTTCATGAATGGCTTTTGCCAACGTAATTAAATCTTCCTTAGCTACGCCTGTTACTTTTTCCGCATAATCCATTGTGTAGGGTTCTAAAGTCTTGATATATTCCTCCATCCCATTTACACGATTTTTAATGAAGTCTTTATCTGTCCAACCTTTATCGACGATAAATTTAGTGACGGCCGATAGCCATATCATATCCGATCCCGGAGCAGGCTGGATGAAGAGGTCGGAACGGTCAGCCATTTCATGCTTTCTGATGTCTGCGACGATCAGCTTCTGTTTCCCCAGTTTATGGGAACGCTTGATTCTTGTAGCCAACACGGGATGTGATTCGGATGTATTGGAGCCTATGATCAATACAAGTTCGGAATTTTCGATATCCTTTATGCCCCCTGTATCTCCACCATATCCAACCGTTCTGAATAGTCCCAAAGTAGCCGGTGTCTGACAATACCGGGAACAGTTATCAACATTATTCGTGCCGATGATGCCCCTAGCCAGCTTTTGCATTAAATAGGACTCTTCATTGGTGCATTTGGAAGACGTTATAAAAGCCATCGAATCCGGACCGTGAGAATCCTTGATGTCGGTGAATTTACGGGAAATCAATTCAAGGGCTTCTTCCCATTCAGCCTCTCTGAACGCATCCCCTTCTCTAATTAAAGGTTTTGTTAGTCTTTCTTCACTATTCACAAAATCCCATCCGAATTTCCCTTTAACGCAAGTCGAAATTCCATTTGCAGGTGCCTCCACTTGCGGTTCGATCTTAAGGATTTTACGGCCTTTGGTCCAAACGTCAAAGCTGCATCCTACACCACAATATGTACAAACCGTTTTTGTCTTTTTGATCCTTGCATCCCTCATGGCGGATTCCATATCTGAAATCGCTAAAATCGAGCCATAACCCGTTTCAACATTTTTCGTAATTTCTATCATAGGTCGAAGAGTTTGTTTAGCAATGCCAGTTAAAAATCCGGCTTCACCCTCCATCCCTTTTTCCATCATTGCATTACACGGGCAAACGGTGGAACAGTGCCCACATGACACACATGAAGATTCATTGATCGGAACATTATCATCCCAAATGACACGCGGACGTTTTGCTTCCCAATCAATAGTCAATGTTTCAGTGACCTGTACATCTTGACAAGCTTCAACACAACGGCCGCAAAGGATGCATTGATCTGGGTCATATCGATAGAATGGATTCGTCCGATCCACTTCATAGGGTTTTTGATTAAAAGGAACACTTTGATGATTTACCTTCATTTCCTTAACGGTATTGTGTATTTCACAAGTGCCATTATTATAATCGCAAACCGTACAATAAAGCTCATGGTTATATAATATCTTGTCCATCGCCATGACCTGTGCTTCTTTTACCTCTGCTCCGGCTGTATCGATTACATCCCCATCTTTGATCTTGGTGGAACAAGATCTAACTAGTTCCCCATTAACGCTCACTAAACATGTATCACATGTTTCGATAGGACCTAGGCTAGGGTGGTAACAAACATTCGGGACTTCAATCGAGCTATCCGTCAGCATTTGTAATATTGTTTGATTACCTTCCACACTGGTCTCAGCACCATTGATTTTTATATGCACTTTCTCTGGCAAAATAATCGCTCCCCTCTTAAAAAACGATAAAATTCATCATTTGGTATTTTCTACCCTCGCACAAATTTTCTCAAACTTGTGAAAGTGAATAATGGAAGTCTTCATTTGACCAATTTCATATTAGAAAATGAACTAAAGCCGAAGTGAGACATAGTATTCACTCACTTCGACTTTAGTATCATTGATTAGTGTTTGCTTTCAATACAAACGAACTTAAAGGGGCAACGGTTATCTGACTCCCTTTAATCCTATCAATTTCTTCCAGGCCCGAACGCTGACCATCCACTAAAACGGACCAATTACCTTCGTGCGGAAGAGTAATGGTTATCGCGTCCCAATTTGCATTATGAATCACTGCCATTTTATAATCTTGATGTTGTAAGGTGAATGCAACCGCATTTGGCGGAGCATCAATGAATTGTAATTGCTCCTCAATTTCTTCGGGTGTGCTTAACCTAAAAACAGAATGATTTTTCCTGAGAGAAATCAGCCCTTTCATATACTCCACTTCCCGATCTAACTCCGCTCTCCTTTTCCAATCCAACCTGTTAATCCAATCAGAAGATTGATAGCTGTTTTCATCTCCATCCTTCGTGCGCATAAACTCTTGTCCAGCATGTATCATGGGAATTCCCTGTGACAGTAAGACAATTGCCGAAGCTAATTTATGCATCTGTTTCCGTTTTTCTTCCGTAGCATCTGCATTAGTGATGAGCAGCTTATCCCATAACGTATAATTATCATGTGCTTCAACATAATTGATCACCTGATCTGGTCTTTGATATGTGGCGATATCTTCATCATATTCCAAACCACCAGCGATGCCCTTTTTTATAATATCTTCCATTCCTGGTTTGCCATTGACGAATCCCTTATCATGTTCATTCATGACAAACCCTTTTAAACCATCACGGATCGCATCATTAAAGTGAGCGATTCCAGGCATTTTAAAAGCATTCTTTTGATTTGCTTTCAGCTCTTGGGCCAAGGGGGTATCCATATCCCAGCCTTCGCCCAAAACAATGAGGGTCGGATCAATTTCTGCCAGTGCCTTTTTCACTACATTCATCGTTTCAACATCGTGAATACCCATTAAATCGAAACGGAAACCATCAAGGTTAAATTCCTTCGCCCAATAGGTCACGGATTCAACGATGAATTTTCGCATCATTTTATGTTCGGAAGCAGTATCATTTCCTACACCAGTTCCATTCGATAAGGTGCCATCGGCGTTATAGCGAAAAAAGTATTTGGGAACGAGTTTATGGAAGTTTGAGTCCTCCACAGAATAAACGTGATTATATACAACATCCATGATCACTCGTAACCCGTGGTCATGTAAACCTTGTATCATTTCCTTTAACTCCCGGATCCTTACTTTTGGCTGATACGGATCAGTCGAATAAGAGCCTTCGGGAGCGTTATAATTCTGTGGATCATATCCCCAGTTATATTGTGGTTCATTCAATTTCTTTTCATTGACTGTAGCAAAATCAAATATCGGGATAAACTGAACATGGGTAACACCTAGATCTTTAATATGATCAAGACCCGTTTTCGCTCCTTCTGGACCTTTGGTTCCGGCTTCAACTACTCCTAAGAATTTACCTTTATGATGGATTCCGCTTTCAGGATGAATCGATAAATCCCGTGTATGCAATTCATAAATGACTATGTCCTCAGCTTTTTCAAGAGGTGGTTTATCCCGTGTCCACCTTTTTGGGTTCGTATCTGTTAAATCTATCACGACCCCTTTTTCACCATTAACAGTAACTGCGCGAACATAGGGATCGACGGCTTCACTCCAGGTTTCTCCCACTTTCACTTTATATGTATAAATCAATCCATCCTGATTTCCGTTCAGCTCAATGGTCCAGGTCCCCTTTTCCGAACGAACCATTTGAATCTCCATTCCATCTGTATCATCCCAATGTTTATAAGTAACTAGCTTGGCTTCAGATGCAAGTGGTGCCCATAACCGGAATGCCGTTTTATCTTTAAGATAGGAATTCCCTAAATCTTTGCCTTCATAGAAATATAAATCATCCAATTCTGACGGGTTTACCGGATTAATATTAGCAATCGGCAGGGATTCCAACTGATTTTCCGTTTCATTATTCATAGGTTTTTGGTTATTTTTATTTTCCTCTTCAAAATAAGAAAGTGAATCTTTAATAGGTCATTCCTCCATTGAAATTCCCATTTTAGAACAGGAATTATTCATTTTTATAATCATGAGCGAATCTTCCATTATGTTATGATTCCACAGGCATTACCCATCAAAACATCCAATCTGCAAATTATGTCGAAAATTCAGAAATCTATATTTAATAATCGAAAGCAGCAGGTCATTTTGCTGGACCTTACTTATCGTTTAATGAAAAGTGAATCCAAAAAAAGAAAAAAATGCCTCCATAACAGTTTTACGGTCTTGGAGGCATTTCTAGTACTCTTTATGGTGTTTTAATAATTTTCACTGAGTTATCTTCAACAATTGCAGTGAAGTTCTTAACTTCAGGCTGCTCAAAGATAAAGTCAGTGATGCCATCTTCGAGCTGTTCTTGAAGAACACGGCGGAGCGGTCTCGCCCCGAAAGTTGGGTGATATCCGAGTTCAATTAGCCTTTGTTTCGCTTCATTGGTCACATCTAAAGATAAACCATTTGCAGCAAGTGTTTCGTCTAGCTCGTTAATCATGATATCAACAATTTGCAGAAGATCTTCTTTCTTCAATGCAGAGAATTCAATGATGCTATCGAACCGGTTCAAGAATTCCGGTTTGAAGAAGCTCCCTAAAGATTGCAGGATTGAAGCCTCTTCCACAGCTGAACTTGTTCCGAATCCCATTACTTTTTGTTTCTCACCGACTCCTGCATTACTCGTCATGATGATCACGGTATCTTTAAAAGTAACGGTCCGGCCTTGACTGTCGGTTAAGCGGCCATCTTCCATGATTTGCAGGAACATATGCATGACATCCGGATGTGCCTTTTCGATTTCATCCAATAAGATGATACTGTAAGGCTTGCGGCGAACTTTTTCCGTCAATTGTCCAGCTTCCTCATGTCCTACATATCCAGGAGGAGAACCAATTAATTTGGACACACTGTGTTTCTCCATAAATTCACTCATGTCAAGACGAATCATAGCGTCCTTGTCCCCGAATAATTCCTCGGCAAGAGTTTTCGCCAATTCGGTTTTACCGACTCCTGTCGGACCGACGAAAAGGAAAGAACCGGTAGGACGATTTTTGGATTTTAACCCAGCACGACTTCTTCGAACAGCCTTGGATACCTTTTTGACAGCCTCTTCCTGCCCGATTACTTTTTTCATCAGCTCCGCTTGGAGATGAATCATTCTTTCTTGCTCATCTTCTTGGAGCTTACCTACAGGAATGCCGGTTTTTTGTTCGATGATATTTTGAATGTCTTCAATGGTTACGGTTGGCTTAATTGCATCTTCCCCTGCTTGCAATGACTTTTCCAGTTTTTCTTCTTCATCACGAAGAACGGCAGCCTTTTCATATGCTTCTTCTTTTAAGGCCATTTCTTTTTCTTTATAAATTTGCGCCAGTCGTTCTTTCATGTTTTCTACCTGGCCGTCTTCGATGGTCAAGTTCAATTTGGAACCAGCTTCATCCATTAAGTCTATTGCCTTGTCAGGGAGGAATCGGTCTTGAATGTAGCGGTTCGAAAGTTCAACAGCCGCTTTTAAGGCTTCCTCACTATATGTTACACCATGATAAGATTCATAACTTTCTTTTAAACCGCGTAAGATGACCAATGCCTCAGCCGTTGTAGGTTCGTTAACCTGTACAGGCTGGAAACGTCTTTCAAGGGCACCGTCTTTTTCAATTTTCCTATATTCGGATAAAGTGGTTGCTCCGACAAGCTGAAGTTCGCCGCGTGCAAGTGCAGGCTTCAAGATATTTCCTGCATCCATTGATCCTTCGGCCGAACCTGCCCCCACAAGCTGATGAATTTCATCGATGAATAAAATGACATTTTTCCTTTCCTGTAATTCGCTGATCAATTGCTTCATTCTTTCTTCGAATTGCCCTCTAATTCCAGTATTGGAAACAAGGGATGCTACATCAAGCATATATACTAGCTTATTACGTAATTTCACTGGCACCGAACCTTCAACAATCGCTAAAGCAAGACCTTCAGCAATGGCTGTTTTACCGACACCAGGTTCACCGATTAAAACTGGATTATTTTTATTGCGTCTGTTTAGAACTTCAATGACGCGTT
Source organism: Peribacillus sp. FW305-BF15 (assembly GCF_058783805.1). NCBI lineage: Bacteria > Bacillati > Bacillota > Bacilli > Caryophanales > Bacillaceae > Peribacillus > Peribacillus sp. FW305-BF15. The sequence goes on along the minus strand of NZ_JBYSYV010000001.1, from coordinate 31,936 downwards.
TGATTTCTTCATTTCGTCCGATTACCGGATCAATAAGTCCTGCTTTAGCAGCATCGGTCAAATTGCGGCCATACTCCTCAAGCAATCCTCCGTCCTCGCCATTTTCAGCTGAATCCGGTTTTGGTACACCATTATAATTAAATGGATTGAATGAATTTGGAGATCCGTTAAATTGGAATTTCCCCATATCCATTCCGCCCATAGCTGCTCCAAGTTTGTTTCGTTCTTCTTTATAACAAGTGGAGCACAGTTTCACATCATGCTCCTGACCATTCATATTTAGGTGAACTTGAATATTAGCTTGGTTTACATGGCATTTTTCACAAAGCATGTAGTACTCCTCCTTTAAAAAATTAAATTGAAAGCAAATCTTTGACCTTCTTTGACTTTCTGACTTTATTATACATTGACCTTCTTTGACTTTCAATAATTTTGTCTGGGAATTTTTTTGAAAAAAAGGAATTCCTTCGATTTGGTTTGCTTAGCATATTAAACTATCCATTTCCAGTCAACTAAAAAGCTTTCATGAATGCTTCATACTACCGATTACCCAATTCAGGACTTACCATAACCTTAAACTATTAGCAAAATGCCAATTCTCTTGTCCATGTGCCTCATTCACTCTTATTTTTTGGCTGTTTTCGCATACTTTGTTGCTATTTACTAAGTAGTGCGGTGTGGTTGATTTCCCCTCCAGATGCTCGCTTTCCGCGGGGCGGGCGGTGAGCCTCCTCGGCGTAAACGCCTGTGGGGTCTCACCTGTCCCGCTGCTCCCGCAGGAGTCTCGCACTTCCGCTCCAATCACCCTTATATAGTTTCGTTTTAAAAACAACAATCTTTACGAAAAGAGCCTATTTTTTAAAACAAAAACAGACTTTATTAAGTCTCTTTATGGTTAGTACAATTTTTAAACGTTGGATTTCCACTCCAGGTACTTGCTTTCCGCGGGCGGTCGGGGAGCCTCCTCGGCGTCTTCGCACCTGTGGGGTCTCCCCTTGACGCGCTTTTCCCTCAGGAGTCTCGCACCTTCCGTTCCAATCATCTTTGTTTTAATTTTACGATAGAATACTTTTTTGTTTTTAAGCAGTATTAATACTTGAGGTGATATCGATACTTTCTTAAAAGTCCCCTCGTTGTTCAACCCATGCCATGCTTTCCTTTCCGCAATAGCTGATTCAATTCCAATAAAAAACCAAAAAGGTTTCGGAATGAATCATTCCGAAACCTTTTTGTCTACAAATTGAAAGAGACATCATTAAGTCTCTTAGCTTTTTTATATTAAGATTGATTTTCTTCTATTATATACGTTTCGCACCGATATACTTTGGCTTCCAATAACTATTATTGGTTTTAGCGTATGACACTCCTTTTGATGATGACGAGTGTATGAATTCATTGTTTCCTATGTATATGGCCACATGTGTGGGTTTTTTCGCTTTATTTGGTGCAAAGAACATTAAATCACCTTTTTGCAGGCTTTTAACTTTCTTTCCTTTTATATATATGTCAGCAGCAGTTCTTGGTAAATTCTTACCAGCCTTTTGATATGAATACTTCACTAAACCCGAACAATCAAAACCTGATGAAGAAAAGCCACCCATTTTTGTATTTTGTACCTAGTTCACTTTTAGCCACTTTAATCGCTTTTGTATGATATGAAGCAGCTTCCGCTTGGTTTCCGGCAAAGGATGCGGTTACAAGCGTGATAGCCAATGACAATCCGACGACAATTTTCTTAAACAAATTATTTACCCCCTGATGTGATTTGCTAAACCTAATATACTAGAAAAGCTATATCACTCGCATCACAGGATCTTTACGAATATGTTACATTTAGTAGATTTAGGAAGAATGACCATATAAAACATAGAAATAAGTCGAATCAAGTGTCCATTCAATATATTGAAAAGCACCTTTAATAAAACTATCTTTTCTTCATAAAAAAACAGCGGTAAAAAACCACTGTCAAAATTCTTTTGAGAAAAATGGAAGAAATAATTTCACTCCACGTTTATTAAAAGGTAAACATTTCAAATCTGCAATTAAATGACTTATGTATCCTAATGAACAAGTGGCGAAAATTCCGTCAATCCCCATAAAGGCTTCGAATTGAAAGGCAATGATGCCAAAGAAAGCGATACCGGCAATCGAATGGGTATAACTTCTATGTGGTGTAAAGGATGCCAGGATAATATAGACTCCAAAAAGCCACAACCAGCTTTCCTGCAAAGATAAACCGCCTCCTAATACCGCTAATCCAGTCAAGGTCAGCATATGCCTTTGCCTAATGAAAGACGAAATAATGATGATTCCGATTCCTGCCCCTGCCCCGATCCACTTTTCCGTTTCAGAGCCTTCCAAAAGACTATAAATGATCATTAAAATCCCAATCGTTTGTGCTATCGTTCGGATAAACTTATGTGAAAAGGTAATCCTATTACTTAACTTCCCATCAATATCCATATCAGGCATCAGCCCTGAAACCCCCCCGATGCCCACCAAGAATAAAGTGGTGGTCGGATCTGTTTGAAGTGTGTTTGCCGTCAAGAATCCAACTGTTGCCCCTATGGCCATGTGTGCTGTCCCGTTCACTGTCTCTCTCCTGTCCCTCTAAGAAGTAATCTGCTCAAGGAAACGAATGTTTGTTCGAATCTCTGCATATCTAACTATACAACATTTTGGGGAAAATTTCTCTAGTTCTTATAAATAAAGCCAAAGAAATCAGTGATTAGAGCAAATAAAATACCTTTTCGTACATTTAAAACACTTTTTCTAAATGTCTATAATTGCTTTTTTTAGGTAATTTCATTACTCTAAATACGCAAAATATTTTTCAGTAAATTGAGGTTTTTCATGAAATTTTATCCAAAATATGAATATACTAATCTATAAGGGGAGTGATTCAGATAGCTTTTTTAAATGCCTTCAATAATTTTAAAAATGGGAAAAAGTCCAAGAAAATAAAGAACATGGATTTTCGGGAACAGCATGTAAATAAATCGTCGGAGCTCATTGGTAATAATGTAATTGTCCAAAATATAATTAACAATCACCTTTCCAAAAAAAATAACCACTTGTAGGGTGGTTTTTTTAATTATTAGGGGAAATGGTTTCATTCTTTTCCAACTTCTCACTTGCTTCGTAAATATAGTTATATTGTAAATAGTAATCGTATATGACGTTTTGCAGGATTTTAAGCAGTGATTTATCGAATGTATCGAATTCAGTTTGATAACTATTTAAGACGGTGACGAATTTCCCGTCCATGTTTTCGAAATAATGGATAAGAAAGTTCTTGTAATATTCACTATCGCTATTGCTTTTATTCGTAATGCACGGATCGCCGGTTTGAATGGACTTTTCAAGCATCGCTTTGATGGATTTAGGCAGCTTTGCTTTTTTGAACTGGTTCAGGGTATAGATATCATAGGTAAAGGAAAGACCTAATTGATCGGAATAAAAATCCACGGCACAGTCCAATGTATAGATTAAGGGTGTTTTAAAGTCTTTGCTGTTGGCAATTTCCTCTGATATCTCCAATTGAAATTCCTCGGATGTTAAATAGGCTGCAAATTTCATTTTTGAACTGCTCATGCTGAATACTTCATAAACGGCTGCATCTTGTTTTTCAATTTCAATTTCGATATTAAAGAATTTAAAGTGTTTTAAACGGTAAAAAGCAATCGGGGCTAATAGGAATAGCAATATCCAAACTAGGTAAAGGAATAATGTGTTAAAGATGATTTGATAAAATTCAGATGTTACGATAGGTTCGATGATTAACGATATCAATGTATGTTCAAATCCCTGAGAAACAGGGGGGGCAGGTACAATGGTTTCCTCTGGCTTTTTTAAAGTTTGGATACCTAAATGAGCCATCGCGACTAACGTGTAAACAAAAATTAAAATTGTCCCAATCACATAAAATTTTGGCATGAATCCTATAATCCTGTCGAAAACAGAAATCCGTTTATCTTTCTGCTCCTCTATAGCCAATGTGGTTGCTCCTTTTAAGATTATTAATATCAGGAAAAGTCTACAGGGGCTTAGAATTTCCTGGAGACTACCTATTTAATTTATATGTTTGCAATTATGTTAAAATACGTAAAATTCGTTTAAACATTGACATATTCCAAATTACTTTCGACGTTTTCATTAAAATTAATAATAATTCGTCGTTAAAAATGCCCAACCTCTTCATTGAAAATGAAAGGATGAGCAAATGTTCAGGGTTTTATTTAGGACGGCCCTTTATCGCAAATTCTTCGACCTTCCTTAGAAACAGCTCCATGGCTTTTGATGCTTCAAAGTCCAACTTTTTCACGATCGAAAAAGGTCTTATTAGGGGCTCATTTTTCAAATGGAAAGTTTTCAATTCATTGGACTTCAATTCTTTTTGTACTGTCAATCGGGATAACAAGGCAATGCCGAGTCCAGCCATCACCGCTTCTTTCACTCCTTGGATACTGGTGAAAATAAAGGTTTTTTTTATGTTTAACTCCAGACTGCTCAGAAGTTTATCGGAATATGTACGGGTCCCCGATCCTTGCTCCCTAAGTACCCATGTTTGGTTTTGGAGCATATTGCCCTCGATGAGATCCATCTGTGAAAGTGGATGATCCGGGGGAACGACCACAATCATCTCGTCATTCATGAAGGGCCTGACATCTATATCTTTATAATCCGTTTCCCCTTCAATCAAGCCTATATCAAGCTTATTCGAACGGATTCCTTGAATGACATCATTTGAATTAGAGATGATGATTTGTATATCCACCATCGGATATTGTGCCGCAAATTCTGCCAATACTTTTGGAAGGTAATATTCCCCTATCGTGAAGCTTGCACCTATTTTCATCGTTCCGCTAACCACGTTATTAAATTCATTTATTTCTCTTTTTGCTGTTTCATAATGATTAAGCATTTGCTTTGCATGTCTATACAAAATTTTTCCCGGCTCTGTTATTTGAACTTGTTTGGGGGAACGATAAATTAATTTCGTTCCTAACTCATTTTCCAGATTCCTTATGTGAAGACTGACTCCTGGCTGCGACAGGTTCAGGATATCCCCAGCCCTTGAAAAGTTTTGCTGTTCGATTACAGTTACGAATACTTTTAACGGATCCATTGTTACCTCCTTATTTTCCTATGCGTTTCATTTTACCATAAGTAGAAGTAATCATTGAAATAGCAAAAATATATTTCACTTATTTTTAATTTAGTTTTAAAGTTAAAGCATCAACATAGATGGAGTGATCACACTGGAACAAATAAAAGTTGAAACTAGAAAACTCGGATTTACAAAAGGAATAGCATTGACTTTTCTAATTGCCATTGCAGCAAAATACTTAGCGGAGCTTCCATTCCTTCATATAATGGGACAGTTAGTCATTGCAATTCTGATTGGTGTTGTTTGGAAATCGCTAATCGGTGTCCCGGCTTACGCCGTTGCAGGGACAAATTATTCAAGTAAAGTCCTTTTGAGAGTGGGCATTATCTTATTGGGTATGCGCTTGAACCTAAAGGATATTATTTATGCCGGTCCGAAAACATTTGCAGTTGGTGCCATTAGTCTTGCATTTGGTATATTGGTAGTTTATGGATTGACCCGCCTATTTAATGTTGAGAAAAAGCTTGGCATATTGACAGCTTGCGGAACGGGAATTTGTGGAGCTGCTGCCATACTGGCAATTTCCTCCCAAATAAAAGCAAAAGAAAAAGATACGGCAATAGCTGTAGCGACGGTTGCTGTATTAGGTACAACCTTCACTTTCGGATATACGATCCTATATCCATTATTGGAGTTATCCGATCAAGGATATGGTGTTTTTTCGGGTGCAACACTCCATGAAATTGCTCACGTCATCGCTGCTGCGGCACCAGGGGGAAATGAGGCTGTCGACTTGGCAGTGGTGGTCAAATTAGCTAGGGTGGCCCTGCTCATTCCCGTTGCCATTTTAATTGGAATCATCATGAATTGGAAAGAACGGTCAACGGATACCGGAAGGGAATTTTCCTGGAAATCCATTCAGATACCGTGGTTCATTTTTGGGTTTTTATTGATGAGTGCCATTTATTCTTCAGGTGCAGTTCCTGAACCTTTGGGCGAAATGCTTGTTATGCTTTCCTATATCTTCATGGCAATGGCGATGGCGGGACTAGGATTGAGCATTGACCTTGTCACTTTTAAGAAATATGGCGGTAAACCTTTTATTGCTGGACTAGTCGGCTCTATATTTTTGACTTGCCTCGGGTATGTATTGGTTCAGGCTTTCCATTTAAATTAACTTTTCAATTTAAACAAGCATCCCTTAATCGGCATGCTTGTTTTTTTCTATTGGATGCGGAACATTGGCACCATAAAAAATTTCATCCATTTCCGTTTGAAGCCTTTCTATAATTTCCTGCCTTTCCTCTTTATTCAGCTTTTCCTCTGTATAACCGAATAAGTAATTATTAATATCGAACCTTTTCAGCTTACATTTCGTATGGAAAATATTTTCCTGGTATACATTTACATCGATCATGTCATATAAACCTTTTACTTCATCAGGAATATAGTTTTGAATGGAATTTATATCATGGTCAATGAACAATTTTCTCCCATCTTTATCTCTCGTAAATCCTCTTACTCGGTAATCGATCGTGATAATGTCGGTATCGAAGGAATGAATGAGATAATTAAGGGCTTTAAGGGGTGATATTTCTCCACATGTAGAGACATCGATATCTGCCCTGAATGTGCTAATGCCTTCATTTGGATGGTATTCAGGGTAAGTATGTACGGTAATATGGCTTTTATCCAGTTGCATGACCACATTATCAGGTAAAGGCCCTGGTGATTCCTCATAAGTCCCCATAGGCACTTCGACGACAGGCCCTTCTGAAACAAGAATGGTTACACTGGCGCCTTGAGGGACATAATCCTGTTTGGCCGTATTTAAAACATGCGCCCCTATTAAATCCGCAACATTGTGCAGGATCTTCGAAAGCCGCTCTGCATTATATTGTTCGTCGATATAATCCAGGTAGGACTCCCTCTCTTCCCTGGTTTTTGTGTAACAAATATCATACATATTAAAGCTTAAAGATTTCGTAAGATTATTAAAGCCATGAAGTTCAATACGCTGCTCAGGTGTAAGTTTCATGAATGATTCCCCTTATACTTTTTTTAGGACTACCCTTATAGTTACCCTTTTCGTGAAATAAAAAACTAAATCTGCCAGTCTAAGCTTCTGACTTCTAATCGGTAAGCTAAGAAAAAGCCATTGCATTAACATGCAACGGCTTTTTTATTTTCTTGATTTGTTCTAGGCAGTATGAACTTTTTTCTTCTTTATCGGTGAAAGAATCCGTTCCAGCCATCCGAGTAAAAGATCCGAAAGAATGGCCATCAATGCCGTCGGAATTGCTCCTGCAAGTATGATTGCCGTTCCATTTGACGCATTCGTTCCCCTGACAATGATATCTCCCAGTCCGCCTGCCCCTACGAATGTACCGACAGCAGTTACCCCAATTGCAACGACAAGAGCTGTACGTAAGCCAGCCATGATGACAGATAGAGATAATGGCAGTTCGACCATTCTTAGTAACTGGAGCTTTGTCATTCCCATTGCCTTGCCAGATTCTAAATAAGCATGATCTATGCTTGTAATCCCGACATACGTGTTTCTCAGGATTGGCAATAATGAATACAAAAACAACGATAAGATTACCGTATTTGTCCCCAGCCCCATCACTAGCATCAGGAGTGCAAGCATAGCCAATGCTGGTATGGTTTGTATGACATTCGTTATCGAAAATACCCAATTACTCAATTTCTTATGTTTCGCGATGAAAATGCCTATCGGGATGGCTACAATTGCTGCAAATAACACTCCATAAGCAGACATTAAAAAATGGCGATAAAATTCAGTAAGAACATACATCCAATTTTGGGAATAATAAGTTCCCAACTGTTGCAAGGTTTCCATTAGTTTGCACCTCCCAATTATTCAAAATATTTATGTGCTTTAAGGAATTCCGATGCTACGACCGATGGCTCCTTCAAGTTCCCATCCACTTCATAATTCAGTTCCTGCATGGTTTCAGTAGTGATCTCGCCAATTAACTTGTTAAGTTCCTCTTCAATTTCAGGATACCGTTCCAACAATTCTTCAGTAACGACCGGTGAACAGTCATATGGAGGGAAATATTGTTTATCATCTTCTAAGAGCTTCAAATCATTAACCTTAATCCGTCCATCCGAGGAATATGCAAGGACAATATCCATCTGACCATTTTTGACTGCATCGTAAACCAAGCCAATCTGCATCGGATAAATTTCGCCAAACTCCAATCCATATGTATCGACGAATCCTTTATAACCATCCCCTTTTCTTTTCAGCCAAGCACTATCCACACCTAACCTTAAATTATCTGCATCCTTTTCCAGATCCGATATACTCTGATACCCTTTTTCCTCAGCCAATTCATTTGAAATCGTAAAGGCATATGTATTATCGAATCCATAAGAATCAAAAAATTTGAACCCATATTGTTCCTTGAATTCCCTTTGAACAATTTCCATCGCCTTTACTGGGTCCTTTTCGATTTCCTGTCCCAGGACACTCGTTAAATCAGTCCCTGTATATCGAGTTGCGGCTATATCTATATCACCGGTCTCCATCGCTTTTTGCTGAACGAAATTCGAACCTAGATTTTTGATGATTTTCGTATCAAGTTCCGTATTCCTTTCAAGGAGTTGAGCGATCATGTTCGCCAGGATTTCAGATTCGGTCATGCTTTGGGCACCGATCTTTACAGTAGTCTCAGAAGATGACCCTAGACCAGGCAAAGAACAGCCGGTGATCATTAATGCACAAACGATAAGAGCCATTAAAATTGTATTTCTTATTTTTTTATTCATGGTAATCCTCCTCAAGCAACTTCCTTCATGCCTTTCAAGCCTTTTGGTACGACTTTTCGCTCTATGATCGAGAATACATAATCAACCAGGATAGCCATGATGATTACCGGAACTGCACCAGCGATGATATATTCTGTTTGGTATAAATTCAAACCGATAAAAATGTAATCTCCCAAGCCCCCGCCTCCAATAAAGGAAGCTAAGGTGGCCCATCCAATTAAATAGACGGAAGCCGTACGGATACCAGCCATAATGACGGAAAGTGCAAGCGGGAATTCTACCAGACGAATCCTCTCCCAGCTTGACATCCCGATGCCCCGTCCGGATTCCAGCAGATTTTCATTTACTCCTTTAATGCCTGTGTATGTATTCCTGAGTATGGGTAAAACGGAATAGAAAAATAACGCAATGATTGCGGGTGTTTTCCCAACGCCAAGGAAAGGAATGAAAAAGGCGAGAACCGCTAAGCTTGGCAATGTCTGCATAATGTTCGCAATTCCGATTATAATCGATGCGCTCCTTTTCATTCGTGTCAACATTATCCCTAGTGGTACAGCGACTATTATTCCAAGGAAAACAGCGATCATGGAAATATATAAGTGCTCCCATGCTTTAAAAATCAATTCTTGCCAGTTCGTTTGTAAAAAATCGAGCATTGTTTCCATCTCTTACACCTCCTAAAACATTTCTACTACTTCTGCCACTTGATTTTCTTCCTCTCCCCAAATGCTGTCATATACGATGTCGACCAATGTAGCCCTAGTGACAATTCCGACCAAATGTTTATTTTGGTCAACTACAGGCACGTATTTGAAACCTCGTTTTAAAATCTTTTGAACGGAATCACGGATTAAAGTATCCTGTTTCACTGAATAGACTTCAGTATTGATGACTTCGCTGATAAATTTAGCTTTTTTTCGATATTCACTGATCGTTTCAACATCTACGAAGCCTTTCAAAACATTTTGCTCATCGACCACAAGTAAAGAATCGACCCTTTTCTCGCGCATTATCGTAATAGCATCGGTAAGGGATTTTTCTTCTGTAATGGAAATTGGGTTTCGACTCATGATTTGTTCAACCAACTCAACATTAGGTCTAGTTTGAAGCAAACGATCTTTGCCGATGAATTCTTCAACAAACTCATTGGCTGGGTTTCTGAGGATTTCATCCGGAGTTCCCACTTGGACGATTTCACCAGCCTTTAAGATGACGATCCTGTCGGCTAGCTTAATGGCTTCATCCATATCATGCGTAACAAAAACGATTGTTTTATCAAGTGTGCGCTGCAGATTTTTAAACTCCTCCTGAAGGGCATCGCGGGTGATTGGATCTAGTGCGCCAAAAGGTTCATCCATTAAAATGAGTGGAGGATTGGAAGCAAGCGCTCTGAGAACGCCTATCCTTTGTTGCTGCCCGCCGCTCAATTCGTAGGGATACCTTTCCAGGTATTCAGGTCCCATATCGACAAGCTGAAGCAATTCCAGTGCGCGTTCCTTTTTCTTCTGTTCATTCCATTTAAGAAGTTTTGGAACGAGGGTGATATTTTCAAGAATGGTCATGTGAGGGAAAAGGCCGATTTGCTGGATAACGTACCCGATCTGTCTTCTAAGCTCGACTGGGTCTTTATCCATGATATTTTCACCATTAATAAGTATCTTGCCTTCAGATGGTTCGATAAGACGGTTAATCATTTTCATTGTCGTTGTCTTTCCACATCCACTCGGACCAATGAAGCAAATGAACTCCCCTTTTTTAATATCCAATGATATATTTTTTACAGCTTTCTTTCCTCCCTTATAGATTTTCGATACATTTTCGATTTTTAACATAAAAAGCACCTCCATCATTCGCATACAATTACAAATTTTACAAAAATATTAATTTTTGATATGCACAGTCTCTTGTACCCATAAGGTAAACTGCTTAAACCATTTTTTATAAAAAACTAGTTCATTGTATTTATATTGATAAAATGGTAAAAAAAACTGCCCCATTTTAACTGAGGCAGTTTGATAGATTTATAGTATTAAAAATGAATTAAAATCCTATATTTTTAGCAATCAGGGTTTTTATAGTTTCATCTGTCCCTGTAAAGAATGTTGGCAAAGAAATGTCCCGATGACGCCGGGCAATTTTATCGTCACCCATACTTCCGTAACGATCATGCAGCTGCATGCACTTATCAGATATTCGCTTAGACATCTCCGTTACCCATTGTTTACCCATCGATACTTCAGTTATGATATTCTCCCCAGTCATATGTTTACAGATCAACTCATCAATAAACGTTCTTCCCAGTTGAATATCTGTCGCAATTTCAGCGATGGTAAACTGTGCATTTTTAAATGCACTTCTTTTCTTATCAATAGCTTTTTGACTTTTTATAAAATTCATCGTCAAGTGAAGCATGTCTTTTGCTGCCATTATAGAACTGATCGCACAGATTAGTCTTTCCTGCTGCAGTTTTTGCATGATATATGAAAGGCCCTTCCCTTCCTCCCCAAGGAGGTTGCCAACTGGAACTGAAGCATCATCGAAAAATAGTTCGGCTGTACCTAGGCTTCCCTGTTCTGGTTTACTAAGCTTTCTACCCCGTGATAACCCTGGTGTATCTCTATCAATGAGCAGTAGACTGATTCCGTCCTTGGGAGGAACAGCATTTAGATCTGTTTTGCATGCTACTATCATGAAGTCAGCTTTAAAGCCATTTGTAACGAACGTTTTGGCTCCATTGAGAAGATAATAGCCATCTTTCTTGATGGCTGTGGTTTGAATATCAGCTAATTCCGATCCCATTTCCGGCTCTGTCCATGCAAAGGCAGAAATCATTTCCCCTGTAATGAACTTTGGTAAATATCTTTGTTTTTGATCTATTGTTCCGAATGAAGCAATATAAGGGGCTACAACATCAGAATGAATGGATATTCCCCCCAAGGCTGAACCCACCCTCTCCAATTCCTCTGCCAGTACAACAGAATATCCAAAATTTGCTCCTATTCCACCGAATTCCACTTCAATCCATGGACATAAAAATCCATTATCTCCTACCTTTCCCCAAAATGAGTAAGGTATTTCCCCCTCTTTTTCCCATTGATCATAAAAGGGGACAGCCTCCTTGGCGAGAAATTCACGAATTGATTGTTTAAATATTAGAAGTTCTTCCGTTAGAAAGGAACGGGAATCATCCTTATTGATTGCCATCGTGCTAACCATGGGCTAACCTCCATTCTTTTATTACTAATAATTACCACCATTAACAAATAAAATATGTTAAACGCTTCGATGTAAACGATTACAATTCCAAACAATTAAAATGTTCCTCAATATTCATGTTCAACAAAAGTATGGAATTTCCTTTTAAAAATCAATTTTTCCCCATTTTTAATGGTTTGATTATGACTTAACTGCTTTGGTTTTGGTTTTGAACTTATATTCTGTCGAGGTTATTCTTGGAATACAAAATGTAATAAATAGACAATTCTACTTTTTACGCTCAAATCTCATTCTTTTTTTGCTTAATACAATGGTTGCTTTAACAGCCCTCGTTAGTGAAATATACAGCTAATAGCATGTCAAATCCTACTCTAAAATTTTTATTTTCCACTATTTTGGGCCATGCCCAATAACCCTCCAAAACCTTTTAGGAAGGATATTTCTCTGATTCAGTTAATTAGGCAAAAGCTAGGAACGCTTCTTTTCTCTTTAATAAACTATAATTAGTAATAATACAGATTGAAATTACAGTTTTTTTAACACGATTTTTGACTACTAAATCTTTCTTGGTTTATATTAATTCCATCATAACATCTTTTTTGGTGTGAACAGCTTTTGCAAACTGTTAAGGAATCCGTTTTCAAATACTTTTTGGGCTCTTGTAAAAGATTCTTGATCATGTTGAGGTATTCCAATCCACCAGAAACATCCTTCTTGGTCGGTATAAAAGTTCCTTTTTTACCTTCCATAAGCGAGTATATCTCTATTCTTTCCGGTAATTGACCAAATGCCTTTTCACAAAATACCGAAATCATATTATTAAATAAAAGATTCATTTCTTCATCTGTATCAACTAAATACTTCTTTATGATGAATGAGTTGCCTGACCATTCTGCCACTTCAAAAGTTAAGGAAAGTTCGGTACCCAACTCATCCATATTCATGTTAAATTTTTCATATAAAAACAAAGGTGGATTTTCAATTCTTTCAGTAGTTAAACATTGGAGTAAATGATCTGTAATAATAGCAAGAGCCTTATAATAATGAATCTTCGACTCGAACTGACGTACTTCAATGGCACTCCAATGATCATCTATGAACTCCAAAACCTTCTTAGTCGTCTGACTTTTTGGAGGAAGTTTATAATATCGACTTACAACTTGATTAACCACAACTTGAACCATCTTCCTCCAATCCGATTGAGTGGTGATTTTTCCTTCTATATGTAAATAGTAAAATTGATAAGGACATCTTATAAAATCCTGTAAATGATAATCAGTTAAAGTAGCAATGGAAATCCGATGTTCCCTACCAATCATTCCCTTCTCCTCTCTCTCCTCATAAAATTTCAAATTCTATATTGAAGTGACAAAACTATTCTTAATAAATTCCCTCCCGAAATTTTGGCAGTTCTTAATATCCTCATCCTCTGGGGTTAATTCTACTTTTAACCCTTCCAGGACGATAACAGCACCCTGTTCTCTTAATTTTTCTGTTAAAATATCTACGGCTGCACCATATTGTGGGTAAGATGAATCGCAGGAACCAAACGCCGCAGCTTTCTTTCCAGTTAGATCGATATGATCCATATCCTCATAAAAGTCTAAAAAATCATCGGGTAACTCTCCGTCTCCCCACGTATATGCTCCTAATATGATCCCATCGTAATCTTCAAGCATGGAAGCTTCAGGACATCCATAATATCTATCTTTTCGATACTCACATCGCTGATTTCTGTGATTCCTTCTGCAATGGTATTCGCCATTTCTTCTGTATTTCCACTCATACTGGCAAAAATTATAATGATTTTAGACATGAGTTCCCCTTCCAACATCTCGAACGATTTATTGTTTTTATGTTATATGTACATGAAATTTGTTTTCTTAAAAAGCATGTACATCACCAGAGTTCATTTTATTCTTAATTTTTTGTACGTTGCTCAGTTCATCGGAAAATGAAAGAAATGACTCCCTATCATGTGCATCGAGTGCTTCGTTTACTTTAAAACTCAAATGGTTAATTTTAAGGTTCAAATCTAAAATGGAGCAAATGCTGCCCTTGGAATACAGTTCCTCGATATCTTCCACGTGCATAAAAAACTGAAACTCGTTGTTGACAACTATTAAAGAATGCCATCCTAGGCAATCAATGTACTTCCGTTCATTTGTAATTGTCCAAACATCTCCTTGAAGAAACTCAATTATATGTTGGTGCCTTTGACCCGGGCAGCAGCAGCTTACTTCATGCTGAAATAGTTCTAAAATTATAAAATTTTTATCCATAGGTGCTCCTCCTTCACTCACATTCAGTTTTTTTGAATTCTTCTTCAACCTTGGCACTAGGGTCAGTCCGTTCGTTTTTGACAGAGGTACCGCCTATTCGAAATTCATTTTATAAACATGCAGAGAAACAATCGAAATTGATAATCATTTTCAATTAGTATTTTATGTGATAATGATTATCATTATCAATCTGTTTTAGCTAAGTTTTCATATTTTTGTTTTGTTGCCTCGGAAAAATAGATGCCTAACTACCGCTGCCAAGTACAAAAAAATACTCTGGAGAATAACTCATCCCAGAGTATTTTTTACGCTATACAACTATTTTATCGTCTTTATCCCTTACCCGGTTTAAAAGCAGGAAGCTGTCCTGCCGCTATATTCCTTCGCATTCTAAAAAGTGCCTTCTTTGTTCCTACACTACTTTTTATCCTTGTATTTTCCCATTAATGACAACACACTTCCCATTTGTTTGCTTCTTTATCATCCTTCCATCCTTGATGTATACAGTGTAAGTATTATTGACTTTAGCATCTAATCTTGCTAGGTCTCCCGTTATTGCTATGATATTTTTGACAGCTTCCCTCTTCAGATTTTCGATAACTTTCTTTTTCCATTGTTCCCGTTTTATTTCATCAACCATCAGGATCACATCCTTCTTGTTTGATTTATTTCTTCTCCCTGATATAGAGTATTACATTTTTATTATCTTGTTACCCTTATGCTTTTCCTTATTAATCCGTTTCGAATTCTTTTTTTGTTTTAATATCATAACAGGTTACGGTAAAATGAGTGAATGATTCAGGTACAAGCTTTTTTAGCAGGAAATAATCATGGGTACTATGCAAGCAAGAGTTTTCCTCATAAAAATGTTTTATGGTATGATAGTTAGATTGTTTTTCCACCCTGTGACAACTTTACATTCATCAAGGAAAGAGGTATTTATGCACACCACAGAATTAACCAAGCGGCATTGGCTGCTCATCTTAACACTTACTTTATTAACATTTGTTCTCGGGACAAGCGAATTTGTTATCGTCGGGATCTTAACCGATATTTCCTCGAGTCTCCATATTACAAATGCAAAAGCAGGCACACTCGTTTCTGCGTTTGCCATTACGTTTGCCATTGCCACACCGCTCGTGATGTCGGCAACCAGCCATTTTCCAAAACGGAAATGGATGTTGTTTTTGATAGGTTTGTTCATCATCCTGAATGCTTTGTGCGTGATTTCGACGACCTACGTCATGCTCCTTGCACTTCGGATGATGACTGCGATTGTAACAGGAGTTTTAATTTCTCTTGCCATGATCGTTGCCAGTGAAAACATGCCAATCGCAAAACGTGGACTTGCTATTTCATTCGTTTTCGGTGGTTTTACACTTGCAAACGTGATCGGAGTACCAATTGGAACTGTCATCGCTGAAAGGTACGACTGGAATGCAACCTTCCTGTTAACGACTTTACTCGGAGCTATTGCATTTTTGGCATCTTTCTTCATTTTGCCTACTATGCACAGTCCATTCCGCAGTTCAATGCGTGATCAATTTTCTTTGTTGACACACCCGCGAATCTTAATGGCTTTTTTCATTCCATCACTTGGATTTGGAGCGACGTATGCCGTTTATACGTATCTTGTTCCGATCCTGAAAGGAATGGAAGCACCAAGTGGTTCAATCAGTTGGATCTTGTTTGGCTACGGATTCATTTCCATTTTCAGCAACATACTCGCTGGTAAAATTGCCAGCTACAATGCCATCGGACGCCTCCGGTTTGTTTTTCTCGTGCAAGCAGTGGTCCTGATCAGTTTATATTGGACGACAGATAATTTTATCTTTGGCTTGGTTAACATTAGCTTGATGTCATTAATGGCCATCCTTTTAACAACATCTACCCAGCTATATTTGATAGACCTAGCAGGTATTTATCAACCTAAAGCTACAGGATTGGCCGCTTCACTGATGCCTGTGGCAAGCAATGTCGGTATCGCCTTTGGTTCCGCATTAGGCGGAATTGTTTACCATCAGGGAAATTTGATGAGTGTCACATGGGTAGGCGGGCTGATTGCTATCTTGGCAAGTCTTTTAACTTTCCTGAGTCATCGCTTAGACCAGAAACAAAAGCAGGCAGCATAAGATGTTAAAGGATTGAGGCGATTAGTATATAAACATCAATGATCAAGGCTGTTTTCACATACTTTGTTGCTATTTACCAGGTAGTGAGTTGTGGTTGATTCCCCTCCAGATACTCGCTTTCCTCGGGACGGGCGGTGAGCATCTGGTGGCGTAAACGCCTGTGGGGTCTCACCTGTCCCGCTGCTCCCGCAGAGTCTCGCACTTCCGCTCCAATCAACCTTAAATAGTTTCGTTTTAAAAACAACATTCTTTACGAAAAGAGCCATAATAAAAAGAAAACCGGTCATTTGAGTTCGGTTTCTTTTTTTTAAGAAGGCTTTTTTGAATTCATCTACTTCTTTATAGTGAAATATTAAAATTGTAGTTCATCATATAGAAGATTTGTTTTATACAGAATAGATCTTTGGGTGAAATTTCTCCATTACTTAAAATTTATTAATCATGCTGTCAAACTTCTTTTGAATTCATAAGTGAGGAATATGGCTTGGCATAATTTAAAAACCTTATGACTTATGGTGCGGTTCCACTACTGCAAGGCCTGGGGGTAGCCTTTGTTAGGTACGGAGAAATAAAAGTTAATATATAAGTTGCCCCTTCAAGAAACCTGCCTCTCTAGTTGCATAAGAATAGGAGCTGCTGAGCTTTCGGTAATGAAGGGAAAACACCATGTTCGTTTAAGTAAAATTCTTCACAATCTTCCTAGCATAATCAATATAAATACCCATTTTTAAAAGTTCACCTCCAAGAACTAGAGGTGGAGATAGGAATCAATTAAACTTTACATAGTCCCCTTCTTTGATTTGATTCTTTTCAAACCATCCAAGATTCACTTCAATTGCATAATAATAAAAAATTCCTGGATCATAGGTAGGGCAATAATCCTCTATACAAGGTTCCATATCAAGTATTTTTAGAATTTCCCCATATGAATCAAGAAAAGCGATGGATAAAGGGATAAATGTGTTTTTCATCCAAAATCCACCATATATTTCTTCTGAAAACACAAATAACATCCCCTCATTTTCGGGTAATTTTCCGACAAACATCAAGCCCTTTTCTCTTTTTCTTTGAGTATCTGCAACTTGAACAGTTAATCCAGTTACCTTGTTTCCACTGATTATTTTTATCACTTTTGTTTTAATTCTATTTTTCATGTTCACTCACCTTCGCAGGGAATAGACCTTATTTCAAAAAAAGAAAATGTCAATCTCATGAACTTCTTTTAAAAAGACAGCAACTTTCTTTCCCTGCTTCTAAAGAATAAAAA
Source organism: Peribacillus sp. FW305-BF15 (assembly GCF_058783805.1). Lineage (NCBI taxonomy): Bacteria > Bacillati > Bacillota > Bacilli > Caryophanales > Bacillaceae > Peribacillus > Peribacillus sp. FW305-BF15. The sequence goes on along the minus strand of NZ_JBYSYV010000001.1, from coordinate 14,131 downwards.
GGGAAGAAAATTGATCATGAAGCGAATATAGGAAAAAAATAACTAAGCAGGGTCCATTTGACTTCTAATACTTTATTCCATGACTTTTAAATTTAATACCCTGTTTTTATCAAAACCTGCTGTCCGTATAGCAACTCGAAAGACTGAGTGACGGTTACTCCAGTTCCTTTATGATTTCGCCAAGTCAAGCGGAAAGTGATGGAGACACCGTAGGGAACCAGATCGGGTTCCAGGTTATATAAATATATCTTTATAACATTACTATGCCATAGTTATATTGGCAGTTTTTTGTTTGAATGTACGATTATGTATGATTTTCAATGTACTTGTCTTACTTTTTAAGACTTTATGGCCTCAACATGAGTGCCGATGAGGATCCTAAAAAAACCCTCCCTATTTAGCACCTTTCATAAGGCCCATCCTAGGGCCTGTACAACTGTACTACGTAACGTCATACGGTATCAGCAAGGCTACTATCATAGGGGGATTTGGTGGATTGGAATAGTATATTATATGCTCAATATTTCAGTTAGTGTCTAATGGTCATACATATCCGCATAAGCCCCCGATCCCCTGAACATGTTTGGACTATTCAGCCACAAAAACTTAATTCGCCCCCCGGAATTCTTGATTTTTAAGAAGGGTCTTTATGATACCGAAAGGATGGGTGCTATCCATTAATGGACAAAAAAAGGCCAGCATTTCTTGAATGCTGACTCTAGGTTTTTATGAAAATCCTCTGAATGAGGGTACTTCTTTAAAGCATTTTATTGATACTTTTCATAAAGCCTGTCGTAACGGCGGATAATTTTCCCTGAGCTTCCTTCATCGAGCTTCCTTGAACACCGAAATAAAATTTTATTTTAGGTTCTGTTCCGGAAGGGCGTAAACATACCCATGTCCCATCTTCAAGAAAGTATTTTAATACGTTCGACTTTGGGAGTTTGATGTCCTCTTCCCTATTTGTCCCATACATGTATTTTTTACTGCTGAGATAATCCTCTTGAATCACGACTTGATGACCAGAGATTTGATTTGGTGGATTACTCCGGAATTCATTGAGAATCGCTTGAATTTGCTTCGTACCTTCAATTCCTTTTAAAGTCAACGACCGTAAATCTTCCATATAGTATCCATATTTATCGAATACATCCAGTAAACCTTCGTACATCGTTTTACCTTGCTTTTTGTAATAGGCACAGACTTCCACTGCCAGAATAGTAGCCTGTATGGCATCCTTATCACGAGCAAAATCTTTGATCAAATATCCATAGCTTTCTTCATAGCCAAACAGGAAAGAATGTTCTCCACTTGTCTGGTATTCATTGATTTTTTCTGTAATGTATTTAAATCCAGTTAAAACATCTACAGTTTTTAAACCATTTTGCTCAGAAATCGCCCGTCCTATTTCTGAAGTCACGATGGTCTTTAATACGACTCCATTTTGAGGAAGGGTCCCTTTCTTTTGTTTTTGTGAAATTAAATAATTCAAAAAGAGAGCGCCAGTTTGGTTGCCTGTTAATACGACATAATTTCCAGCATTGTTCTTCACGCTAATTCCAAGCCTATCCGCATCCGGATCGGTGGCAATCAATAAATCAGCATTAACACGGTTCCCCAGCGCAATGGCCAATTCAAAAGCATCATGTTCCTCTGGATTAGGCACTTTAACAGTAGGAAAATGAGAATCAGGCAATTCCTGTTCTTTAACAATATGGACATTTCGATATCCTAGATCATGCAAAGCACGTTTTACTGATTTATTGGCTGTACCATGAAGCGGTGTAAACACCAGCTTTACATCGATTTCATCTGCTAACTTTGAATCTTCCGGAATAGTGAGCAAATGCTCGTTATAAGCAGTATCCAGCTCCTCGCCAATGATTTGAATGAGCCCTCTGTTCTTTAGGGCTTCTTCTTCCTCCACTACAATGGAAAGCTCACTTTCAATCGCGTTCACGTAATTAATGACTTGATCCGCCGCCTCAGGAAGTAGTTGTGCCCCATCTGGACCATACACTTTATACCCATTATATTCAGGCGGATTATGACTTGCTGTAATGACGATCCCTGCAAATGCACTCAGCTTACGTACAGAAAAAGAGAGCTGTGGGGTAGGGCGTAATTCATCAAATACATAAGCTTTAATTCCCTTTGTGGCCAAAGTCTTGGCTGCTTCCAATGCAAATTCGGGAGATTTATGTCTTGAATCGTAAGCAATTACGACTCCTCTGGATTTTGCCTCATTCCCAAACGATTGAATATATTCAGCAAGTCCTAAAGTCGCTTTACGAACAGTATAAATGTTCATCCTATTCGTACCTGGACCCATTTCCCCTCTCATACCACCTGTCCCGAATTCCAAATTTTTATAAAAGGCGTCTTCAAGTGATATTTCATCATCCTTCATTTCTTCAAGCATTAAACGCATTTCATTATTTAAATTGGGATAACTAGTCCAAATAGTATATAAAGACTTCCAGTCCATGAAAATACAGCTCCTCCTGCCTGTATGTTTTTTGCTTTCTTTGGCATTTCTTTTTGATCGTAGTACACATTGCAAGCGATCAATTGAATATGAAGTCTAACCATCGTTCCTAGAGCATTAGCTCCCTTTTCTCGTTCTTCATCCCGTAACGGACGTGGTAGCATCGCCAAATGCGCTACCTCCAAAGTTGTTGGTTACACTCTAATCATTTTACCTACCAATAATTTAGAAGAGTGTCATTTATTCTTCTTTTCCTTCACGCACCGCTGTTTCCTAACTTGATTTATTTTTTCTTTTTACTCTTTTCCGTTTTCGTTTTTGTTTTCGATTTCTTTTTCATTTCCTTTTTCTTTTCCGATTCTGCTTTGGTTTTCTTTTTCGTTTCCGTTTCCGTATTCGTATTCTTTTCCGTTTCCGCTTTGGTTTTCTTTTTCTTTTCCGTTTGCGTATTCGTATTCTTTTCCGATTCCGCCTTGGTTTTCTTTTTCGTTTCCGTTTCCGTTTCCGTATTCGTATTCTTTCCCGATTCCGCTTTGGTTTTCTTTTTCTTTTCCGTTTCCGTATTCGTATTCTTTTCCGATTCCGCTTTGGTTTTCTTTTTCGTTTCCGTTTCCGTTTCCGTATTCGTATTCTTTTCCGATTCCGCTTTGGTTTTCTTTTCCGTTTCCGTATTCGTATTCTTTCCCGATTCCGCTTTGGTTTTCTTTTTCTTTTCCGATTCCGTATTCTTTTCCGATTCCGCTTTGGTTTTCTTTTCCGTTTCTGCTTTCGTTTTCTTTTCCGTTTCCGTTTCCGTATTCGTATTCTTTTCCGATTCCGCTTTGGTTTTCTTTTCCGTTTCCGCTTTCGTTTTCTTTTCCGTTTCCGTTTGCGTATACGTTTTCTTTTCTGTTGCATTTTCTGTTTTCACTGTATTTACAAGAGAATATAGTCTTTGTTGCTCAATAATTTGTTTATTGACATCAAATTTTTCTTCAATGACTTTCCGTGCTCTTTCCGTATAGTCGGTCCAAACATCTGGATTTTCTATAAAGAATTGTATGCCTTTCGCTAACTCCATATCATTTTTTTCTGGCGCTAGGTATCCTGTTCTCTGATGTTCAATTAATTCAGGGATTCCTGCGTGTCGAGTGGAAACGACAGGTACACCGCTAGCCATTGCTTCTTTTAAGGCATTAGGAATACCTTCGATATCACCATTATTAGCTGTCTGACTTGCTAGACAGAAGATATGGGCATTTTTCAATTCGTCCGAAACCTGTTTTGAATCCATAGCTCCTCTAAGAATCACAACATCTTTAAGGTTATATTCTACAATGGTGGATTTAATTCGTTTCTCATCTTCACCTGCTCCAATAATATGCAGTCTAGCATTTGGATATTGTGAATAAATGTGTTTAAATGCTTTTATAAGAGTTACAAATCCTTTTTTGTCTACAAGTCTACCTACCGATAGAACTCTTATTTCGCCTACTGTAGGAAGAGTGCGGTTAGCATAGGGGAAAAGATCTAATTCGATACCACCATATAATACATGCATATTCCTAGCCGGAATTCCTAACCTTCTTAATCCTTCTGCAAGATATTGGCATACAGGGTAATAGTGTGCACCATGTTTATTTAAAGCTGAATATCGCTTAGCATTTTTTTTGAAAATTTCCGGTCTGTCCGAACCATCTCGTCCTCTAATGCTAACAATCAAAGGAATATTATATTTTTCACATAATGGCAAAATCTCTTGTCCGTGTGATCCGTGATGAGCATGAATGGCTATGATATCTTGTTCTTCGAAGAACTTTTTTAGATCTTTAATTTTGTTTATATTATAGTAGTTTTCAAAGGGGAATTCTGTACGGTCGGTATTGTCGAATGGACCGATTACGATTGTGCGATAGTTAGTTATTTTTACGATTTGATTATATATAAAACGTTGGTGTGTTTTAATGTTTTCACTTACAAAATAAGCAATGGTTTTCATGCCACCTCAGTCCCTTTAATAAGAAATTTTCTCTTTTCGCGTTCTGCTAAAACTGAAAGTTCATGATATTTGCCTGATTTTTTTAATTTTCCTCGTTCTGCAATTTGTTTCACTTGTTTGTGAAATTCTTGAGGGAACATAGAATCGGCTTTATAAATGTCTTTATATGGCAGATCTTCAGAACAAACTTTAAAGTAGTTTTCAAACAGAGGATTTAATTTGAATAGAGGCTTTTTTGTAGAATTTCGTTTAATGGATGTCATGAGAAAATCTGACAAATTATACTCATTAAGAACTTCCAATGGAGTTTTCATATTTTCAGGATTCAAATTACTTTCTCCTTTTAATAACTTACAAAATTTTTAATTTATCTTTTTCACTTGCATTATTCGTCCATATACCCATTCTTTGGTTTTGGGTTTTTACATATTAAACTTTAAATTTATTGATTATTGATCAGTGCTGCCTAATATGCACATTGAAGTTTGACAACACCTATTTTTCACATACACCCATGACTAGTAACATTTCCTCAAGGCTGGACTTCAAAAGAGATTCCTACTTTTATTTTTTATCGATTAATATCCCATTTGGTAAAACTCACTGTTTCTTTTTCCTTATTTATTGTACTTTTTGTACCAATTTACAAAATGAGCTAAACCTTCTTCTATTGTTGTTGAAGGATGGAACCCCACATCAGCATGTAAATCGGCAATATCTGCATATGTCTCCTTAACATCCCCCGGTTGCATTGGTAAGAATTCTACTTTTGCCTTTTTGCCAATTAGTTTTTCTAATGTGTTAATGAAATCCATTAATTTTATAGGTTTATTGTTACCGATATTATAAATTTTGTATGGGGCATAGCTTGAACTTGAATCAGGGTTAGCTCTGTCCCATCCAATAGTATGAATCGGTGGTTTATCAAGTAACCGGACTATTCCTTCAACAATATCATCAATATAAGTGAAGTCTCTTCTCATATCTCCATTATTAAAAACCTTTATTGTATTCTCTTCGATAATATTTTTAGTAAAAGAATAATAAGCCATATCAGGTCTCCCCCATGGGCCATACACTGTAAAGAAACGGAGTCCTGTGGTTGGAATATTATATAAATGACTATACGTATGAGCCATTAATTCATTAGACTTTTTAGTGGCAGCGTATAAACTTACTGGATGATCCACTGGGTCTTTGGTTGAGAAGGGGATATTAGTATTTGCTCCATATACAGAACTAGAGGATGCATAAATTAAGTGCTTTACGTTATTGTGTCGACAAACCTCCAAGATATTGACAAACCCAACAAGGTTGGAATTAACATAAGAATCCGGATTTTCTATGCTATAACGTACTCCAGCCTGGGCTGCTAAGTTAATGACTATATCAATGGTTCTGTCTTTGAATAATTGATTTAATTTTTCTTTATTTGACAAATCCATTTTGTGGAATTCAAAATCAGGGTTTTCTTCTAATATCTTCAGTCGATTGTTTTTTAAAATAACATCATAATAATCATTAATATTGTCTACTCCAATAACCTTGTTATCTAGGGCTAACAAACGTTTTGTTAAATGGAAACCAATGAATCCTGCTGCCCCTGTTACTAAAATGTTCATAGCATTAATTTCAATCCTTTCTATTACATTAGGATTCTGACACTTTTTCGGAACACTGACTACATTATTTATAAAGTGATACTTTCGATTCTTTACACCAACAGAACAGAATTCATGACGGATAAAAAGAGGAAATAAACTCAAAATTCTCATTGGAGAGAGACTTACGTTTTATTCGTAAACCACTAATGTCATGCTATTTTTTTCGCTTTAAGCCTCATGAGTTATTCACTCTTATACCCGCTGTGAACTAGCACTTACTTAAGTGAGTTAATGCTAAAACCATTTTGGAAACCGGTGAATGCGAAATCATCATCGGTTTTTTATATGCTCGGTTACGGTTAGATAACTAAGACTATACAAGGGTATTTTCATTTTCATCTAATGGGATTGGTGTTTTTGTCCATTCAGCATACGTATCTGGATCTATCGCCTTTACTTGTTCTAAAAAGGCATCTAAAAAATTTCTTTCCCGCAGGTCTTTAAATAACTCGAGAGGTCTTTTTTGTTCACGTGAAAAAGAGTACACATGGTCGACTAATTTAAAACCATTCTTGGTTATAATGATATGTCGTAATGGGGCATCAATTTGTTTGAAACCTGATTTTTCCATTGTTTTCAATATATAGAGTAACCGTTTTGTGATGTCCTCAGAAAGTACAGATTGTTTTTTAAGAAACGTATTTAAATCTGGTCCTAATAGATATTCCATTAAAATATAATTGGGTCCTGTTTCAAAGACTTTCGGTATAAAGGGCAAGTCTTGACTTGATAAAAGGACCATTTTTTCCTGATTTGCATGTTCAGTTTTTCCATAAAGTTTGACGCAAGTCTCTTCAGACACTCGATAAACAGCACCTTGATGCCCTTTTCCAATGAGGGTTTGTGTTATGGCGCTATCCACTTTCACTCCATTACCTGAACCTCCTGAGTGGACTGGAATATTTCTAAAGTCCAAACTATTTTGATTGAAATAATCCTCCCACTCATTGAAGGTGTCCGGTTCAAGCTTTTTCACTTGAGCTAGGAACGAGTCCTTTAAAAGGATTATTTTCAAATCTCTTAATAATTTTAATGGTACAGGGTGTATCCTTTTGAAGGAATTCACATGGTCAATCACCTTAAGTTCCTCATTACCGACGACAAAAATATGGCGTAGAGGGGCATCTATCATGGTGAACTTTGCTTGTTTTAATTCCTTTAATATATAGAGAAGTTTCTTTACTATAGAATCAGGGATATACGTACAATTTCTCAGATATTCTTTTAAGGTCGGGGCATTAAAATATTCCATGACTATATAGTTTGGTCCTGTATCATATATCAAAGGCATAAAGGGTAGATGTTTTCCAGCTGCAAGAGCTTCTTCCTCCATTTTCGCTTGTACTGGGTCTGAATAGATTTTTACACATTTATCTTCTGAAAGTTGAAAAACTGCACCTTGAGCTCCCATTCCAATCAGCGGATAGCTTGTTGGATTGTGAATTTCCAAAGATTTTTCACCTTTGGTAACAGTAATGGTTTTAAAGTCCTCCATGATCTCCTCCTAACTGCTCATCTATGGCCTGCTGTTGAAATTTTTGAATTTTATAAAGGGCTTTTTTTACTTTTTCGGCTTTCTGAGCCTTTTTTTCTTTTTTACGAAAAGCTATTTTTTCATCTTGATCCTTAGCTCCCTGTTGAACTTTAGCTTCTTTTTCTTTTTTAATAGATGTTACAAGTTCATCTTTGACTTTATCATTAGTCTGCTGTTGTAGCTGCGGAAACTGTTTAAGTTGTTGTAACTGTGGAAGTCCTTGAAGCTGTTGTAGCTGTTGCATATAAATAAGGGCTTTTTCGGCTAATTCGGCTTTTTTTCCAGGCTTTATCGTTTCGCCATCATACTTACCTTGCTGTTGAGACTGTGGAGTCTCCTTAAGGACTTTTTTATCTTCTTGGCGCGGTGTTACTAAATATCGTTTACCTACTTTATAAGGGGCTACAAGTTCATCATAAAATTCAGCTTGTTGTTGAAGTTGTTGGGCGAGGTTAAAGTTTTGTTCTACTTTTTGACGAGCCGCTACTGTATATGTTTCCCATTTCTCTCTGTTAGATAGCATAAATTCAAGAGCATCTGCCAGTTCATCTACATTGTTTTCTTGTACTAAAACCCCTTCTTTGTTATTTGTTATTAATTCAGGGATGCCGGCATGATTGGTCGAAATCACTGGTACTCCAATCGCCATAGCTTCTTTTAATGTATTAGGTATACCTTCTACATCTCCATCGGCAGCTTCTAAGCTCGCGGCGCAAAATATATCTGCATTGGTCATTTGTTCTCGAACTTGATCTTTAGGGAGATGGTTTAATAGGCGAAAAGAGTCTCCTAAATTAAGTTGATTTGCCAATGAAATGAGATATTCTTCAAGCCCCCCTCTACCGATAATCGTCAAGGTTGCATTTGGAAATTTACCTCTGATTTTTTGGAAAGCTTGCATTAAGATGTGATGTCCTTTTTTTTCCACCAACCTACCGATGGATAGAATGTTTTGAGAATCCCCTTTATGTGGTGCCCGGTATTTGAATTCGTTAAGGTCAACGCCCCCATATAGCACTCTAATTTTTTCTGAAGGACAACCCCAAGCAATTAACCTATCTGCTAAATACTGACAAACTGGAAAAAAACGCTCCCCTCGATCAAATAGCATTTTCATGTTATCTAGATAGCCAATGGGCTGATTAGCCAGGGTTGCATCCCTGCCTCTAATACTTGTTACCAACGGAAGGTTTGTTTCCTCTTTAAAAGGAAGTAATAACATCCCTAATTGGCCATGATGAGCATGTAATAGGGAGATATTATTTCTTTTGACATATTCTTTTGGTGAGAAAACTTCATTGAGATAATGAACCTTCTCATTTAAAAGGGAAAGATCTAACATATACTTAGGTTGTCGTACCATATGAATATAATCATAATCAGGAACTTCTCGAATCTGTGAGATATATTGGGTCGGATCAACTCTTAAATTCAAATGCATAACTGTGTGCAAATAAATGATCTCCTTTCATGCATAGTAAGGCAAATTTCCTGGACCTTTTCAAGTATATTATGCAGGACTCCCTAGGTACGCATGGACTAATAACATACAGTAAAGCTAAATGACAGAGAGTATGCGTTTGTCTAATACAAAGTGGGATTTAAGTAGGTGCCATGACACTAGATCATTTACAAACAATGATAATAAAACAACATGTTATAGTTGATGTTAATCTGAAGTTTTAATCGTCGATGATGATTTTTCTTCTATTTAAGAAATATAAAAAAGTACCCAAGATACGATCAAAGGTGCTACATTGCCAGTTTGAACCTAATATACATTTTCAACATGTCTGAGTTAAAGAAGTGTTAGAAAATTTTTTTCGCTTTATGTCATTCCAATAACAATTGCTGGTCTTCCTATTGGGTAATATTCAATTTTCTTGCAGGCCCTGATTCGATCTTCTTCAAGACAATTTCTACCATCAAAAACGATTGGCCGTCTCATTGTTGTCATCAATGTTTTCAAATCTAAAAGTCTAAACTCTTTCCATTCGGTAACAATGAATACAGCATCCGCATTCACTGCCGCTTCGCGGACTGTGCTTGCAAACCTGATTGTATCCCCTAATATGTTCTTCGCATTATCCACTGCAACCGGATCATAAGCTACCACTTCTGCTCCAAGTTTGGTTAATGAACGCGCAATTTTGATTGATGGAGCTTCCCTCATGTCGTCTGTCTCTGGCTTGAAAGCGAGACCAAGCATTGCAACTTTTTTCCCTTTTAAATCTCCTAAGCGATTTATCGCTTTGGTTACAAGGAGCTCCTGCTGAAAATCATTGATCGCTACTGTTTCTTTTAACAGGGAAAAATGTACTCCATTTAAATTGGCAGTATGAAGCAACGCTTTAACATCCTTTGGAAAACAAGATCCTCCATAACCAATGCCGGGCTGTAAAAAAGCTTCTCCGATCCTTTTATCTTTTCCCATTCCCTTTGCTACATCTTTAACATCTGCCCCCACTACTCCGCATAAATTGGCAACTTCATTGATAAAGCTAATCTTGGTCGCCAAAAAGGCATTAGATGCGTACTTAATCATTTCCGCACTTCGAATGCTTGTTAGTATAAATGGTACATTTAATGGACGATACATTTCTTGTACTTTCTTAGCAGCCTCATCATCTTCAGAACCGATTATGATTCGATCTGCTTGCATCGTATCCATGACGGCAGACCCCTGTCTTAAAAATTCAGGATTTGATACCATATTAAAGGTGACACTTTCGTTACAATGTTCTTCAATGATGTTTTTAATAAAATCATTCGTACCAACAGGCACAGTACTCTTTATAACGACTACTGGACTCTGTACCAGGTTCGCAGCAATATCCTTCGCGGCCTGCACAATATAAGATAAATCTGCTCCCCCATCCTCCATTTGCGGTGTTCCTACGGCAATTATGATAATCTCGGCACCATTTAGCGCTTCTCGATGAGATGTAGTAAATAGCAGTCTACCCGCTGCAGCATTTTGAATAAGCAAATTCTCCAGACCAGGTTCATATATTGGAGAAATCCCTTGACGTAGGCTTTTAATTTTCTGTTCATCTGTATCGATACAAATGACATTATGACCTATTTCTGACAAACAAACACCAGTGGACAGCCCGACATAACCTGTACCCAAAACAGCTATTTTCATATCATTCAAGCTCTCTCTTTATAATTTGGAGGTTTTCTTTCTTATTTACATCCCTTAAATAGGAGAGTACCTCGTCTCTTATATCATCCCTGCGCAAAGCAAAGTCTATTGTTGCCTTAATGAATCCAACTTTATCACCAATATCATATCGGTTTCCCTCAAAGTTATATGCTAATACAGCCTGCTGTTTATTTAGCTCATTAATGGCATCAGTAAGTTGTAATTCATTACCATGTCCAACCGGAAGCTTGGAAAGCGTTTCAAAAATCTCGGGTCTAAAAACATAACGCCCCATTATCGCATATCTGGAAGGCGCCTCTTCCCTTTTCGGTTTTTCCACCAAAGAATCTATATGAAAAAGGTTTGGCTCAATCATTGTCCCTTTTGGCTTAATAATTCCATATTTACTGACATCCTTTTCCGGAACATTCTGAACAGCTACGACTGAACTGTTGCAATACTCAAAAACACTGATGATTTGTTTCAGACAGGGTGTTTTAGACATAACGATGTCATCCCCTAACAAAACGGCAAAAGGTTCATTTCCAATGAAGCTTTTAGCACAGAGAATTGCATGTCCTAGCCCCATCGGTTCCTTTTGGCGGACATAATAGATATTTGCCAAGCTGGATATTTTCTGAACTTCCTCTAAAATATCGAGCTGATTTTTTCTTAAAAGTGCATCTTCCAACTCATAGGATTTATCAAAATGATCCTCTATTGATCTTTTTCCTCTACCGATTATGATAATTATTTCCTCTATGCCCGAAGCTACTGCTTCTTCAACAATATATTGAATCGTTGGTTTATCAACAATCGGCAGCATTTCCTTAGCCTGAGCTTTTGTAGCAGGCAAAAATCGGGTCCCTAGACCTGCGGCCGGAATAATGGCCTTTCGGATTTTCATAAGCTGCCTCCCTTTTGTCATTCATTAATCCTTTATATGCAATAGGACAACTTACGGTCTAGTTAGTAGCCCAATTCGTCCATTTTTATTTAACAGGGGCCAGTAGGATATATATGGAAGAATTCCAATCTGGCTGTGGCCGGGCCCCGCAGCCTGTCGGTTAGTGCCCTTTAAAACATCAATTACACTTTTTAAGTAATGGATGTTGAAATGATCGATATACGGTTTGGATTAACCACTGTAGAGCTTTTTCCGGTACAGTAACCTAACCGATTTCCCTTTCTCTTTCTTTGAAAAACTCCATCGCAGGATCAGTTTTTTGTTTAATTTTAAAGGCTCTTTTCGTAAAGGTTGTTGTTTTTAAAATGAAACTATCTAAGGTTGATTGGAGCGGAAGTGCGAGACTACTGCGGGAGTGGCGGGACAGGTGAAGACCCCACAGGCGTTTACGCCGAGGGGGCTCACCGCCCGCACCAAGGAAAGCGAGCATCTGGAGGGGAAATCAACCACACCTCACTACTTGGTAAATAGCAACAAAGTATGTGAAAACAGCCATTTTAAAAAATATGACGGACTGTATTCATGATTTTGAGGTGGGAATTTTCAAATGAAAGGGGAGGTTTTTTTAATAAGAATTCGATCTATGTTGAATGGATATAGTTAAGGAATTTCACTCCTAAAGCAACAACACTTATCATCCTTTTAGAGGCTAATGCAACACTTTTACTTTCTCGGTACGTGAAGAGCAAAACTTAGCATATTGGATACAATTCTAATGAATCATTTCGCTCCATTTGCAACCTTCGTCTAGTTTCGACGTATGGCAACTACTGTGCACCGAAATCCGATGGAAATGAACTTGTTTTCAAATAAAGAAGAAGAGGCTTTAACAGCCTCTTCTTTATTGAGTTTCATCTTCATTTTTATTACCACTACTGCTATTTGCTATAAACATCGCAATTTGCGCCTTTTTTTCTACATCTAAATCAAGGGTATCGATTATGCTAAAAGGTGATTTTAATAAGGGGGGGTGTGGTTGTGCAATCTTCGTTATTTCTTGCAAGATTTTATCTGAAGTTTGATCTTGTTGTTTAATTAACTGATTCTGAAGTTGAATCTGAAGTTCCTTCTGTTGTTCTTCTTGGTGTTGGAGTTGGTCTTGAATTTTCTCTAGTGGCAGTGAACGCTTCGATATTTCGTGTAAGACTTTATCTAAATGCTCATCTTGTTGTTTAGATAATTTATTCTGGAGTTGAACCTGAAGATCCTTCTGTTTTTGTTCTTGGAGTTGGAGTTGGTCTTGAATTTTTTCCAGTGGTTGTGAAATCTTCGTTATTTCTTGTAAGATTTTATTTAAAGTATCATTTTGTTGTTTAATTAATTGATTCTGAAGTTGAACCTGAAGATCCTTCTGTTTTTGTTCTTGGAGTTGGAGTTGGCCTTGAATATTTTCTAATATATGGTTATATTTTTTCCTGTTGTCTTCCTTGTGATTATCTGTTTGATCATTTTTACCCATTAGGTTCCCACCCTTTTCACTATTTATTGGTTATGGAGGCACATTTGTATTACATATTGTGTAGTTGGAAAAATCGTCTTCCCGATTGAAATTACTTTCACCTTTTTATGTTTCAAATAACTTTTGTTGCAGAATCAGTATATGGACAATCGGAGATAGGCTATTTCACTATTTCTTAGTATTGTCGACATGATTGTGTTGCCGTTGCCGATCATAATGATAGCAATGTACTTGTAATTTATTGTGTCGGGACAACAACTGATCCATCGTAATCATTCCGGTCTATACTTCAAGAGAAATGGAAGCCCAAAAAATGGTACAGTTTAAGCAGTCTTAATCTAAATGTTTGGTATCAAATTTAGGGATGTTTGAAAATGATTCACCTCATTTTAGTTTAGGAAACCATACATGTGGTTTCCGATTTTCTTATTTGCATAGACAGATCTTTCATAGATAAATAACCATCACTTTCTTTCTATAGTTATTCAACACGCCTTTGAATGACTGAGCGTTTGTCATGTGTAGACGTTAAACTTATACATCATCAAAAAAAAAAATAAAAAAACCACTTTAATAAGGAAAAATCGTTATCTGGTTTGTAAAAATGGTTTTACGAATATTGTAATTTGTCCTAATAAATGCCGAACGTGCACTTTTAGGAACGGGAGAAATAATGCATTTCCGCCCATATTGCGAATTTTAGAGTCTGGAGAATTCCAAACTAAAAAGTCGAACTCCTTTATGTGAACTGACCCCCTAAAGTTAGACAGGTTATATCGTTAGGCAGCCTGTTGGGCATGAGCTCGGTATTGTACCGGGCTCATGCCTTTCTTACGATTAGTCAATGTCTTTGTTTGAATTAATTTATTAGTATTTAGAATGTACAGAGTGTT